>JAEUUS010000496.1 GCA_016787545.1 Saprospiraceae bacterium
AGATGCCTCTACTTTGCCGGAATTTTCTTTCCGGTGACCCTGCAATGCAATGATTTCCATTGTTTTATGCGCTAAAAAGTGATACTTCTTTCAAAAATGCCCGCAAAGGTAGATATTATGAAGCCAATTTTCCAAAGATCCGTTGAAAAAAGTCTGGAGAAAAAACAATCAGGTTATTTCAACCGCCAAATCCATGCGTTATCGCGTACTCGACGCATTTTTTTGACCTTTCCGGATGCTTCCAACTCCTGAAGTTTAAGGTGCACAGTAGCTGGGTCTACTTGTGCATCCTGCGCAATGCCCTCAGCTGTTCTGAAGGCAAAACGACCGGCGCCCAAAACACCTAATATTTTTTGTTCGTCCGTACGAACAGGCGCCGAAGGACTTTTACTCCCTGTTTGGAAAGATTCAAATTCTGATCCTTCTGATATGCCGGGCGCCGGGTCTTCTCCCGCTACCGGATCGGAGTTTTGCGAAACGAGTACATCGGTTGTTTCGGTGAGTTCCTCCTGCTTTTGCTTTACTTCTTTCATTTCCTGAAGCAGTTTATCACCAAGAGATTGAAGGAATTTGGACGAAAAAATGGCTGCAACTGTACAAAAGCCAAAAAAGACAAAATGCGAAATCGCATCACCATTCAGGCAATCCGTCATCAGATTACTTGACACGGTTTTGAGGAACAAAGGCACAGTAGCCGATGCGGTTAGCCCCAGCAAGACGGATTTCCAGAATCCGGCGCCATTTGCCTGCTCCATATAATAATTTGCCGTACCTCCGAGGAAACCGGCAGCTACAATGATCCCGACCAGTATTTCGATGCCCATATAAAAGTTGGAATAAGTTTTGCCCAAATGTAGTACCACTTTTCTAATTGAACCAAACTGCTGAATTGCTAATGTTGCAAGTGTTCGAAACAGCCCTTAAAGTCGTTTCACATCTTCCCAGCGGACGTGGACTGTTCGTTCCTGATTTGCCCTGACAGAAATGTCGGAAGCTGCGCCTTCTAACCGGAGTACGCCGCGTGGACAAACGGTTGCACAAATGCCGCATCCAACGCAACTGGCTCTCACAACATCCTGGCCGCGTTGGGCATAAGCGCGAACATCAATACCCATTTCGCAATAGGTACTGCAGTTCCCGCAACTAATACATTGTCCGCCATTTACAGTGATCCGGAATTTGGATTGTTTTTTCTGAAAAATGCCCAAAATAGCTGCCTGTGGACAGCCAAACCGGCACCAAACCCTGCTGCCCAAAAGTGGATAAAATCCCACCCCGATGACGCCACTGAAGGCCATTCCGATCACGTATCCGTATATGCTGGCATAGGACTGTGAAAATTTGCCCAGCAAGGCGCCTTGTTGCCAGGAATTAATCCAAAGCAAACCGGTCATGAGAACCACGGCTACCAAAACGGAATGGATCATCCAGCGTTCCAGTTTCCAGGCTGATAATGATTTGTCTGATAAATGCCGGAATGGATCGCCGGCAGTTTCGGCCAAACCTCCACAGCCGCATACCCAGGAGCAATACCATCGTTTTCCCAAAAAATAAGTCAGCACCGGGGTGCCCACAAAGGTCATGAGGGCGCTGAATCCGATAAAATACACACTCAGCGAAGTGGCATGGCCATAATATTGAAGGGCGCCAGGTGTGCCATAATAGTCCTTTAATGGCCAGAAATAAGTGAAATAATATTCCGGCTGATTCATGAGCTGCATAAACGCAGGTATCAAAAATGAAAAGCCGGTTTGGAAAAACATAACCGAAATGGTGCGCAAGGTTTGATAACGATTGTTCCGGTATTTAAACAGGAACTTCCCCCCCATCAACAGCACAGAAAACGTATATAATGCACCGTACACAAACCATTTGTCGGCAGGAAGTCCCCGCATGAGCAGACTTAAAGGATCAAACAATTGGGTTAACCCATAGAACCATCCTTCCGGGAAAAAATACAACACAGTGTAAAATCCGGTCAGTAAAATGGCCAATAACCAGGCCCAAATACCACGGGCGGTGATACTGTTTTGCCAAACACCTTTCTGCTGATTAATACTCCATGAAGTGGTATTCATAACTGGTTTGGGTTAGTGTGAACAGTTGAATCTGTAGTTCGTTTTTGTAAAAACCGCAGAACACCCGGTAAGCCTCGTTTCTGTTTCAAATGGATCTTTAATCCGGTTTTCTCCTGGTAAATGCTTAATAATTCCCGTTCATATTGGTCGGAAAACTCCGGATCAAAGTTGGCTAATCCCAGATTGGCCAAAACCTCTTCTATGGAAGCTTGCGTACGAATCCACTGCTCGCACACTTCCTGTCGGTAACGAATGCCCAACAAATTGAAGCCGATTATTTTCCGGTGTTGTTTGTCAAATACCAGTCGTAAACTTTGTTTGCCTTCCGAATGTTCCCAATAAATAGAATCCAGATGATCCGGAAGTTGGGCAGGAACAGAACCGTAAATTTGGTATTCTATGTCGAAAAACTTGGCAGAGTTAAACCAGATGCCAGGATCGTACACTTTCTCAGACCCTGGAGACGCTAAAAGATTGTAAGCCGCAGTTTCGCCCATCATCCTACCAGTGTACCAAAGAGCTTCTATTGGCTTGCGTCCTGGAGCTGGTTGCCGCAGTTCGGCACAATCACCAATGGCCAAAACATCAGGGATATTGGTTTTCAAATTTGGGTCTACTAAAACTCCCCGCCCGGTTTCAAGTCTGCTGTTGATTAAAAAATCAATATTGGGACGAACGCCGGCTGTTAGTCCCACAAAACCACAGGGAATCCGTTCCCCGTAATGCGTCAATACGGCAGCACATTTCTTACCACTTGCGTCAGGCTCTATTGCCTGAAGTTCAGTTTCCAACCGTAAATCAATCCCATGACTTCGCAAGTGTCGCCCCACCATTTCAGCCTCTTCTTTGGGCAAAACGGTATCGGAATACGCTTTTTCACGCACAAGCAAGGTAACAGGTATGCCTCGTGAGTGAAACATTTCTGCCATTTCCACGCCAATCAGCCCGCCGCCAACAATGACGGCTCGTTCCAAACCCCTGGAGTAGTGTTCCATGGATTCCAAATCCTGCCAGTGATACAATCCCTGAACGCCATCCAGATCCTGACCGGGCCATCCGAATTTGTTCGGGATGGAGCCCAATGCCAAAACCAGCTTATCGTATGGCATAAAGTTGCCTTGTTCATCCACCAGTAGTTTTTGCTGGAAATCAATGCTTTCAATACGAGTTTTGATGCGGTTTATCCTGTTTTTCTCCCAAAACCAGGATTCATAAGGACGTACATCGCGTGGCCGCATCTGACCCATGTACACGTACATGAGGGCCGTGCGACTGAAGAATTCATCGCATTCGTCTGAAATCAGCGTGATATCGTGGTTGCTGTGTTTGCGTAAAAAACGGGCGCAGGTAACTCCACTGATACCATTGCCCAAAATGATAATGCGCATATAGCCGGATTGTTCAGCTCAAAATTAGACAATCTGCATCACTCGGGTTTACATTCTGATAGGGTTGTCGGCGGGCGGACGTGATTATACTTTAAATCAGATCTCTGAGAATAATTTGTTTTTTCATCACTTCTCCGTTTCGTTTAACCACAATCTTCACTTTTTTACCGGGTTTTTGTTGTAATAAACCGTTTAATTCTGCTAAAGTGCGCATGCTTGCCGCCCAAAAACCGATGCGCATAATTCGATCTCCTGCATGAATTCCGGCCTCATCGGCAGGTGATCCGGGTAGCACGTTCAACACCGTGAAATAATTGAGGTTAAAGCCGGAGGCAATGATGCTTAACCCGCTGCGATCAAACAAAAATTCATCCTTGATTTGTTTGGTTGGTTTTAGCCATAAGGTGGCGGATTGGTAATCCAGACAAAATTGA
>JAEUUS010000506.1 GCA_016787545.1 Saprospiraceae bacterium
CATATCCTTCTCGTTTTGTTTTTCAATCAGAGATGGAATCCACATGCCCTGGCTTTTTACTGATGAACAGTAAAGTGCGAGGAATAACAACAGGAAAAGTCTTTTTTGCATAATGATTGAGTTATTGGTCGGCGAAAATAATGGGTATGTATGGATGAAGACGGCCAATTAACCTAAACTTTCGGCAAGTAGCCCCGAATGCCCTTTCAGTGTCGGAACTTTGCCCCTTCTACTAACGCAAATGATTTCATTTTATGAACAAATCAGCGCCAACAACTGGAAAACCTGGAACTGGAATTGAAGAAACTCAAAAAAACTGAATCCTAAAGTTCAAGGCCCCTTTTTAAGCCGGTTTTAAGCACGTTCAAACCCACAAACCGATACCTTTACCGCTGATTTTACAAACATTGATACTCATGTCATTTTTTCGTTGCCTCCCCATAATTTTCATGATTTCGCTTGCTTTGGTTCAAGCTTGCACGTCCGACACCCCCAAAAAATTACCTATCTTAGGAGAAAGAGATATTACAGCCGCTGGCGACACCTTGTATCCCAGCATTCCGGATTTTCAATTCGTGAATCAGGACAGTCAGTTCGTCAACAATGCCACTTTTGCGGGCAAAGCCTACGTGGTTGATTTCTTTTTCATCCACTGCCCAACAATTTGTCCAAAGGTGAAAGCCAACGGCTTGCGTGTTTATCAAAAATTTAAGCATGATGACCGTTTGTTGATGCTTTCACACTCCATTGATATTCGGAATGATACCGTTGGCGCCCTGCGGCACCATGCTCAAAAACTTGGTATCGACTCCAAAAAATGGCATTTAGTTACCGGCGATCATGACGCGATTTATGCGATTGCCGACAACTATTTCAGTGTTGCAACTGAAGATCCTTCTGCTCCGGGTGGTTTTGATCATTCCGGCCGACTTATTTTGGTGGACAAAAACAGACATGTACGGGCCTTTTGCGACGGCACAGATGCAGCAGACGTTGACCGTTTCATGAAGGATATTGAGCTGCTCTTAAAAGAAGACCAACCCAAATAACCGCGCACTTATGGATCTGGACATTCAAACACCTGCGCTGTTATTTCCGGCAGTGTCGCTATTGCTGCTTGCGTATACCAACAAGTTTCTGGCCATTGCCAATCTGATCAGAAATCTGGTATCGGACTATGAAAAGCAACCGAGGCATTTTTTGTTGAAACAAATACGGAGTTTAAGGCTCAGGCTGAATATGATCCGTTGGATGCAGGTTTGTGGTGTAGCCAGTATGCTGCTTTGTGTCATAACCATGTACCTTATTTATGAAGGATGGCAGGGATGGGCCAAACTGTTGTTTGCCAGCAGTTTATTGTTGCTAATCGCTTCCTTAGTCATAACCCTTCTCGAAATTATTCTTTCTGCCGGGGCGCTTAGAGTGGTACTGAAAGACTTGGAGGAAAAAAATGAGCGTGCGGAATAAAAATATGTCGCGTGTTCTTTTAACCTTTACACTTCCCTTTGGCAAATTATTCGTCAAAGGCAACTTTTGCCGTCAAATCGTTCAAGGATCAGCCCCAAATCGCCTGTTGATTTCGATTTTGACATGAAAAGAAGAAATTTCCTCCGCCTCCTGCCGGCTGCCGGCGTAAGCTCTATCGCTGTAAACGGCTTTTCCATGCGCCCTTTCGCCAATACCCGCATGGCCGAAATTCTCGGCAGCTGCGATGGCATTCAGGATAGAACCCTTGTGTTGATTCAGCTAAAGGGCGGCAATGATGGCCTGAATATGATTATTCCGGCGGCATTGTACGACAAGTATGCCGAGTTGAGGCCAACCACCAAAATCAACGATACCGGCACAGGCGCTTTTTTGCCTATTGACAATACTTTACCTACCGCAGATCAGGCAGGCTTCCATCCGGCTATGACTGGATTTAAAGACCTGTACGACCGGGGCTGGCTGACCGTGATCCAGGCTGCCGGCTACCAGAGTATGAATCAGAGCCACTTTAAAGGCACTGATTTGTGGCTTTCCGGTGGCGGTGGCGATCCAGATTTAAACAATCTCGGCTCCGGTTGGATGGGGCGGGCTTTACAGGCGCTGTATCCCCATATTGAAGGCGAACCAGTAGCCGACATGGTAGATCCGCTAGGTATCCAGGTAGGAGATCCATTTACGTCTCTGGGCTTCCACACAGAAACAGAACACCAGAATGTAATTAATCTCAGCGGGCAGGATCCAGCCGGATTCTTCTCCCTGATTCAAACCATTGGCGGCGCACCCATTATGAACGTGCCAGATACCGACCACGGGCACGAACTGGAATACATCATGGGGGTGGAACGCAGTATCAACCTGTATGCCGCGCGTATTACCCAGGTGTTCAACGCCGGCTCCAATTCGATCAGCACCTACCCGGGTGGTTCGCTGGGCGCGCAGCTCAAAACGGTGGCCCGAATGATCAAAGGAGGATGTAAAACAAAGATTTTCCTTTGCCAGATC
This sequence comes from Saprospiraceae bacterium, assembly GCA_016787545.1. Taxonomy (GTDB): domain Bacteria; phylum Bacteroidota; class Bacteroidia; order Chitinophagales; family Saprospiraceae; genus M3007. The sequence goes on from JAEUUS010000506.1 coordinate 2,491, forward strand.
GGCGGATTCGATACGCACAACGCACAAGTTGACTCCGGAGATACCAGTATCGGCGCTCATGCCAATTTGCTCAAATCCCTTTCAGACGCCGTTAAAACCTTCCTCGACGATTTGCAGGGCCTTGGCCTGGCAGACAATGTCATGGGTTGTACGTTCTCCGAATTTGGCCGTTGTATGAAAGAAAACGGCTCTTTTGGAACCGACCACGGCACCCTGGCGCCTATGATAGTATTTGGTAAAAATGTAAAACCGGGGGTACAAGGCACCAATCCAAACCTGTACAATCTGACCAACGATAATCAGTTGAAAGACATGCAGTTTGATTACCGCCAGGTATTTGCAACCTTGTTGCAGGATTGGCTCGGCGCTAATCCGTTTGTAATGGAACAAACCATGTTTGAAGGCTACAACAAAATGAAAATAGTAGCCAAAGCACAGCGTGTGGATCCGGATTGTCAATGGGGTGGCGCAGAAATTGTGGTGGACCAGTTCCGCCCGATGCAAATATTCCCTAATCCGGCCTATATCAGTACTGAAGTCTCTTATGAAAACCGGGGCGAAGCCTTTGAAGCCCTGCTTAGCTTACACAGCCTGGGAGGCACACTTATTGCCGTCCGCCACGAAACCGTTCAGCCGGGCACGAACTCCTTCTATTTTGATGTCAATGGATTACAGGAAGGTATTTATTTCGTTCGGCTGCAGAATAAGTATAGCGGCAAAGCTCAAGTATCAAAATTGAGCGTGGTTCGAGGCAGCGGAATGCGTGCGCGGAATTGAATAACGAATATCGAAGTGGTGCGGGGGCTTGGCTTCAGCACCACTTCAAAATTCGGTGTTCAGTGTTGATATTTCTCTCACTTCATCACTACAACTTTCTCGGTTTTCGACCGCCCATTCTGATCCATTACTTGAAGGAAATAAATACCTGACCCTAAATTACTAATTGGGATACTGAGGACAACTGGCATGGAGGCCTCACTCTTTACGGTGCTTTTCCATACAAGCTTGCCTTGTGTTTCAACCAATTGAACTAGTAGTTTTTCCTGCTTAATTGCAAATAATTCTGCCTCAATTGTATTCCCTTGAATGACAGGGTTTTGCAAAAGCCTAATCCCAATAGGTAAAGACTCCGAAATAAGTACACCTGTTCCAGAAAAGCATGGATCCTGGATTTCATAAGCGCCCATATCAATAGTGTCTCCGAGGATTCGCTCTATACCCCAATAGTCTTGTATCAATCCAAATGTGTCAGCTACAAGGTTACTCCCTCTATTTTGGGCTGGCGAGCAACTCCAAACTTCAAGGGTATTTCCAAACTCTGGATTAATAAAGTTTGGCCAGGTTTCATATATCATGCCTTCACCACAAGGATCTACTCCATTATAATTGCACGTGGCGAGATGAATTAAAGAATGTTCTATCAGGTAATCATTCACGGTAAAATTGACCGGATCGTTGTTGTAAAACAGCCTATGAACTCCTTCTGTCTGAGGTTCCCACAATACGGAATTCAGAATTTGCATGGTCTGTACCAAATCATCCGGATTACTGTCAGTGCCCCAATACTTGACAAAAGGAATATCCCCGTTTCTGTAAAAAGAACAATTTGCCACGCGTGTATGTGAAATACCCGGGTCTCCTCCCAATGCTGCAACAGCGCCATCGTTGTGCATAAAAACACAGTTGGTAAGAATATTTTTGTTGCGCCTTAGTGTACCAAAAGATGCTCGATAATAAAACCCTGCAGCTACCGAGGCAGCAAGTGTTTTATTGCCCAGAAAATAACACCGATCTACTAAAACATCTGAATTAACGCCATCCCCCGCCTCAACTAAAATACCGCCGCCGCCATTTTGAGATATATTGTTGTCAAAAAAACAGTTTCGAATCTGGCAGTTGATTTGTTTGAGAAAAAAAGCAGCTCTAATGGCAATTCCACCACCTATTCCGCTTTTATTCAAGAAAAAGCGACTGTTTTGGACAATCACCCCAACGGTATCTATCCATCCGTCTCCGGGAACCATAAATTCTAACCCACCGCCTGCGCCGGCATTCATATGGTTGGCTATAAAATTACAGCTGTCTACTTCGAAATGAGTCTTTTGTCCACCTATTCGGACAAATACTCCGCCGCCTTCGATTACGGTATCCTTTACAAATGTACAGCGCCTGAAACGAAGGGTATCTGTTATACCCTCCATATAAATCCCTCCCCCTAGAGATGTCTTATTGGCTTCAAAATGGCAATCGGTAATGTTGCAAGGTTGACCAGTATTGTTTGCGCCGAAAGTATACAAACCACCGCCATAAAGCTGTGATTGGTTTGATTTAAAGGTGCAATTCCTGATAACTGGCAAGCAATGAGTAAACTCGTTGGCCACACATGCGAGCCCGCCGCCAGCACCTGAGCGATTTCTTTCAAATACACACTGCGCAATAATCGGGGATGCTACCGGCCAGTTCAGATCCGAACTAACCAATACACCACCTCCGTAGGAATGAGGGAACCCAACAGAAATATCTTCGCCGTATCCTTGTGTAATAGTAAAACCATCCAATATGGTTTGCTCATCGCCCTGATAGATGGTTACCACATGAAAGGAATTATCGGTTCTCACCCCGCTAATACCAATATCACCGCTCAAAATGCTTTTGTGTATGGATGGTTGGCGCTGGTCAAGCAGGGTTTCTGTGCCGTTAAAACCGCCGTATAATTTTACGGCGTTAGGCAAGTTGAAAGAAACCTCCCTTTCTGTGCCTGAAGTAGGTATATACAATCCTTGGGCTACCCAAACCTGATTGCCGGGAGCAGCTGTAGTCAGAGCAGTTTGTAAACTCTTATAGGCATCAGCCCAGGAGGCGCCAGTATTTGCGCCGGTAGCTGCTTGATTAACGTAGATTATTTGTTGGGAAAATGCGGCAGAACATAGCCCTGCCAGCAAATAGGATAGGAGGAATCGCATATTAAAGGAGACAATTTGGGTACTCCGGTAAAAGTTAGCCGGAGTACCCAAAGGTTAATGGTGTGAGGTTAAGGCAGGGATTTGACAATGATACCGGAATAAGTCAGATTGCCCATTTTAACGGTATAGTTGATTGGGCCATTGGCTAAGCCCGACAAGCTTGGGAAGGTGTAAAAATTAGGCCCCGAACTGTAGGATTGTGAAGTATTGATAACTCCACCCAAATAATCTGAAAGGCGAATTTCAACTACCGACGGTTGATTAAGCTGGAAGCCAAAAGTGACGGTACTTGAGGCCGGGTTGGGATAAATTGTGGCCAGTGAACCAACCGGGCTTTCTTTTTGATAACTAAACACCACATTCCCCTGCATGGACTCGATATCCCCATCATAAAAAATATTCATGCCGGAAGAATCTTTCAGGTCAAATACATCTGACAAGGAACAAAAGCCATCCAATGCTTTAAAGTGTAGTTTGAAGAGCGTTTTTGAGGTTGTAAAGGATTCTGGCAGAAAATCATTTCTGTGCCATAATGTACGGATCTCATCCCCAATTTTGTTAAAATATTCAGGGTTATAATCCACCAAATTTCCTGATGAGCTGCCCAGGTAGCTCAGTTTGGTATCATCAAACTGCATGCATAAATCATAGGCTAACAAAGGTTGGCTCACACTTCCTTGTACACTGATGGTAATGATATCATTGTTTTGTACACAAACCCCGCCAACAAAGCCTGAACTGACATCCCCATCATTGGGATTCAGCAGTTGATCAATTACCATATCACAGTTCAAATCACCCATTTTGATCCCCCGGAATGACCAGGTTGCCGGATTGGCTGCCGATGCGTCGTCCATGTCTAATACCACCTCATCGAGATAATCCGGGTAATTCAGTCCGGAGTAAGTTGCAGTAAATGGATTGTTTGCAAATCCATTAGCGAAATTTGAATTGTTGAAGTAATATTCCGGTATATAATGCCAGGTTCCGGCCGGGAAATCAGGTATAATACCTAAGGCCACCCTTCTAATAGAAGACATGTCAAAAGTGGTTATCGTGCCACTAATATTTACATCAGCTGCAATATACTGATAAGGATTTGAAAAAGGAACCTGATTATATATATGCTTTCCAATTACAACTACATCATATACATCACAACCATTAAAAGGCGCATAATTTGGTGGCACAACCGTTGGATCCAATAAAACCTGACTAACCTTAGGATGACTAACAACAGGGTTTATGGTGACATATGACAAATTGGAGTAGTCGTTGCTAAAGTGTAAATATTCTCCGTTGTTATCAGTCTTTGGCCTAGTACCTTCCCAGCCGGTAACTTCATTCCTCAAATCTAGTAGAATGCTCTTGACTGGAGTGATATCTAGATTCGGGGCAGATGCTTGGCAGTATTTATTTACAAAGCCCTCTTCTGCAATATCGTTGTTGCAAGTTGGTTCAATACCATTCACCAGAAAGGCAAGACCTGGTTCGGTATTAATCAATCCTATGACACGTTCCTTTTGATCTTCTGTCAACTTCAAAGGAGAGCAATTCCGATAATAAGACATAATGTTATCTGTCCAATAATCAGTATACGTAAATGTTTGTCCGTTGAACGTGCATGATGGGGTACATGAGGAAGTAGCTTTGGGGCATCCTACAGGGTTATGGCAAATATCACCTGGATCAACTGGAGTATCTTCTATGAGATCACCTGAAGTCAATGGGTTGGAGTTGGGATCTAACAAAGTGCAGAAACCAGAACCATTAGGAGGAGCGACTCCTGGATTATTTCCTTCATGAGTATGAAATAAACCAAGAGTATGCCCAAGTTCATGAGCAATGCCTGAAATGTCGGAATTTTTAGCCAAAACAAACATATTATTCTTAACAGCCCAAGGAAATGGTGCTATCCCGCTTGGCCCAACTATGTTGGTTACTATATAGACGTTTATTGCTTCATCTAAATGATAGCTATCATATAATGGAATCCTGTCGGAAAACCACTCAAAATTTGAAAAATTTGAATTATTTAGGTGGTGATAACCACACACAAATACATTGGCAACGCCATCAAATACTTGATTGGCAAGATTTACCATCTCTGATACTCTTATAGTATTTTGAGGAGGGGTTCCGTTATTTTCATTAACATAAATGATATGCAAGGGTATCGAAACCTCATTAGATAAATTTGAGGAGAAACTAATTCCCTTACTGAGGAAATTAGTAATTGCAGCATAATCAGAAGAATCACCGTTTGTTCCACATGAAAATGAAGGCGTCTGACAAATTGCCATGTTGGCAATTAGACATAAAAATACCGTGAGCCGTGAGCCGTGAGCCGTGAACCGTGAACCGTGAATTAAAGTGTGTTTCATAAATAAAATTTGTTAGAGTGAAAAAAATGAGTCCTATTAGCTACACTAATAGGTAAATTTTTCATTAAATCACAACAAGTATATGAGAGCCAAGCGTGATAAAAACAGAGTATTGGCTTAAAGTTTGAGTCGCAAGTCAATTATAACCTACTAATAAGCCGACTGCATCAAAACAATGAGATTAGTAAATCTTGAGATTAGTTAATTACTAGAAGTAGAAACCACTAATCCCTTACTGCAAAGTAATAAAAAAATTTCATTGAAAAATATAAAAACACAAAAATTAACACTTTTTGTAGACCTCTAAAAGTAATCAATAAATTACCTATCTAAAAACAAAACGTCCCAGAAAAACTAAATTCTCCGGGACGTCTGTATGTAGATTCCCCAATTTGTTACTACATGGCTGATGCCGATTTAAAGATCCGGTTCCAGTTAATACCGCTTCGGATATTGCCGTTTTGGGTAGAAAACCAGATGAACAGCGGCTTGCCCACAATATGGTCTTCAGGTACATATCCCCAAAAACGGGAATCCTCTGAATTATGGCGGTTATCGCCCATCATCCAGTAATAATTCTGCTTAAAGGTATAAGTGGAGGCTTCCTGATCGTTGATGTAGATTTTGCCGTCTTTTACCTCTAATTTGTTGTTCTCGTATACCTTGATGACACGCCAGTAAAACGGCAGGCTCTCCTGATTAATGGCCACCGTTGCGCCTTTCTGCGGGATGTATATAGGGCCGAAATTGTCTACAGACCAGGTATTAAATCGCTTGGGGTCATTCGGGAAAATATTCCCCGGATCCGGTGCGCGTTTTAACTTTTCCACTTTCAGGCCCATTGCCCTTGCTTTTTCCACTTGTTCCTTATCCAATGCCGCTCCGACTTTGGCGCCTTCCCGAAAAGCCTCATTGAGGTTGACGCCTATTTCCTGCAATTTTTTGGTATTAAACGAATTGCCGGTACTTTCAAGACTATACAAAAACTGCATGTGTTCCGGGTTTTGTGCAGCCTGCCCGTTGATAAATACCTGGCCTTCACGAATTTCCAAACTATCTCCCCCAACTGCCAGGCAACGCTTGATGTAATGGTCTTTTTTATCCACGGGTCGGGTAACAAAGGGCAACTTTTGGTTACGGTACCGCGCCTGACCTACATTATTTCTTGTCCATTGTCCGATATCCCAACTGCGATCAGGGGCGATAAACACACTGTCGCCGGCTGGCCAGTTGAATACCACCGGTTCATTACGGTCTACTGTTTCAATGGCCGGCAGACGGTAATAAGGAAGTGACGGCTTTTCCAGATAGGATTCAGAGCCTATAAATGGCATCACATTGTGCATGAGCGGGAACTGAATCACTGTCATGGGCGTACGGATGCCATAATGCGCTTTACTGACAAACAGATAATCGCCCACCTTCAAAGAACCTTCCATCGAGGAGCTGGGAATTACGTAGGCTTCGATCAGGAACATTCTGATAAATGCTGCGGCAAAAACGGCAAAAATGACCGCTTCCGCCCATTCACGGGTTGCGGATTTTTTAAACTGGGGATATTGTCCTTCCAGCTTTTTCAGACCAAGCGAATCTTTCCTTTCAATGGCTTCATGGTGCAGACGATGATACTCGCGCTCTTTTTCCAGAATTGGCCCTTCATACGTAGCCTTGGGGTCGCGACCAACGAGAAAAAAGGAGATTGGCGCATACAAAACAGCCAATACAGATTCCCAAAAACCGTGTCGGCCAAAAGAGCGGATCAAATCAATAGTCAGGCCGGCGTAAATAAAAATATTCACTACCGGGAACAAGAACCACAGGGCATATTGTGGTTTACGCCCTACCAACTTGCACCATTCCACGGCTGCCAATCCCGGCGCCAAAGCCTTCCAACCTGGAATACCGGCCTTTTCAAATAATTTCATCATGCTTAAGCCAAGCAGGATGTATAAGACGATCAGGAAAAGTAAAACAGACATGGAGGAATGTGGGAAATGTGAGTTATGTGGGCAATGTAGGGCGAAGGTATTTTATTCAAAAACACCTTCGCCTGCTCATAGATTTTCAGCCTGAATTGTTCGATAAAACAACAGTAAACCGGGCCGAAATTATTCTTCGTCGGATTTTTTCTTGCGCTTGCGGCGGGTTTTGAACATTTCCACCACTTCTTTATCCGATAAAAAGCTAAAATCAACAAACTGGGTAGAAACAAAGCGCTTGATATCCTGGTAATCTTTGGCGCGTTTGTCGGTATATACTGCAAGCAGTTTGTTAATGTAATTCATCGAGAGCTTTTCGACATCCTGATTGAACTGTTGATTGCCGAAAATCTTCATGTACAGGCTGAAAATTTTGGTCAGTTCAAAGTAATCGTTGTACTCGCGCTCGGTCAGCCCTTTTACTAATCGTGTGAAATAGGTAATCACCAACTGACGGAGGCACTCCGTTTCTACAGAAAGGCCTTCATGCGTATTATAGAAATCCTGCACAGCCTCAATGGCCTCCGGGTGAACATAACCCAGGTTGTGAATTTTGTCGGCAATGCGGTAATAGTCGGCAATACGGTCTTTGTAAAGTTTGTCAATCACCTGAGTCATACGATCATCGTTAGAGGCATCGATACCTGGCGATTTATACAGTGTCACCAGGAAGCGCAAATAGCGAAGATCGAACTCCTGGAAAGACCGTCTTTCCCGTTCGAAATGCGTTGCAAAGGCTTTGCGTTCAGCGGGATCGAGGTCAACAAAGTTGCCGCAGATGGCCAACATTTCCAGGTACTCTTCCGAACCCTGAAACTCTTTAGTGTTTAAAAAACCGGTTATTTGCGCTTTCAGGCTGTCGTTTCCGGCGCCTGTTTCGAAGCGTTTGAGCAAAAACTGGCGAAGCGCAGAGAAGTTGGCCTTCATTTCACCCAGGGTTTTGGGAAAATCTGCCGAGTGGTATTGTTCGTGGCGGAATTGGTTGGAATACCGGCGGTAAATGTCTTCCCTGTCTTTAAAATCACGGAAACGATCCTGTTTTTGCTGCTGGAGGAAATAACGAATCCGTTTGTTTTCCACCAGACTCATCAGGTTAGTGATCCAGATATCGGAACTAAGGGCAAACCCGACGGTAATGGTTTGTCCAATACGTTTTTTCAGCTGATCAAAGTGCACACTCTTACAAATGGCCAGCAGAATTTCTTTAAAGTGGTCGTTCGGACGAACATACTTGTATTGATCGGTAATTTCTCCGCGAAGTACCGCAAATCCGAGCACGCGAGGCAGGTACAACCCTTCGAATGGTGGCTCCAGGAGGTATTTTTCGAAGGTAACTAATTGAAGTGGCGCTTCAGATGCTACCTGGTGGTGCAGCGCAGACAGCATGGGCTCGAACTCCGTGCGGAGAGCGTTGTAATACTCATCCTCCTCTTCGTCGAGGTACAGCGTGAGATTTTCCGATTCCTGAATCGCAGCAGCGATTTCGTTTAATCGTTCGTAGTATTGTTCGTCTAATGGTTGCATGGTGTATGA
>JAEUUS010000510.1 GCA_016787545.1 Saprospiraceae bacterium
CCATTACACCGACGACCGAACCGAGGTGTATGTGGCCAGCAGCCTCGATGGCGGAAAAACTTTTAAAAACCTGAAAGTGAGCGCCAAGCCCTTTACGCCCAATACCCTGGTGTTTTTTGGCGATTACAACCATATTTCAGCCCATAATGGAGTGGTTCGGCCCATTTGGACACGTCTGGATCAGGGTGCGCTTTCTGTCTGGACGGCGTTGATGGATTTTGGGAAGAAATAGGTTTGAGGGGTTTGAGGGGTTAGAAGGGTTTGAGGAGTTTGAAGGGTTTGAAGGGTTTGAGGGGTTTGATGTGGGGGCGCTGAGCCTTAGATGCCGACGGGCTAAACCCTGCAATGGGATGCTACCTTTGTAGTATTCGAAATGCCATGCGCAGCGACCCTCCCCCTTTGAAGGGGGCCGGGGGGATGAAAGCGTACAGCAAGATGTTAAATTATTGAAAATCAATCTTTTGTGTTGTTTGGATCGTCCTGCTGTACGTGTTCATCCCCCTAACCCCCTTCAAAGGGGGAGAGTCGCTGCGCCTGGTATTCCGTGTGTAATTATGAAAGAGACCAGTACAAAATCTTAAAATATCAACGTTTTATTCTGTCGGTAATCGATACCCTTCAAACCCTTCAAACCCCTTCAAACCCCTCAACCCCTTCAACCCCCTCAAACCCTTCAAACCCCTCAAACCCCTTCAACCCCCTCAAACCCCTTCAAACCTCTCAAACCCCTCAAACCCCTTCAACCCCCTCAAACCCCTCCCTCCACTCATGGAAAAAACCCTGCTCTGGGAAGCCTTCGCCGCACTGACCAATGCGGAAGTGCGGGAATTCGGGAAGTTTGTGCGCTCCCCGTTTTTCAATGCCCGCCGGCAGCCGGTGTTGCTGTTTGAATACCTGGACGCTTGTCGGAGGGCGGGGCGATTGCCGAAGGAGGAAGAGGTAGCGGAGGTATTGAACAAGGAAGAAGGCGGGTTGAAAATGCGGCAAGCCAATTCAGCCTTGCTGGCTTTGCTGGAGCATTATCTGGCCTGGCGCGAATTGGCACAGGAAGTGGGAAAACGCGATATCCGCTTAACGGAAGCTTACCGGAAGCGCAATTTGCCCAAACATTTCACCATTGCCCTGCGGGAAGCAAAACAGCGCCGGGAAAAGCAGGAATGGCGTGATGCCGAGTATTTTCATGAATTGAATTTGCTGGAATGGGAACAGTATCAGTTTGATACCGCCACCCGCCGAACCGAAACTTTCAACCTGCAGGCCAATTCCGACTGGATGGATACGGCCTTTATGGCACGCAAACTGCGTTTGGGTTGTCTGGCGGCGGCGCACCAAACCGTGTATCGCACCCAATACCGAATGGGGCTGCTGCCCGTGTTGCTGCAATACCTGGAGGCTGATTCAGAGGGCCAACAACTGCTGGAATGGCCGGCGGTGGCCTTGTATTACCACGGCTATTGTTTCCAAACCCAGCCTGAGCAGGCCGAACAGCATTTTCAGGCCTACCGCAACCTGCTGAGCCTGCATGCCCGACAATTCCCGCCGGATGAGCTGCGCACCCTGTATTTGCTGGCCATCAATTTCGGGATCAAAAAAACCAACGAACTGCGCGCGGGCTGGCCGCAGGCCACGCTGGATTTATACCGGGGCGCATTGGAACTGGGATTATTGCTGGAAAACGGGCGTATGTCGCGCTTTGCATTCAATAACATCATTGCAGTGGCCCTCAGGGTAGGGGAGCTGGACTGGGTGGAGCGTTTCATCCTCGACCACAAACAGTTGCTCGAACGTCAGTGGCGGGAGGTGGCCGCCAGTTTGGGGCTTGCGCGGGTAGCCTACGCGCGCAAGGATTATCGTACGGCCCTGTTGCACCTGCAGCGCTCCGATTACAAAGACCTGATTAACAACCTCACCGCCAAAACGCTGCAACTAAAAATCTACTACGAAACCGATGAGTTTGAACTGCTGAAGAGTCACCTCGCGAGCATGCGCACGTATATACGCAGGCACACGAGCATTGGCTATCAGCGTACCAATTACAGCAAAATTGTGCAATACACCGGGCAGCTCATGGCCCTGGATTTCCGGAAAGCAGACATGGTAGCAAAGCTCCGGGAAGCAGTGCAGGCAGAGGAGATCCTGACGGAGAAGGAGTGGTTTTTGGAGCAGATAGGAGGGTAGGGTTTTTACCGCAGAGGCGGAGAGGCGCTGAGGGGGGGCATGCCCATGGATATCAAGGATTTATTTTGTAGGCAATCATCTGATTTTACAATAATCCAAGAACATTAGTTTTCCGTTGTTGGTATCCCCGCCATAGCCATCAGGCTAGGCCTTGATTTTTCCAAAATCTCGCTCCGCCGTAGCTGTTGGCGAGGACGCCAACAGCGGAAGGGAGAGCCGACTTTTGGCTAAACATACTTGATATCCAATGCTTTGTTCCGTTGTTGGCGTCCTCGCCAACAACCACGGCGGAGCGGAATGCCAGAAGAAAAATACTTAGCCTGACGGCTTGGCGTCCTCGTCAATAACCACGGCGGAGCGGAATGAAGCTGCCAAATGCTCATAGAGTCAACACTAAAGTGTAAATCATTCAAGAACTGGGCAACGCGGTATTTCCTTTCGTATTTTTCCGCCAAAATCCTCTCCATGCACCTGCGTTTTCTCTTTCTCTGGCTCCTTTGCTCCGCCTTCCAAACCCCGGCGCCCATTGTTTTTCAAACCGAAACCTGTCGCATTGCACTGGATGCGTCCGGGCGACTCACGGAATGGACAGACTTGGACAGCCAGACCAATTACCTGGCACAGGAACAAGCCTCCTGGTTGCTGTCGCTGATGATTCGCGATAGTCTGTACCGGCCCGTTGGGGCACAATACCAGAAAGCTAAAAAGACGCTCACCCTGAGATTCCCGGAAGGACGCACGGCTGAAATCAGGGTGAAAGAACAGGCCAGTCACCTGAGTTTTGAACTCCTGAAAGTATCCAACGATCAGGAAGTGGCGCTGGCGGTGTGGGGGCCATACGGCGTAACGTTGAAAGAAAGTATCGGCGAAACGGTGGGTATTGCCCAAAATGCCACCTTTACTGCCGGTATCCAGGCATTGAACCCTAAAACACTGGGCGGGTATCCCTGGAAAGACAACGACCACCTGCCGCAAATAGATGTATTCGAGCAGGAGGATTACGAGGATTTACAGGAGGGTAAACGCTGGGTGCTGTACTCCGTGGAGGCCGCCAAACCCACCCGTTTCGGGGCTACCCTGCAGGCATACGTGCGCAACCGCCGCGAAGATCGCGTGATTGAAAACTGGGGCCACCAACGATACGTTGCCCCGGCCCTGAACGACGGTGGCCTGAAAGGCAGCGCCATTGCCCTGTTCGGGTGCCCGAGTGGTAAAACCCTGGAAACCATCGGCGCCATTGAGCTGGCAGAGGGTTTGCCGCACCCCACCATCAACGGGGAATGGATCAAAACCTCCCCCATTGCCAATACGTCGTACCTCATCATGGATTTTGATGAATCCAATGTGGATCAATGCCTCGACTACGCCGAACGGGCCGGTATGCACTACCTGTACCATGGCTCGCCATTCAAAACCTGGGGACATTACGAGTTGAGTCCGCTGTTTTTTCCCAATAGTAAAGCCGGACTGAAAGCCTGTGTGCAAAAAGCGGAAAAACGCGGCATCTCTCTCGGCACCCATACGCTCAGCAATTTCATCAACACAGAAGATGCCTACGTAAGCCCCGTGCCGGATAAACGCCTGGCCAAAACGGGTTCAAGCGTGCTCTCGCAGGCCATTTATGCCACCCAAAAGGATATCCCGGTAGACCAACCGGATTTCTTCAACCAAATGGACAATAATACCCTGCATGGCGTACAGATCGGGGAGGAGATCATTCGTTACGGACGCGTATCGGAACAGGCGCCCTGGATGTTGCTGGATTGTGAGCGGGGGGCTTTTGGTACCAGGGCCACGGCGCACGCCAAGGGGGCAACGGCTTTTAAACTAACCGATCATGCCTATCAGGTGTTCCTGGGCGATGCGGCGTTGAACAAGGAAATCGCGGAAAACGTGGCCGATTTGTTCAATGAAACCGGCGTGCGCATGCTGGATTTTGACGGGCTGGAAGGGGCGCACTCCACAGGTTTGGGGAATTACGGGGAGGCTTTGTTCGCACAGGCATGGTATGACCGGCTGAACAGCGACCTTAAAAGTCATTTTGTGTTGGGAGCGAGTCGCTCCGGGCATTATTTCTGGCACTTGTATTCCCGCATGAACTGGGGTGAACCCTGGTATGCAGGCTTCCGGGAGAGTCAGACGGAGTATCGGATGCTCAACCAGAAATATTTCAAGCGCAACCTCATGCCGGGTATGTTGGGCTGGTTCAAGTTTACAGCAGGTACTACTTTGGAGGACATAGAATGGCTGATGACGCGTTCAGCGGCTTATAATGCCGGTTTTTGTTTGGTCATGGATCTGCCGGCTGCTGAAGGCAACGGAATGTGTAATAAACTATTGGAAACCATACGATTGTGGGAGTCGGCCCGCTTAAAGGGACAATTCCCGGTCAGGGTTTGTGAGCGTATGAAAGACTTGTCTACCGAGTTTCGTCTGGAAAAAGGCGCCGACGGGCAATTATACCTGACCGAGATTTTTTCTCATAAATTCAAACATGTATCCAAGGTGCGTCAGCCGGGGGAGCCGCTGTTTTCAACTTTTGAGGTAAAGAGTCCGATGCCCCAGGCATTAACGGAACTAATTGTTACCGCCAATGGTGCAGATTTGACAAACCTGAAATGGGAAATTAACCGCAGCAAGCAAATGCGCATGAATGTGACTTTAAAAAAGGGGTATACCTTGAAATATACGGGAGGTCAGGAAGCCAGGGTATACGATGCGCAATGGCATCTGTTGGAAACCATTCCGGTGCTGGATGGGCCGTTGGTGCTTCCTGCAGGTTCTAATACAGTCTTGTTTGATGCAAGGTTTGCGAATCCCGATCCTGGCGTAGAGCCTTTTGCGCAGGTGGAGATCCGGGTGCTGGATGTGGAGCGGAGGTTGTAGGTTCAACAAGTTGTTTCCTACGTAGCGTTTTGCCCGCAGATTTACACAGATTGGACCGCAGATTTTCGCAGAGGGCGTTCGGCTTGGTATGGTAAAAATTTAAACGTAACTGATTATTTATGAAACACTCTCTGACCCTATTATTAATCATCCTGGCTTCGTCATGTCCGAAAGCCCAAACGTTTGCCGACCTGCCCGGGCCAATGGGTACCATTAATTGTTTATTGCAACATCCTGATGGTAAAGTCTACATGGGCTCTAATTCCAAGGGTGTGTATCAATCAACCGATGGCGGGCAAAACTGGACAGGGTTGGGCGGCAATACATTTATGGCAGGCAGGGTAAACGATTTGTTGGTGGGGCCTTCTGGAGGATTGCTTGCCAGTACGGAACAGGCCGGGGTTAAAAGCTGGGATGGCAATGCCTGGACCACCATGAATACGGGCTTGCCTACCGGTTGCAATATTCCTATACCTGTCAGGAGTCTGGCGAAGGATGCCTCCGGTCAGCTATTTGCGGGAGCGCACAGCTTTTTTCCGTGTTTTCCTTTCGGCGATGTGCTGCAGTGGGATGGTGCTGCCTGGGTGAGTATTGGCGCCGGCATGAGTAATACAGATGTCAACACCCTGGAAGTGGATCCTGTATCCCAAATGCTGTTTGCAGGAACGGATGGTGGTTTGTTCCAGAGGGTTGGCAATGTCTGGAATTTATTAAATCACCCGGGAGGTAACAGGCGGGTATATTGTATACGGTTTATTTCCGGTGGAAACGTGCTCGTTGGAACGGATAAAGGTTTGGAGCTTTGGAATATGTTTTCAGGCAACTGGTCCCACATTTCCGGAGGTTTACCGGATGAACCAATTCGGTCGTTTGCCATGGGTGATAGTGAAGCGGAATTTATGGTTGGGACTGGTTACGATATAGGTCAACAGGGCCCTCTTTATGGTAAAATATACCAGACAACCAATGGTGGGCAATCCTGGAGTCAGGTGGCACAGGATTTGAAAACCACTACCATTCAGGCTTTGTATTACCATGGTAACAACCAATGGCTGGCCGGAGGTTGGGGGGTGTTTCGGACAGTAGATGATGGGACTTTGTGGAGTTCGTCGAATGCCGGATTTTCCGGAAAAACATTCAGTTCTCAGGGAAGGGTAGCTGTGAGTCACAGGCCGGGGCATGCCCTGTTTTATGGCAGCGATGATGGTGTGTTCCGTTCCACAGATGATGGCATTAGCTGGACACCCGTTTTTACCAACATAGACCGGCGCATGATTACCCTTTTGAAAGCCGATCATTCGGGCAATGTGTTTTGTGGCGCCATGCGATACCTCAGTGAATCTGGAGGCGGTTATGGGGATGGCGAGTTGTATAAATCTGACGATGATGGCGAAAACTGGTATCCGGTAGCCATTTCTGAAGATTGGCGGTATTTGGAGATCAGTGAGCTGGAAAATGGAGATTTAATTTGCGCGCATGGTTTTGGCGCTCAGCCGCCCTCTGCAACAATCCTGGGTTCAAGTCTTGCCATATCTACAGATCATGGAGAAAACTGGAAAGATTTGGATGTACAATCCGGCATGGCCTTTTGTTGTGCTGCTGCACCCAACGGCGATTTGTTTGTTGCCGGCGAATCTCAATCCGTATACCGTTCGCAGGATGGAGGTAGTACGTTCAACTTGATAGTAGCGCCGGGCCAGGAAGGTAATGTGGGTGTTTTGGAAGTATCTTCTCAGGGGTCGGTATTAATGGGATCAGGTGGGCAGCGGACGCTTTATTTCTCCAACGATGGCGGAACACAGTTTGAGTCTTTCAACAGTCCGGTTTTGCCGGATTACCGGGGAGTAAGTGATGTCATTTTTGACCACAATGGCGTGGCTTACTGCAGTACATCCGGCGTAAACGGAATGCCCTCGTTGTTCACGATAGAGCCACCCTTTGCGGTCAATACAGTATTCAATCCGGTGAGCGGGGTAGGGGGCTCTCTGTTCAAGATGACCTGGGATGTATGTGGTTTTTTATACATCTACCGGGCGGGTGGGATTTTGCGGAGCACAGAGCCCTTGCGCACGCCCGAGCCTGCGTGTAACACGGGTGTGAACCCGGTTTCAGCCGGGCAGCGACTGAACATATATCCTAATCCTGTGTCAGATGAATTACACGTTACCTCCGGGGATGTGGCACCGCTTACATGGACCCTCTTTGCTGCGAATGGTCAATCCAGGACCTTGACAGTGATTCCCGGGACCACAGACATTTCACTTAAAGGCTTAGCGTCCGGGGTTTTTCTGATCAGGATACTGTTTGAGGATGGCCAGGTGGAATGGCACCGAGTAGTAAAGATGTGAACTGAATAGGCGTTTTTTTCCGCAGATTTACACAGATTGGACCGCAGATTTTCGCAGAGGGCATTCTGTTTGGTATTATTTAGGAGTTTAAACAGTACTATACGTTTAAATTTTCACCATGTCAAGCCGAACGCCCTCTGCGAAAATCTGCGGTCCAATCTGTGTAAATCTGCGGGAAACCCACTACACGGGAAACCACTACACGGGAAACCCACTACACGGAGATCTATTTCCCTTTCAAATACTCCTCCACCAACTGTTTATAGTACGGCTTCAGCGCCGGGCTCACCGTGCGGAATTGTTCCACTTCGGCGCGGCGTTTTTTAAGGTATTCCTCCAGGGCTGGCGGCATTTTTGGCTGTTGCTGACGAGCCACTTCTGCCTGACGCTGCTCATCCTGCTCGCGCTCACGTTCGGCTTTTTCGTGTTCCAGGAGTCGGGTAAGGATCTGTTCCTGGCGCTTGAGCATGTCGTTGTTGAGCTTTTTGTTTACCAGATCAATTTCGATTTTGTTCATTTCGTCCATTACCTCATCGAGGGCCTTGCTGCCTTTGCCTTGTTCCTGCTTTTCTTTTTGCAGTTTGCGCAGGGCATCGCGCAGGGCGGCTTGTTTGGCAGCCAACTGGGCAAATTCTTTACTGTTAGAAGGTTGTTTACCACCGCCGCCACCGCCGGGTTTTTCGCCGTTTTTCTCCTTGCCCTGTTTGTCCATCCGCTCTTTGAGGTCTTTCATGATCTTGTTCAGATCTTCCTGACCCTTGCTGAGTTTGTCCTTTGGCTCGCCTTCACCCTTGCTTTTGCCTTTACCGGAGCCTTTACCCTTGCCGGGTTTATCGCAACTCTGGCTGCCGGGCATAGCGGATGCCATTTGCTCTTGCATGTTCTGCATGGATTCAGCTAACAACAGTGCAAGATCGTTCAGCGCCTTCATCGTGCGGTGCTGATATTCGGTAGCCGTGGTGTTGCGGCGCTCCTCCATTTCTTCCAGACTGTTTTTGAGGTTGGTGTTTACCTCTGTCACCTTTTCGGTAATCACGGTTTCGATCTGGAATTGGCGCAAAGCCAGGGCTTGCAGACTGTCTTCCACCAGTTTGAAATCGTCTTTGATTTTGTACTGCTGTTGGGCCAGTTCCACGAAGCGTGGTGTATTGGGGTTGGTGGTTTCTACTTCCTTTTTGGTTTGTTCCTGTGCAAAAGAAAGTCCTACCAGGTTTTCCAGCAATTGCCGGATAGCCTTGAGGTCTTCTTCCATTTGCTGCATATCGCCACTTTCCTTGTTCTGCTTCATCTTATTGGCCATCTCTTTCATCTTGTTGGCCGCGTTCTTCTGCTTCTTGCCCGCCTTTTTGTTCTGTTTGTTGTTCAGTTCCTGTTTGGCGTCTTTCTGCTCCTGCTTGGCGTCGTTCATATCCTGCTTGTTATCGTCAATCTTTTCCGGACGCTTCAGCTCTTCATTCTTTTTCAGCAGTTCTTCCATTTTCTTATCCAGCTCTTCCAGCTTTTCATTGAGCTTTTCCTGCTCTTTACCCAACTCTTCGTTGCTTTTTTGCTCTTCTTCAGTCTGCTTGGCCAGTTCCTCCTGTTCTTTGGCCAGTTCTTCCAATTGTTCAATTTGTTGGTTGAGCATTTGCTCTACCTCCAGTTGTTTGTACAATTCTTCCAGTCGTTCCAGCTCTTTGTTCAGTTCCTCATTGCTCATCTGCATATCCTCCATCTTCTCCAGCATCTCATCTTTATTCTGCTCTTCCAACAGTTTTTGGATGTCTTCGAGGAGTTTTTTCATCTCATCATTCATGGTTTCCTCGAAGAGTTTTTCCATTTGCTCTTCTTTTTGCTGCAACTCTTCATCCTGCTTGTTGAATTCTTCGCGCTGTTCCTTGTTCTGGTCGAAGGTTTCTTTGGCCTGTTCCAGTTGTTGTTGCAGTTGTTTCTGGCGGTCCATCAGCTTCTCCATTTCCTTGCGGGTCTGCCAGTCCATTTCTTTCTTTTGCAGCACCTTGTCGCGGAGTTTTTTCAACTCATCCTGGATTTTCAGGCTTTCTTTCAGGGCTTTTTCCAGGTCTTTTTTGATTTCTTCGGAGTTGTCGGCCTGTTGCTGGCGGAATTCATCCAGCGAAGGCATGCGGTAATTCATCAGGCCTGTGCGGGCGCTTTTGGCTCCGTTTACGCCGTCGTTATCAGAAACTTCAAAATAGTATTGTACCTCGTCGCCGGGTTCCAGATTGAGGTTGCGCACGTCCCAGGAGTATTCGTACTGGATCTGTTTGCCTGAGCCGCTTGGGGTGATTTTTACCGAATTCATCGGCATCTGACCACCTTTTGCCTTCTTGATCTGATAGTTGAAGGTCAGGTTGGAAATGCCGTAATCGTCGGAGGCATCGCCGGCGAAGAACGAGGTGCGCAGGTTGGAGCTGTCTTTGAATTCCTCCACGCTGATTTGCGGGTGCAAATCAGGTATAATGGTGATGGTGTAGGCTACTGAATCAGCGCCTTGCAACAGTGCATTGCTGAGGAACAGTTTGTACGACTCATCCTTCATCACACGGCGGCGGAACTGGAACAGCTCATCGTCGAAACGCTTGGCCTCTTCACCGGCCTGCCCGCCGAACCTGAGTTGAAGGTTATCGGTGTTTTGTGCATTGAACACCCAGCTGATATCGGTACCTTGTGGCACAACCAGATCGCCCACGTTGGAGAGTTCTTCGCTGGCGCGACCAATGTAGCCCGGGAATTGCAGTTTGGTATTGAAAGACAGGATGTTAGGCTTTCGAATGACAGACAGCACATAATCACGGCTTTCCACACCAGCTGAGAACAGGTTGAATTCCGTGTCTTTCTGCAGGTTGGTAAATTTGTAGGAAAACTCGTTGGCAGCGTTTTTTTCGAGCCGGTATTGCACATTACCCAGGGAGATGAAGACCTCATTGGGCAGCGCGGAACCTTCCACCTTTACTTTCAGTACATAATCCGAGAACTGCACCGCTTTCAGTGAATCTGTATTGATCAGGAATTTGAAAGGAGCGGGTTTTTCAAATTTGGTGGTACTGTTCCAGAGGCGCATAGTGCCTTCTTTCAGGATATTGGGTGCGCCAAGCAGCAGGAAAAGGAGTAGCATTACCGGAGGCAGGGCGTAACGAAGGTATTTGCGGTTTTTACCCAGATCAATGGCCGCCTGGAATGGAACCAGTCGTATTTCATCACTTTTCTGGTTGATACTGGCGTTGATCAGTTCGGCATAGATGGCGTTGTTGCTTTGCTGCTTTAACTGCAGGATATTCAGCAACTTATCTTTAACATTGGTAAAGTGTTGGCCAATAATCTGAGCGGCTTGTTCGTGGCTGATCACTTTCCCGAGGTGGAAATAGTGCATGAGCGGCAGGGCCACCCATTGCCAAACGGTATAGGCGCTCAG
>JAEUUS010000291.1 GCA_016787545.1 Saprospiraceae bacterium
AGCAACCGTTCTGCTAAAGTAGTTGCAATGGCCGTTGGCAATGAATCCACTTTCCAGTGGGCAAAACCAATCAATTCCGTTTTTCGGTCCTGAATGATCAATTCAGGCAACAAATTGCTAAAGGTTGAATCGGCAGGCAACACAGGAGATTGGGCCTGCAGAAGTGGCGTAAAAGCTATTAAAAACAGGATTGCCCCATAGTTCTGCCGTTTATTAAATCTGGCAGATTTCTTCATAATCAGGCCGATCGTGTGCATAACGGTGAATAAAGGAACGGATAGTTTCTCCTTTATGCAAAACAAAAACCCCTGGCATTTGAAATCCGTCGCCCAGGTCTGGCGTTTCCAGTTCAGCGCCGTGACCTTCCAGAACTGTAGCCTGGAAACCACGTATCCAGTTCATCAAGCCAAACAACTGTTGTGGTGTTCCCCGCCCCAGGCCAAAGAGCTGATAAAATCGTTTTTCAGGATCTGAAATATGATCAACCGGATAAAGCTTGTATTTTTTAAAAAATTTATCTGCAATGGCCAGGTCGGGCGCCATATGCACAAAAACCACGCGGAATCCTTTGTTTTCAAAAAACAGACGCCGTTTAGCCACGTCACTGATGGCTTCACGGCAAAATGAGCACCCGAAAAACCGAAGAAAAACCAGCATCACGGGCTGATTATCAGCCATTTCAGTGAGTGTTTCTCCTGTTTTGACCGAAACCATTTCATTCCAAAATGATGGAGCCTGCATTCGATAGTAATTGTGCTTGAGATAAAAAAGTGGATGGCTTTTAACTGAAACCGGTCTTATTCCGATTCTGATCAAAGCCATCCACTAACAAAAAAAAATTAAACAAGTTTCATGGCATCCAGCGCATCCACAACTTCCTTGACGGCGGCAGCGGATTGATGGAGTAATTCAAGTTCATCTTTTTTCAAACGCAGTTTTACAATTTCCTGAACGCCTTTTTTACCCAGTTTAACTGGCGCACCCACGAAAATATCCTTTAGTTTATACTGGCCGTTCATGCGTACGCAACATGGGTAAATCCGCTTTTCATCTTTCATGATAGCAATGGCCATCTGTGCAGCAGCAGCTCCGGGAGCATACCAGGCTGAAGTGCCCATCAGATTCACCAATTCGCCTCCACCTACTTTAGTGCGTTCGATGATAGCGTCCAGCTTGTCCTTTTTGATCATTTCCGTCACGGGAATCCCGCTTACGGTAGTGTATCTTGGCAATGGAACCATGGTATCGCCGTGTCCGCCCATCAGCATAGCCTGAATATCCTTTGGTGAAACATCCAGCGCTTCTGCCAGGAATGCACGGTAACGGGCTGTATCCAATACGCCTGCCATACCAATTACACGCTTGTCAGACAGACCGGAGGCCTTCCAGCAAGCATAGGTCATCACATCAAGTGGGTTAGAGACCACAATGATGATTGGGTTTTTGGTGTATTTCAGGATGTTTTGGGTAACGGAAACAACAATCTTAGCATTTGTAGAAATCAGATCATCGCGGCTCATCCCTGGTTTACGTGGAATGCCGGCTGTGATGATTACAATATCAGACCCTGCTGTAAGCGCATAGTCGTCTCCACCGGTTACCCGGGTTGAGTACCCATCCACAGGCGCCTGCTGCCACATGTCGAGGGCTTTACCCTTTGCCATATTTCCCTGGATATCAATGAGAACCACCTCATTCACAATATCCGCATGCGCCAGAACATTAGCGCAGGTTGCGCCCACGTTGCCGGCGCCCACTACAGTTATTTTGCTCATTCGTTAAGGCTGTTATGCTCTGTCTGAAATACAGAGTTGTGTTGTAATATAATGTTGCATGAATGCGGCGCAAAAGTAGTCAGCAATAGCGTCAAAGCCTACAAAATCCTGCAAAAAATGACTGACGACTTACGATGTACGACATACGACTTACGACTTACGATGTACGACTTGCACATCGTCCATCGTAAGTCGTACATCGTACATCGTAAGTCGTCAGTCGTCAGTCGTCTGTCAAAAACCTGGTATCTGGATAGTGTCTACTGAAACGGCGTATCCGGAAAAATTTCCATAGCCCCCTAAAATATTGTTGTACACAGCATCAGGGTCGCTTAACGGTAAATTACTGCTTTGACGGGAAAGGGAAAGATGGTATCGGTAAAAGGGCTCGGACAGGCTTCGCCATTCTACAAAAATTTTTTGGGGCCGTTCACTTTCTGCATCAAAAGGAATTCTGGCAACGAGCTCCAATGTTTTCTTTCCATCTGACCAAAAATTGTCATTAATGAGCACTATCGGCTCCGGAATATCATGCAGCAGGGAAAAGGTGCGACCATCGGTCAGGAAGTTCGTTTGGCCTTCTTTCGTAAAATGAATTACGGGAGGATCGAACGACTCAAACACGGTAGTTTCATGGGTAATATTGAAAGCAAAATAGCGACCCTCTATTGGCAAATAGGGCAGTTC
>JAEUUS010000614.1 GCA_016787545.1 Saprospiraceae bacterium
ATTCCCGGGTATTGAAGCCTGGGAATCGTCCGGTACGCCCGTTGATTGTGTAAAATTAGCCAAACACGTGGTACTTAAGGACCGAACCATAGATCTTTGTGTGTCGGGCATCAACCATGGTAGTAATGCCAGTATCAACATCATCTATTCCGGAACTATGTCGGCTGCTATGGAAGCGGCCCTCGAAAGCATTCGAAGCATCGGCTTTTCCCTGTTGGATTTCAGTTTTGATGCAGATTTTGAGCCGGCAAAGCTCTGGATCCGCAAAATCATGGAGCATATGCTTGCACAACCCTTTCGGTCCGGACACCTGCTCAATGTCAATATCCCAAAATTACCTGCCGATCAGCTCCGCGGGCTCAAGGTGTGCCGGCAAGCAGATGCCCGATGGATAGAAAACATGATTGAAGGTAAAGATCCTGCCGGACGACCATATTATTGGCTGAGTGGAGAATTCGTGAACAGCGACATCTCAGAAGATACCGATATTTGGGCTTTGGAGAATGGATATATTTCCATCGTCCCATCCATGCATGACCTCACCAATTATCCAGCGATCCCAATATTAAAGGAATTGGAATAACCATTAACCACAAACAATTATGTTACAACGCGATGAAATCTGGGTCGGAATACTTTATGGAATACTGATTCCTGTAGTCTTTTTCCTGGTATTATATAATTTGTTCTCCCTGTTGGAAATCAATGGCGCTGCCAGTGGTATTGGCTTTTCTGAAAATTTCCGGGAACGAACACTGGCTATTGTTGCCATTGCGTTCAACCTGTTCATTCTAAGCAGGTTCCGTAAAAGAAGATGGGAAAAAGCAATGCGTGGGGTAGTGATAGCCACATCACTGCTGGCCATTACATGGCTGATGGTATATGGCGTGAAATTATTTTAAGCACCTCAATCGCAGTTTGGGGTTCAGTCGGGATTTTCAAGGCCAAATCCATAATCCCTTTCCACCAAACAAATCCTGGTTTTAAACGCCGAATACCACTTGTCGCGACCAGCTTTTTGTGCCTCCAGGTGCTCGGTTTGCATTTTCCACTTTTGAATGGATTCCAGGCTAGTCCAGTAGGAAATCGTAATTCCTAAGCCATCTCTGACAGATTCATGGCCAAGATACCCTGGCTGAGTTTTTGCCAGTGCCACCATACGATCTGCTGTTTCATGGTAGGCATCAGCCTCTTCTACCGTCCGAATATTGGTAAATATTACGGCATAATAGGGTGGTTTGGGTGTTTTAGCAATCATAGTAGTTTATTTTGCAAGCTATTCTAGCCTCCATTTGGCGCCGAATTGCTCTACCAGTATATTATCGTAATAATCGGATTTTTCAAAGAGATCCCGCAACATCACCTGTCCCGTTTCTTCGTTCAAATACCGGTCAAAAATGAGCAGGGACAGCACTATGTCTTGTTCGTGTACACTCAATGTCAACGCCTGATTCGTGTAATTTTCCCGAAGCAAATACTCGTAAAGAGGCTTGATATCTGTTTTGGGCAGCTCGCAGAGCAATGCATCTGCAGACAATAATCCCGTTTTATCATGATAAGTCAGGACAATTGTAGCGCTGCCCTGCCTGATTTCCCATGCATTAGGGCCGGAGCGACTTAGCTGCACCTCATAACCATTAGCGCTGATGAGGCTTTCAATTGTTTTGGCAGTGCCTGATGGCACATAATCTTCAACATAGGAGGGCAACGTTGCCTTATGTCCACAATGCGCACAGAGCTTGTTGTCTATAGTGGCTTCTGTAAGAATATTCATACATGCCGGGCATCTGGAGGCATTGTCGGAATGCATAGCCTCAAATTGCTCCAATGTAGTTTCAAGATATTTCACCGGAAGTGAGAACCCGGTATTATCGCCATTTCGGATAATGAAGGTATTAATACCCACCACTTCCCATTCTGAATCCACTAATGGCCCACCGGAATTTCCGGGATTTAAGGCTGCATCAATATGAAGGTAAGGAATTCCATTCATCAACTCTGATGTATTGGAAACAATGCCGCTTTTTAGGGAAAATTTCAGTCCAAATGGGTGTCCTATAGCTGTCACAGCATCCCTTTCCCGAATGGTTTTAGTAGACCCCAGTTTGAT
Organism: Saprospiraceae bacterium; assembly: GCA_016787545.1. Taxonomy (GTDB): domain Bacteria; phylum Bacteroidota; class Bacteroidia; order Chitinophagales; family Saprospiraceae; genus M3007. The sequence goes on from JAEUUS010000614.1 coordinate 2,111, forward strand.
AAGCGGTAGTTCTTCGTCGCAGGTGGGTGGTTCAAGAAAGGCCAGATCATACTTAGTATCAACATATAATACCTTCACCAACTGTTTGCGGAATATTGCCCCCTCAATTACCACTGACCGATTGCCTTCCACAACATGGTGATTTGTAACAATCAACTTCCTGTCACATAAATAAAAACCGGTGCCAGTACTGTAAGGCGTGGCGATTTGTACAATGGTTTTCCTGTAATTTTCAACAAAGTCTGACATGGCAACCTTAAAAAAGATGGGCGAATGTACGGCAAGAGCCGATAAGCATGTAACAGCGTTGAAATAATTCACAAACCAAATGAACACAAAAAAAATGAGCCACCCCAATTATTGGGATGGCTCACATTGACTTATTTTTCAAAAGCGAAGTAGCAATTAAGCCTGTTCTTCGTCTTTCTTTTCTTCTTCTTCCGCAGCAGGTGCAGGAGCTTCTTCTGTAGCTTCTTCAGCTACTTCTGCAGCCGTTTCTTCAGCAGCAGCAACTGTTTCCTCAGCAACCGTTTCAACTGTTTCTTCAACAGCAGCTACCGTTTCTTCAACTGGTGCAGCTACTACTTCTTCTGCAACCTCTGTTACAGGCTCTTCAACTACCGCTGCAACTTCTTCAACCACAGGAGCAACCGGTTCAGCAGCAACAGCCACTTTTTTACCACCGCGACGGGTTTTCTTCGCCTGGCGTACTTTGCCGGCATTTGGGTTGTATGTTTCGTTGAAGTCTACCAGCTCGATCATCGCTGTTTCAGCACCGTCACCACGACGGAAGCCAAGACGGATGATACGCAAGTATCCACCAGGACGATCACCCACTTTCTCCGCTACTGTACCAAATAGTTCACTTACGGCAGCTTTGTTTTGCAGGTAGCTGAAAACAACACGGCGCGAGTGTGTAGAATTGTCCTTGGCCTTAGTGATCAGCGGCTCCAAATGGCGACGCAGTGCTTTGGCCTTTGCCAGTGTAGTGGTGATGCGTTTGTGCTCGATCAGCGCAATGGAAAGGTTGGCGAGCAGGGCGCGGCGGTGTGCAGCAGTACGCCCGAGGTTGTTAATTTTGTCTCCGTGTCTCATTGTGACAGGTACCTGTTTTACAGGTGGTAGCACCGGAGCGAGTTTTGTGGTTCATTAGGATAACGTATCCCAAAAATTAACCCCTAAACTGCATCTAAACGGTTACCACGCTTTGTGATGAAATGTTGTAAAAAAGAATGATGAATGGTGGCAAATGAACCGACCATTCATCATTTATGATTTTAGATTAATCTTCGTCCAACTTGTACTTCGCCAAATCCATGCCGAAGGTCAGGTTCTTGTCTTGCAGTAACTCCTCAATTTCTACCAACGACTTCTTACCGAAGTTACGGAATTTGAGCAGTTCATGGGTGTCGTAACGTACCAACTCAGCAAGGGTGTTAATTTTAGCCGCTTTGAGGCAGTTGTAAGCACGAACGCTGAGATCAAGATCCTCCAGTGAGGTTTTGAGCAATTTGCGCATGTGCAGAATGTGCTCATCCACAACGCTTTCTTCACGGTTGGTTGGTGTGTCGAACGTAATGTTCTCGTCAGTAATCAGCATCAAGTGCTGAATCAGGATACGACTGGCTTCACGGATAGCGTCTTCAGGGTGAATAGTGCCGTCCGTTTTGATATCTATGGTAAGCTTCTCGTAGTCAGTACGTTGACCAACGCGTGTATTTTCAACACGGTAAGCAACATTTTTAATCGGCGTGTAAATAGCGTCGATCGGAATTACACCAATAGCAGCATCTTTAGGGGCGCCGTCTTCCGCTGGCTGGTAGCCGCGGCCTTTGGTGATTGTAAGCTCAAGTTCAAGGGTTACGGACGGCTCCATGCGACAAATCAGGAGATCCGGGTTCATAATCTTGAACACGTTCGTGAAATCTTCAATATCTGCAGCACGAAATTCTTCTTTGCCGCTGATCGTGAGATAAATTTTTTCCTGCGGGTTTTTGTCATCGATCACCACAGGTTTGATGCGAACCTGCTTGAGGTTTAGCACAATATCCACCACGTCTTCAACTACGCCTTTGATCGTCGCAAACTCATGGTCAACGCCACCGATACGAACGGCACTGATGGCGAAACCTTCCAGTGAAGAGAGGAGGACTCGGCGAAGCGAGTTACCAACCGTTTGACCGAAACCCGGCTCTAATGGTTTGAACTCGAATGTGCCTTCAAAATCAGTAGCTTTTTGCAGCAGGATTTTGTCAGGCTTTTGGAAATTGAGAATACTCATATGTGGAATGCTCCGAGAGAGTGTTGGTGGGAAAAACGAATTTGATTTTAAGGCGGGTATCTGTACTGGCTTTTTTGAAAAGCCTGGGGCCGACAAACGCCAAAATGGTTGGCCCTCTTTTTGAGGGCCAACCGTTTGGCTGATGCAAGCTATTATTTGGAGTACAATTCAACGATCAATTGTTCGTTGATATTCTCCGGAATTTGATCACGTTGTGGGTATGCAAGGAATACACCTTGCATCTTGTCGACATTCCACTCTAACCAGCCAAAATTACGAACGCTGTTGGTTTTGGCTCCGGCATGGGTAGTAACCATCTCCAGTCCTTTAGATTTGCCGCGAACAGCAACAATATCTCCAGGCTTCAAAGAGTAGGATGGAATATTAACCACCTTACCATTTACCGTAATGTGACGGTGACCAACCAACTGACGTGCTCCACGACGGGTTGGAGAGATACCAAGACGGTAAACCGTATTATCCAGGCGAGCTTCGAGCAATTGAAGCAAAACTTCGCCGGTAACGCCGTGACGACGTGTTGCGTTTACGAATGTTTTGCGGAACTGACGTTCCAGCACACCATAGGTGTATTTAGCTTTTTGCTTTTCTTTCAGCTGTCCGGCGTAGTTGGAAGCCTGCTTTTTCTTGCGAGACAAGCCATGCTGCCCGGGAGGATATTTCCGGCGCTCAAAAGCTTTGTCAAAGCCAAAAATAGGTTCGCCGAATGAGCGGGCTTTTTTGGTGGTTGGTCCAGTATAACGAGCCATCTTATTGGAATGTGGTCAATTTTTTGATTGAATTATACACGACGACGCTTTGGAGGGCGGCAGCCGTTGTGTGGCATCGGAGTAACGTCGTTGATGACGAGTACTTTGATACCAGACTGGTCAATGGCACGAATTGCTGATTCGCGACCGGAGCCAGGGCCTTTAACAAAAACCTCAGCAGAGCGGATACCGGCTTCGTGTGCAGTTTTAGCTGCATCGCTGGCTGCCACCTGGGCTGCGTAAGGCGTATTTTTCTTTGAACCACGGAATCCTGCTTTACCAGCAGAAGCCCAGGAAACAACTTCACCTTGTTTGTTGGTGATGGAGATAATGATGTTGTTAAAGCTCGCCTGAATAAAAACGAGGCCTTCCGGGGTGATTTTCACCTTCCGTTTAACAACCTTTTTTGCTGCACCTTTTGCCATTTTATGAGAATATGGTCAATTTTTGAATGTGGTCAATGTGGTAAATGTGGTGAAAGCAGTCAAAACTGATGACCACGTTCCCACATTGGTCACATTACTTAGTTACTTTCTTTTTGCCGGCAACCGTTTTACGTTTGCCCTTACGGGTACGTGCATTGGTACGTGTACGCTGGCCACGCAATGGAAGACCTTTACGATGACGCAGGCCACGGTAGCAACCAATGTCCATCAAACGTTTGATGTTCATCTGGACTTCGGAACGCAGTTGACCTTCCGTTTTATATTCATCGCCGATGATCCGGGCAATAGCCTTGATGTTCTCATCCGTCCATTCCTCGGCTTTGGTGTCCTCGCTTACACCTGCTTTCTCCAGAATCTCCCGTGCTGAGGAGTTTCCGATTCCGTAGATATACGTGAGGCTTACAACACCCCTTTTGTGACGGGGCAAATCTACACCTGCAATACGTGCCATTGTATTTTGTTGATTTTGATGCTGTTGTTAGGTTGATTCGGTTCGATTCAGTGAAGCAAAATGCACCACCCCCCGAAACACGTCCTTACCCTTGACGTTGTTTGAATTTAGGGTTCTTCTTGTTGATCACGTACAATTTGCCTTTACGGCGAACGATTTTGCAATCAACAGAACGCTTCTTGATGGACGGTCTGACTTTCATATCGTGTCGAATTGTCTGTTTTCAAAAAATTGTAAGTACTTGTCATCCAACAAGTTACTTGTAGCGGTAAATGATGCGTCCTCTCGTCAGGTCATATGGCGACATCTCCACTGAAACCTTGTCGCCAGGTAATATCCGGATGTAGTGCATACGCATCTTACCGGAAATGGTAGCCAAGATAACGTGCCCGTTTTCCAGTTGCACTTTGAAATTTGCATTCGAAAGTGCTTCTGCAACCACGCCGTCTTGTTTGATAATATCTTCTTTTGCCATAAAAATGGTCGTTTCCCGATTTCGGGGTGCAAAGGTCTAATTTTTAGGCAGTACTTCCAGCAAATTTGGATTATTTTTTATTTCTGCTAAAATAAAGGAGTGATCAGAGAGAATATCTGCCTTTCCTTTTTTTACTGCCACAGAGTGTTCGAAGTGCGCACTGGGTAATTTATCGCGGGTTAGAATGGTCCAGCCATCATCCATTTGATAAACTTCTCGTTTCCCCATATTCACCATTGGTTCAATGGCGATTGTCAATCCTTCCTGAAGCAATGGACCTTTTCCACGTTTGCCGTAATTAGGTACCTCTGGTTCTTCATGAAGTGATCTTCCAACACCATGTCCAACCAAATCCCGAACAACCCCGTATCCATGCTGACGTTCACAATATTCCTGAATAGCAGCTGAAATATCCCCAATTCGTTTGCCATGTACTGCCTGTTCAATGCCTAGATATAAAGAAGCGTAGGTAACTTGAAGCAACTCCATGGTGTCAGCCTTTACTGCCGGAAAGGCAAACGTGAATGCTGCATCTCCAAAAAAGCCTTCCAATTCCACTCCACAATCTACAGATACTACATCGCTTTCTTTAAACTCCCGGCTTCCCGGTACTCCATGCACCACTATATCATTGTACGACACACACAAAGAAGCAGGAAATGGGTTTTGTTTTGGGCCGTATCCTTTGAATGCCGGCCGTCCACCATGATCCCGAATAAATTCCTCTGCTGCTTTATCGATCTCCTTTCCGGTAATTCCCGGTTTCAACATCCCTGCTACATGAGCCAAGGTTTTGGAAACAATCAAGTTTGCATTTCGCATCAACTCAATTTCGGCAGCAGTTTTATAGTGAAAATTCCTGCCTTCAGATCCTTTTCCAAACAAGCCCATATTGCTTATTATTGTGGCTGTCCAACCTGAATACCAGTGGTGGAGCGGCCTTGAATTCGGCCGGATTTGATCAGGCCATCGTATTTTTTAGTCAACAGATAGCTTTCAATCACTTGAAGCGTATCCAGCGCTACACCCACCATAATCAGAAGTGTAGTTCCACCAAAGAACAATGCAAATTGTTGGTTCACACCAAATACTGCTGCAATGGATGGAAGAATACCAAGCAATCCAAGGAATACGGCACCTGGAAGTGTAATCCGCGTCATGATATTGTCGATGTATTCAGACGTAGATTCTCCTGGTTTTACACCCGGAATAAAGGCATTATTGCGCTTCAGGTATTCAGCATAGTTTGTAGGATTGATCATCAGTGCGGTATACACATAGGTAAAGATGACGATCAAACTAAAAAACAGTGCGTTATATCCAAAGGAATAGATATCACTGAACATGCTGAGTCCACCGCCAGCTGCACCACCAGAGAGATATTGCATGGCAGTAGCCGGAAGGAACATCAATGCCTGAGCAAAGATGATCGGCATTACACCGGCAGAGTTGATTTTTAATGGCAGGTAATCACGTGCGCTCGCGGCAGGCATAGCGCCGCCTGTTCGACCAACCATTCGTTTTGCGAATTGAATTGGAATTCTGCGAACACCTTGTATGACCAGAATGGTTGCCAGTACGATGACGAAGAATACAGCCAATTCTACAAAGAAGAGAAGTAGTTTATTCTCGCCAAACAGTTTTACGAATTCAAATGAGAACGCATATGGCAAACGTGCAATAATACCAGCCTGAATGATCAAAGATGTACCATTACCAATGCCCTTATCAGTTATCCGCTCACCCAACCACATACAGAAAATAGTACCTGCAGTGAGGATAATAATGTTGGAGAACCAGAAAAGACCTTCCGGAACATCAGGAGAAACACCGCCGGGAATACTACGAACCAATTGAAGGTATCCACCGCCCTGCACCAAAGTGATGGCAACAGTAAGGAAGCGGGTAATTTGATTCAAACGCTTCCGGCCGCTTTCACCTTCCTTGGTCTGAAGGCGTTGGAAGTACGGAACCGCAAATCCAAGCAATTGTACGATGATGGAAGCCGTAATATAAGGCATCACACCAAGGGCAAAAATAGCTGCGTTATCAAATGCACCACCAGTGAATACATTGATCAAACCCAACAAGTCATTGGCGCCACGGTTTTGAGCCGCTCTGTCCAACGCTGCAGGTACAACGCCTGGTAATACAATAAAGGTACCTGCACGATAGACCAGCAAAAGTGCCAGTGTGAACAGGATACGATCACGGAGCTCTTTAATGCTCCAGATATTTTTGAGAACGGTAAAAAATTTCATTACCGAAAGTGGATTTAAACGAGTTCAATGCTTCCACCGAGGGCTTCGATGGCGGCTTTTGCGGATGCAGAAACAGCGTGTACTTTGAGGCTAACTTTAGAAGCAAGCTTTCCGGTACCCAACACCTTGATCTTGTCGGAAGCGCGGGATACTCCAGCGGCCACAAGTGAGGCAACATCAAAACTGCTGTTACCGGTTTTTTGTACCAAAGCTTCCAGAGCACCAAGGTTCAGCGGCACATATTCTACACGGTTTACATTTTTGAAACCGCGTTTAGGCAAGCGACGCTGCATAGGTGTTTGACCACCCTCGAAGTGACGCTTTTGTTTAGCGCCGCTACGTGCTTTATCACCTTTGTGACCACGCGTAGAGGTGCCGCCACGGCCGGAGCCGGTACCGCGACCGATACGCTTTTCATTCTTGGTTGAACCTTCTGCCGGACGGAGATTAGAGAGATCCATTGTTTTTCTGTATTGTCAAACTGCAGTTAGCCTGCAGCAAGATTTTAGTTGAATTTGATTTCGCCGCAATTTAGGCGTTTTCCACTTTCACCAGGTGTTGAACTACGCGGATCATTCCTTCAAGCTGAGGAGTAACTTCGTGTTGAACGGTTTGGTGCATTTTACGGAAACCCAGTGCCACAAGCGTTAGTTTTTGACGCTTTGGTTTGTCGATTGGGCTTCTATACAAGGTAATATTTACTTTGCTCATGACTGAAATCCTTTAGCCGTTAAAGAGTTTTTCCATGGTGATGCCGCGCTGACGAGCTACTTCAGCTGGACTGCGCAAGCTGGTTAATGCCGCAATTGTGGCTTTCACAACGTTGTGTGGATTGGCAGAGCCCTGTGACTTGGCAAGACAGTCATGTACGCCAACAGATTCCAGAACAGCGCGCATTGCGCCACCTGCAATCACACCTGTACCGTGAGCGGCTGGCTTGATCAAAACACGACCAGCGTCGTATTTGCCATGAACCTCATGCGGAATGGTGCCATTCAGGATAGGTACTTTAACCAGGTTCTTTTCGGCATCCTTTACCGCCTTCGAGATGGCTTCAGACACCTCACGTGCCTTTCCAAGTCCCTGGCCGATAGTGCCTTTACCGTCTCCAACCACTACTACAGCTGCGAAAGTGAATGTACGACCACCTTTCGTAACCTTAGCTACGCGGTTAAGTGCCACGAGTTTTTCCTTCAGGCCGGATTCTTCCGTGGTACGTGAAACTTCTTTTTCTCTTTCTTGCCTTGCCATATTGCTAAGCTTGTTTATTTGTTGATTTGATCACTGACCTGAATATAGGTCAACGGCTCGAATAACCAATGTTTAGAATTGAAGCCCTCCTTCGCGGGCGCCATCAGCCAGCGCTTTTATCCGGCCATGGTAGAGGTAACCACCGCGGTCGAATACTACGTTCTGGATGCCAGCAGCTTTTGCACGTTCTGCAATCAGTTTGCCAACTTCAGCAGCTTGTGCAGTATTTGTGCCACTCATGCCAACAGAAGAAGCCGCAGCCAGTGTTTGTCCAACCAAATCATTGATAAGTTGGCAATAGATGGCCTTATTTGAGCGATATACGCTAAGGCGCGGACGCTCAGCTGTGCCATTCACCTTTTTACGGATACGCATGTGAATGCGTTTACGGCTTTGTTCTTTTGTACGTTTCATCGTTGATGTATCAATTTAGGCAATCCGATAATTGGCCGGAATCGCGATTGATGTTATGTTTAGGATGTTCCGCTCTTTCCATCTTTTGGAGAGAAATGAGCGGAACACACTTTTAATGTTATTTTTTACCGCCGGCAGTTTTACCTGCTTTACGACGAATTTGTTCGCCTTTGAACATGATACCCTTACCTTTATAAGGCTCAGGTTTACGGAATCCACGCATTTTAGCGCAAACCTGACCCAGCAATTCTTTATCAATACCTTCCAGGCGGATCAAAGGAGCCTGGCCTTTTTCCATGGCCGTAGTCACCTTGATTTCAGAAGGGATATAGAACATTACCGGGTGAGAATAACCGATGGTAAAGGTAACCAGATTACCCTGGTTTTCTACACGGTAACCTACACCGATTACTTCCATTTCACGAACGTAGCCTTCGCTTACACCTACCACCATATTGTTGATAAGCGCGCGGTACAGACCATGCATGGAGCGATGGCGCTTCTGATCCGTTGGGCGGGTCACCGTTAGGGTGCCGTCTTCAACACCGACCTTGATATCAGGGTCAATTTTTTGGCTGAGCGTCCCCTTTGGGCCTTTCACCGTAACGGTGTTGTCGGCAGAAACCGAAACTTCCACTTTTGCAGGAAGGCTGATGGGCAATTTTCCAATGCGTGACATATCGCAGTGTGTTCTTAAAGTTCTTGTAGAAATTAGCTGATGTAGCAAAGCAGCTCGCCGCCAACATTGAGGTCGCGTGCTTTTTTGTCGGTCATCACCCCTTTAGACGTGGACACAATCATAATGCCCAAGCCATTGATAATGCGAGGAATATCGCCTGCAGCGGAGAACTTGCGCAAGCCTGGACGGCTTACACGTACCAGTTCACGAATAACCGGCTGTTTGGTAGCCAAGTCATATTTCAGGGCGATTTTGATAAGACCCTGCTTGTTTTCCGGCGTCTTGTCCTCAAAAGTATACTTGAGTATATACCCTTGATCATACAAGATCTCCGTCATGGATTTCTTGATACGCGAAGCTGGAATCTCGACGATGCGATGCCCCGCCATTTGCGCATTGCGGATGCGGGTGAGATAGTCTGCTATCGGGTCGGTGACGTGCATTTTATCAAAAGTTGTTGATAGTTGTTGGATGGTCGACTCTCAACGTACTGCCAAAGTAGTGTTGCGGGTCGGTTTAATCTTACCAGGACGCCTTTGTTACGCCAGGTATTTTGCCGTACAAAGCCATTTCGCGGAACTTAACACGGCAAATACCGAATTTGCGCATGTATCCTTTCGGACGGCCGGTCAGCAGACAGCGATTGTGTAAGCGGATCGGATTGGCGTTACGCGGAAGCTTGTCGAGTGCATCATAGTCGCCTGCTTCTTTCAGCTTTTTGCGGAGTTCCGCATATTTGGCTACCATGCGCTTGCGCTTATTTTCGCGGGCAATGACGGATTTCTTTGCCATATTGCTTTATGTCGTTGAAAATGAGTGTCAGAGTTATTTTTTGTAGAACGGCATACCCATTTCTTTCAACAGGGCATATGCTTCTGCATCCGTTTGGGCTGTGGTTACGAAACTGATGTCCATACCCATGATTTTGCTCACCTTTTCGATGTCAATTTCCGGGTAAATAATTTGTTCCGTAATACCCATTGTGTAATTGCCACGACCGTCAAACGATTTGTCGTTCACACCACGGAAGTCGCGTACACGTGGAAGGGAGATATTGAGGAAACGATCGAGAAACTCATACATCCGTTCGCCACGCAGCGTTACACGAACGCCGATAGGCATACCTTCACGGAGTTTAAAGTTAGACACCGATTTCTTTGCCTTTGTAGATACTGCTTTTTGACCTACAATGGTTGAAAGTTCAGCAGCTGCATTATCTACCAGTTTTTTATCACCAGTGGCATCACCGATACCTTGGTTAATGCAGATTTTTTCGATGCGTGGTACTTGCATCACAGAAGAGTAGTTGAACTGACTCATCAGAGACGGAACTACTTCATTCAGGTATTTTGTCTTAAGACGAGGTACGTATTTCATTACTTGATGACGTTACCGGATTTTTTAGAAAAGCGTACGCGCTCACCTTTTTCTTCGCGGCGGCCAATGCGCGTTGCTTCGCCGCTCTTTGGATCCACGTGAGCCAGATTGGAAAGATGGATGCTAGCTTCCATTTCCTGGATGCCGCCAGATTCCGTTTGGGTGGCTTTAACGTGTTTTTTAACGATGCGAACGCCTTGCACTATTGCGCGGTTCAGATCAGGGAAGACTTGCAGTACTTCACCTTTCTTGCCCTTATCGTCGCCAGAAATAACTACCACGTTGTCACCCTTACGGATGTGGAGTTTCGGCGCAAAGCGTTTTACAGAATTTTTCTTCGTAGCCATTTCAAGAATGGTTGAATTAATGAGTTTTTAAAGCACTTCCGGAGCAAGAGATACAATACGCATGTAATCCTTGTCGCGCAGTTCACGAGCTACCGGGCCGAAAATACGGGTTCCACGTGGCTCGTCAGAGGCATTCAGCAATACCACGGCATTGTCGTCGAATCGGATGTAAGAACCATCCTTACGGCGAACCTCCTTACGGGTACGCACGATAACCGCTTTAGAAACCGTGCCTTTTTTAATGGCGCCACTGGAAGAAGCATCCTTAACGGTCACCACAATCTTGTCGCCTACACCAGCATAGCGTTGGCGGGTATGGCCCAGCACACGGATGCAGAGCACTTCTTTCGCGCCGGAGTTATCGGCCACATTCAATCGGGACTCTTGTTGAATCATGACTTTTTATTCAGTTGACGGTAGACGGTGGACGGTAGCGGTGGACGGTGGACGGTTGTTTAAACCGTGTGCCGTGAACCGTAGGCCGTAAGCCGTATGCCGTGGTTATTTACTTCGCTCTTTCAATAACTTCCACCAGTCGCCAGCGTTTCATTTTGCTGAGCGGACGGGTTTCCATGATACGCACCACATCGCCTGCGTTACAAGTATTTTCTTCGTCGTGTGCGAAGAACTTTTTGGAACGCTTTACGAATTTGCCATAAAGCGGGTGCATGAGTCGGCGTTCGACTTTAACAGTGATGGTTTTATCCATTTTAGTGGATACCACGGTCCCTGTTTTTTGTTTGCGAAGTTTTCTTTCTACTGCTTCCATCTATCGAGATGTAATTAGTTGTGCAATGTGTGTTGTTGAAAACGTATTCAACGGTTTCTGCGGCGACGGGCGCGAAGTTTACTGCGCATTTCGAGTTCTTCAGCGCTCATGGCTGCAATTTCACGGCGACGGCCTTCCGTCAGAATGCGGGCAACATTGCGACGCAGTTCACGAATTTCCATCGGGTTGCCAATGCCTTTGGCCGCATGGTCGAACTTCAGTTGTTGATACTCCTGTTCTGCACTGGCCAGTTCGCTACGGAGCTGGTCGTCAGTCATATCAACGAGGTTCAAATTTTCCTTTGCCATGGTATTTAATGTGCTAATATGGTCAATTTATCCTTCGAAGTCGTGGCGCGTTACAGTTTTGCAAAGCACCGGGAGCTTTTGAGCGCCCAAACGAAGGGATGCGTGTGCAATCTCTGGGCTAACACCTTCGATTTCGAAAATGATTCGGCCTGGTTGAATTTCAGCAACATAGTGATCCACTGCACCTTTACCCTTACCCATACGTACCTCGGCCGGCTTAGACGTAAGGGGTTTGTCCGGGAATACTCGGATCCAAACCTTACCCTCACGTTTCATGTTACGGGTAAGAGCAATACGAGCCGCTTCAATCTGACGACTTGTCAGACGACCGTATTCCAGGGATTTGAGAGCAAAAGAGCCGAATGAAATCGAGCTTCCTTTGAAAGCAATACCGCTGTTGCGGCCTTTGTGCTGTTTGCGATATTTCTGACGCTTGGGCTGTAACATCGTCTGGATGAATTTAAAAGCCTGTCAATCAATGTTTTAGTTCAAAAAGAGTGCATTTAAATGTCCTCTTCTGTGGTTTTTAACGGCGACCACCACCTCCACCTCCGCGGCGATCTCCACCACCACGACGGTCTCCACCACCACCGCGGCGATCTCCACCTTCGCGGCGATCACGACGATCACCGCCTCCGCGACGATCATCACCACCACGACGGTCATCGCGGCGCTCATCACGGCGATCTCCACCGGTTCCTTCTGCCGCAGCGAACGGCGTCAGTTCACGTTTCTGGAGTACTTCACCTTTGAAGAGCCATACTTTGATACCGATCTTACCATAAACGGTTTGAGCTTCTACCAAAGCATAATCAATATCTGCGCGGAAGGTGTGCAAAGGAGTACGTCCTTCTTTGTATTCTTCTGTACGGGCAATCTCAGCACCGCCGACACGTCCGCTGATGCGAACCTTGATGCCTTCGCCACCGGCACGCATGGTACCCTGGATAGCGCCTTTAATGGCACGACGGTGATTGATACGCGCTTCAATTTGTTTGGCGATTTGTTCGCCAACAATATTGGCATCCAATTCAGGCTTGCGAATCTCGAAGATGTTAATCTGGATATCCTTGCCTGTCAGGAGTTTCAATTCTTCTTTAATCAGGTCAACCTCTTTACCACCTTTACCGATAATGATACCGGGACGACTGGTGTGGATGGTTACGGTAACTCGGCGCATTGTGCGCTCGATGGCAATACGGCTGATACCGTTTTGCACTGGTTTGTTGCGGTCACGTGGATCGGCCGTTGCTGTTTTTGGACGACGTGCACGGAGGTAGGCGCGGATTTTTTCATCCTCAACCACTTTGAGACCGTAATCTTTGTCGGCGTACCAGTTGGAATCCCAACCACGGATGATGCCTAGACGGTTACCGATCGGATTTGCTTTTTGACCCATTATCTTGACTGAATGAGAGATGGTACAAATGAATGAATTTCAGGCGCTTATGCTTCTTGTTCGAGTGCTACGCGGTTTTCAACAACGATGGTTACGTGGTTGCGGCGTTTGCGAACCCGGTACGCACGACCTTGTGGCGCCGGAAGGAAGCGATAGATGATAGAACCCGGATCTACGAACGCGGTTTTAATCACCAGATCAAATTCGTCGGCACCGCCAACCTGATCTGTTTTCTGCTCCCAGTTGCTAACGGCAGACAGCACCAGTTTTTCAAGCCATACGGCTGCTTCTTTGTTGGTGTAGCGCAGAATGCCCAGGGCATCCACCACTTTTTTGCCGCGAATATTGTCCACTACCAAACGCATTTTGCGTGGCGACATCGGGACGTTTCTCAGTTTTGCTACTGCTTCCATTGTTAAAGACGTTGGACTGTTGGACGATGGACGTTGGACATTGGACAGCGTTTAGAGGTCTTAATGTCCTGAATCCAGAAATCTAAAGTCAGAATTTATTTCCTGTTGCCCGCGTGACCACGGAAGTTACGCGTTGGGGAGAATTCTCCAAGTTTATGGCCCACCATGTTTTCGGTAACGAATACCGGAACGAAGGTTTTACCATTGTGCACAGCTATGGTTTCGCCCACCATATCCGGACTAATCATCGAAGAGCGGCTCCAGGTTTTGATTACCTGTTTGCGGTTGCTCTGCTTTGCTTTTTCGACCTTAGCCAACAGCGAATGGTGGATATACGGGCCTTTTTTAAGTGAACGCGGCATACAATTATGTTTGATGCGTTGATGTTTATGGTTGAGTAATCAGCCGTTTCGGGTATTATTTCGATTTGCGGCTGATGATGAGCGCGTTGGAAGCTTTAGTCTTGCTACGCGTTTTAGCGCCTTTAGACTTGAAGCCTTTGCGGGTACGTGGGTGACCACCAGAAGCGCGACCTTCACCACCACCCATCGGGTGATCGACAGGGTTCATTACTACCGGGCGAACACGTGGACGCCAGCCTTTCCAACGGTTACGACCGGCTTTACCCATGATTTCCAGGTTATGGTCTGCGTTGCCAACTGTGCCAATGGTTGCACGGCAGGTAAGCAGAACACGGCGAACCTCACCGGAAGGCATACGCAGCACAGCGTAACGATCTTCGCGACCCATCATTACAGCGCTCACGCCTGCACTGCGCACGAGTTTGCCACCTTGACCAGGCTGCAATTCGATGTTGTGCAGAATTGCGCCCAATGGAACTTCAGCCAGAAAGAGGCAGTTTCCATTTTCAGGAGCAACGCCAGAACCTGATTCAATTTTTTGACCAACTTCCAGGCCTTTTGGCGCCAGAATGTAGGCTTTTTCGCCGTCATTATAAGTAACGAGTGCGATATAAGCGCTACGGTATGGGTCATACTGAATGGAATCAACGGTAGCCTGACCTTGTTTGTCGCGTTTGAAATCAATGAAACGGTAGCGACGTTTGTGACCACCGCCGCGTTGACGCATGGTACGACGACCATCCGAATTGCGACCACCCGTTGTGCCGAACGTAGTCAGCAAGGACTTTTCGGGTTTAGCGCCCTTTGTCAATTCATCTCTTGAAACCGCTACGCGGAAGCGTTGGCCAGGCGTTAGCGGATTGAATTTCTTAACTGCCATTGTCTATGTCAGTGATGATATGAGTGAGTGGGATCAGATCCCGTTGCTCGTTTTACAATTATTGTTCTTCGCCTCCGAAGAAGTCGATTCTTTCGCCTGGCGCCAGGGTTACATAAGCTTTTTTGTAGCTGCTTTTGGAACCGCGGACGATAGCTGTTTTGCTGCTGCGTGCTTTAGGTTTGCCAGGCATTACCGCCGTGTTTACCCCTTTTACGCTTACGTTGAACATTTTTTCAACCGCAGCGCCGATCTCCAGTTTATTGGCGTCCTTGTTTACCACGAAAGCATACGTATCACGCTTGTCGGCGAGTTTGGTAGATTTTTCCGTGATAACGGGCTTGATCAAAATTTGCTTAGCCATTTTTTGTACAATTGACTGTTGGCGGTTGGCATTTGATCACTATGGATTTTATGCCAAGGTTCAACGTATTTTATTCGCAGTTTTCTTTGATCTTCACGATAGCGCTTTCTGCGATTACCAGAGCGCCTGCATTGAGAATCTGGTACGTGCTCAGGTCAGATGCCGGTGCAATGGCTGCACGGTCGATATTCCGACAAGATTTGTACAAGATCTGATCGTAAGCAGGAAGTACGGTGAGCGGTTTTTTGCCGTCAACATTCAGGCTGCGCAGGATATTGATAAAAGCGGAAGTTTTTGGCGCTTCGAAAGAGAAGTCTTCCACAACAAAGATGCTGCCTTCAGCGGCTTTTGCGGAGAGGGCGCTACGACGGGCGAGGCGCTTCACTTTTGCATTAACATCTATGTCATAATTACGTGGGCGAGGACCGAATACACGGCCGCCACCTCGGTAGAGAGGGTTGTTGATATCCCCTTTACGCGAACCGCCCGTGCCTTTTTGCTTGTGCAGTTTGCGTGTAGAGCCGCTCATCTCGCTGCGCTCTTTGGATTTATGTGTGCCCTGGCGTTGGGCAGCGAGATATCGTTTAACATCAAGCCATACACTGTGCTGGTGTGGCTCAATTCCGAAAATCTCTGCCGGCAGTTCAACTTTACGGCCAGTATCTTCGCCTTTAATGTTATAGACTGAAACTTTCATTTCCTCAGGAAATTAAAGGTCAAGAGTTATTTTTCAATGATTACGTATGCTCCCTTGTGACCAGGAACAGCGCCCTTAATCAGGATCAGGTTTTGATCAGGGAAAATTTTCACCACCTGAAGGCGGCGAACTTTTACGCGATCTACACCCATGTGTCCACCCATACGCATGCCTTTCATTACTTTGGCGCCGGTAGAGGAGTTACCCAATGAACCAGGAGCGCGAAGTCGGTTATGCTGACCGTGCGTTTGTTGCATGACACCGCCGAAGCCGTGACGTTTCACAACGCCCTGGAAGCCTTTTCCTTTAGAAGTGCCAACAACGCTTACTTTGTCGCCTTCTGCAAATACGTCTGTAACGGTCACCTCTTCGCCGAGGTTTTTGGCTACGTTCATATCGCGGAATTCGAGCACTTTGTGGAGTGGTTCTTCCAGCCCTGCGGCTTTGAAATGGCCCATGAGGGGCTTAGGAGTGTTTTTGGTCTTACGTTCGCCGTAAGCCAACTGGAGGGCTTTGTAGCCGTCCTTGTCTTCGGTACGCACCTGAGTTACGGTGCAAGGGCCAGCCTCAATAATCGTCACTGCAACGTTTTTACCGTTGGTGTCGTAGATGCTGGTCATACCCAGTTTTTTGCCAATCAGACCGTTCACGTTCGTCAGAATTTTATTGTGTTGAACGACTTATGTTTCGTTGGCGTGGAACCCGGTCGTGTAGATACACGAAAAGCGAATTTCCGTTTAGCGGAACCGCTTACGGAAGTGGCAGTTATTCGGAAAAACCGGAACACTTTGACCACTACCGGAAACCACAAACAATTAGAATCAAATAATGCGTTAGGTGAGCTTGACTTGAATGTCAACACCGCTCGGCAGTTCCAACTTGGAGAGAGCGTCCACCGTTTTTTGAGTCGGTGTGTAGATTTCAATCAAGCGCTTGTGGGTGCGCAACTGGAACTGCTCACGAGCCTTCTTGTTCACGTGCGGAGAGCGCAATACGGTGAACACTTCTTTCTCGGTGGGCAGCGGAATCGGGCCAGTTACAACGGCTCCACTCGCACGCACAGTCTTTACAATCTTCTCAGTAGACTTGTCTACCAAGTTGTAGTCGTAAGACCGGAGTTTGATGCGAATTTTCTGATTCATTACCTCTTTTGTACTTTAAAATTTCAATTTCAGGCTTTT
>JAEUUS010000620.1 GCA_016787545.1 Saprospiraceae bacterium
GGGGATTCCGTGCAGGGGTCCGCGCAATTGTCCGGCCTTGCGCTCGCGGTCGAGTGCATCCGCCTGCGCGAGGGCATCGGGGTTGAGTTCGATCACGGCATTGATGGCCGGACCGTTTTTATCAATGGCCTGAATGTGGTCCAGGTATAGCTGCGCGATTTGGCGTGCCGTTCGTTCGCCGGAGGCCATTTGTTTTTGCAGATCGGCGATACTTGCCCCTTGCAGCGCAAACGGTTGGTTGGCTTCAGCTGTAGATTGCGTAGCGGCCGTGGAAGGGTTTTCGCAGGAGGCCAGCGGCGAAAGACTCAGGGCCGCCCCGGCCAGGGCGGTATTTTGTAAAAAACTGCGGCGATTCATGGTGGATGGATGTTTTGGTAAAAAATTGGAAAAATGGATCTTTGTGAGGAGAGGGGATGGAGGGCTATTCCCATGGTACTGTTCATTTTGTTTTCAGACCTATAAGGTTTTTAGAAACCTTATAGGTCTGAAAACAAAATAAACAGTACCATCATCTACTCCAACCTCAAACTATGCCAATACAACTCCCGCCCTTCCATAGTAGTCCAGCAAAAAGCCCGGATAGATTTTTCATAGAAAAACTGGGTTTTTCCCGGCACTGAAGGATAACGCTTCCCGTCTATAATGACATAATCGCTGTCGTATTGCCACAACAAAAAATGCTGGTAAGTTTCGTCCAGCAGGATATTTCCCGGCAGGTAGGGGTACGAGCGCCCGGAACGGTAAGGTGAAATATCGCCTGCGTCAAAATCCAGGGTTTTTCCATTGATGCTGGCCGTCAGGACTCCTGTTTTGGGGCCGTACAACAGGAAATACTGCCCGGAGTCGTTCAGCCACATTTCCCTGATATTCAGGAATTTACCCAGCTTTTGCTCATTCAGCCAAACGGCTCCATCCTTACAGGCAAACATATATTGCCCGGATGCATTAAAGGTTATGTTTTGCAGTCCGTTATCCCGCTCAAAGGTATATATGGGCTTCCCTTCGCGGCCCAGGTGCTTCGCGCCGTTATTTTCATAGTAATACACGTCGTTGCCGGCAAAAAGCACAAGGGTATCCCAGGGACCGTACACTGTTCCGTTATCGTACAAATAAGACCGGTTGGCGGGATCATCCTTTTTTTGAAACGTAAACAGCAACCCAAACCGACCACTCGAATACTTCATTTTCTGCATGCTTTTTACAGGTCCAATTAAGTCTTTTTCCGTTTTAACATACGCCTGGCCTTTGATCTCGCAAGGCATGTACAGATGACCCCAGGCATCTATCTGAGGCGCCCAATAACTTTCTATGACACCCAGGTCTTTGCCGTCTACAATACAATGCATGGCATTTTTATCCACGGTGTAATAGACCAGAAAATAATGATCCCCAACGGCGCGAAAATTGGGCATATGGCATGACCTGCAAATCAGCGAATCCCGCGTATGGATATCTTTTTGGGTAATATTCGTGGTTTCCGTCCAAACAGGCGGTGTTGCGCCCCAATAGAAAAAAGAGGATTTACTTTCCGCCACCGTAACACTATCTATATACAGGTAATTCATTCGGGTGGCCGGGTCGGAATGCTGCACCACCACATGACCATTGCTGGATTCATACGATTTTAACTGTTTGAATGGACCATGTTTTTGTCCGTTTACCCGCACATATGTTTGACCGTCTACGCGCTCCGGCAGCAACACATCTCCGTTCGGACTGATCTCCACATCGCCCGGAAACAGGCCCAGTTCGAGTCCATTTTGAAAAATCCGGTACCGGCCAATGCCTTCCTCCAGAGAAAACACACATCCGCCACTAAAATCCGGACACGAGGGCTGCCGGTACAGCTGTATCGTGCTTTTCCGGGCAGACTGCAGGGCGGGACTGGTATTTTCAGGGAAGGTATGCCAGCGTTTTCGCTCCACTTGCTGTGCGTGCAGGCAGGTAAAAAGGGTGGAGCAGATAGTCAGGGTTAGGATGGTATTAGTGTGCATTAAGGAATGATGATTGGGGCGGGAATAAGTACATGAAGCTTGGCACATCGGCGAAAATGGGAATAATAATAGAAAAAACCAGGCAAAAAACCTTGAAACAATGTTTTTTGAGCGAATCAGGTTATCTTTGAATGGATTTAGATAGGGCAAAAAGTTTAAAAACGTTCACATTAAATAAATCAATACAATGAAAGCAATCTTTACCCTTACAGTGCTTGCCTTAATTTTCTCCTTCACTTCTGCTTATGCACAATGGACAAGTACTAACCTCTCTGAAGCTAAAGCACAAATGGGCTCAGCGGCACATGGTTCCAAGGTATATTTTTCCGGAGGATATGGTTCATCAGGTTTTTCTGATGTAGTTGAAATCTACAGTCCTTCAACAGATTCCTGGGAAACCAATTCATTGTCCCAGGCTCGTTCGTTTTCAACGGCAGTACCGGTTGGAAACAAGGTGCTTTTTGCAGGTGGAATTGATTATGTCAGCCTGGAAGAATATGACGTTGTTGATATTTTTGACACCTTGACACAAACCTGGGAAGTGGCAAACCTGAGCAAGCCTGGCTTTTATGTACAGGCTGTTTCCTACCAAAATACCGCTCTTTTTGCAGGATTTTATGATGTAGTGACCTTTTCACCTTTGAATATGTCCTTTTCAAATGTGGTTAATATCTATAATGCCACCACAGGGACCTGGAGTGTTGACACGCTTTCACAAGCAAGGGGCAATATGTCTGCAACGGTGGTTGGCGACCTTGCCTTGTTTGCCGGAGGTCAGACCAGCACATCAACGATGAGCAAAAGAGTGGATATTTACAATTTCACGACAGGTACCTGGAGTACCGCCTCCCTTAGTATAGCAAGGGGGTTCAGTGCTGCGGTTACGGTTGGGAACAAGGCCATATTTGCCGGTGGTACCACGTCGTTGAACATGCAAAGCAATGCCGTAGATATCTTTGATTACGAAACCGGGGAGTGGTCGACCGCAACGTTATCTGCGCCAAGGAGTTTTACGACTAAAGGTGTTGCGGCCTGTGGCAAGGCGTTTTTTGCCGGAGGTGGCAAGTTAAATTTGCCCACCTTTAGTTTCAACGCAGGCAGCAACGTGATAGATATATACGACGCAGAAAGTGGCACATGGTCCACAGATACCTTGTCGAGATTCATTGTCAACCATTCCGTTGTAGCAACACAAAATCAGATTCTGATTGCAGGTGGCGTGCAGTTTCTGCCCACAGGAGCTTCAGCATCTGATCTGGTGGAAATTTTCACCTGTGAAAGCACCGGCGTTTCTCAGGAACCTGATCTGTCTTCAACTGATATTACCTTGTTTCCCAATCCTGCTGGCAACTTTTTACAATTGGTGTCAGAAGGCAATGAATCAGGCGCTTTCCGGGTGGAAATTTTCGATATGAACGGCAGGCTGGTAAAAAATGGCTTTCTGCAAAATAGCGCCGATGTTATTCCTATTGACGATTTAAACAATGGCGGATATATTTTAAAGGCCATGAATGAGGATCAAATAGTATTGAAAAAGCTCATTAAATCTGTCAGTCATTGATTAACCACACACTTCTATAATCTTACAGCAACCCTCGCTCATCCCTTAAATCCCTTTCCCCGTCGAGCAAATTTGCCGGCACGATGGGGTTTCCCGCCATTTGTATATCATCCTGTAACCAGATGATCTGCTCCAGACATCAGACCCTTCGCTACGCTCAGGGTGACAAAAATCTTCTGTGATTACCTCATCGTACCATCGTCCATCGTACCATCGTCCATGAAACATCTTCCTCTCTTTTTCCAGCTGATTTTGCTCAGCGCTTCCCTGCAGGCCCAGGGCCTTTCCACTGCCGCTGCTGCTGATATCGACAAAATGTTTGCAGAACATTTTAAACCAGACCGCAATGGCGCCACCATAATGATTACCCAAAAAGGCAAAACCCTTTACCACAAAGCCTTTGGCATGGCCAATCTGGAGCTGAACGTGCCCATGCGCACAGAACATGTGTTCCGTATTGGGTCTATTACCAAACAATTTACCGCTGCGGCCATCCTTAAACTGGCCGAAGAGGGCAAG
>JAEUUS010000621.1 GCA_016787545.1 Saprospiraceae bacterium
ATTCCCGGGCATCATTACCAGATTTCACTTCAGCAGGAAAACACACAATTACCTGATTTCCGCCGCACACTCTGGTATAGTGCCTATGGAGAAGGTTGGGCTTTATACACGGAATCGCTTGGAAAGGAATTGGGCTTATACGAAGATCCTTATCAATATTTTGGGATGTTGAGCGCAGAAATGCACCGGGCCATCAGATTGGTTGTAGACGCTGGCATACATGCCAAAGGCTGGAGCCGCGAACAAGCCATTCAATATTCTTTGGATCATGAAGCTGAGCCGGAAGCAAGTATTGTGTCGGAAATTGAACGATATATGGCGTGGCCAGGGCAGGCTTTATCCTATAAGGTCGGCCAACTGAAAATCAGGGAATTGCGTACCCGGGCAGAACAACAAATGGGAGGCAAATTTGATATCAAAACATTTCACAGAATCGTGTTAGAAGATGGCTGCTTGCCCCTAACTGTTTTGGAAGCTAAGGTTGATCGTTGGATTAAAGGATAAAAATCCAAATAATCCGGGAGGGAAATTAAACCTATGCGCCCCCACCCCGTCATAGGAACACAATAAAACCTTCGTTCACAATTAACACTTTCAACAGAGTATGAAAACACTCAGATTTCTCCCGATTCTAGGTGCAATGCTGCTTGCACTTATCGCTTTCCCGCTTTCCGCACAGGAAGAAGCGGATGACGTGGAAATGGATAGCACTGGTTTGCCCGGTGACCATTTTAGTCTGGAAGCCGCCATTGAATTGTTTAAAAAATCCGAGTCACCCGAAGATTTTGAGAAACGGCTCAATGCTGAAAACAACGATGTCAACAACCTGGACCTTAACGAAGACGGCAAAATTGATTACATTCGTGTAGAAGACCG
This sequence comes from Saprospiraceae bacterium, assembly GCA_016787545.1. Lineage (GTDB taxonomy): Bacteria > Bacteroidota > Bacteroidia > Chitinophagales > Saprospiraceae > M3007. The sequence goes on from JAEUUS010000621.1 coordinate 877, forward strand.
GATGGATGGGGAAGCCCATGCGTTGGTTTTGCAGGCTGTAATGGGTGATAAAGAGGTACAGGATGTGGCTGTCATTGAAATTGAAAAACAAGGTGCAGAAAATGCAATCTTACAGATTGTAGGGGATGAGGATTTATATGGAGAGTCCTTATATGCCGAACCCTTTGAGGAAGAAAAAGCCGGAAACGGTCGCAACAAGGGCCCGGAAGCACAACGTACTCCCATTCGGGTTGTGGTAAATGTTTGGTTGTGGCGTCCGGTGCGTTTCCTGTATGCACCTGGCTATCGCGTTTGGGTTTCACCATGGCGCTGGGGTGTTTATCCTACCTGGTGGCGCCCATGGCGTCCATATCCATGGGGAGCATTTCACGTTCGTGTACGCCCATATCGTGCGCATTGCCATGTAGTTACAGTGCACAGAGTCCACCGTGCTCATGCCGTTTATGCGCCTCACCGACGCCATTCAACGGTTGTCCACACCCGCACTACTACAGTAGTAAAAGCGCGAGGCCCACATGGCGGCAAGGTTGCGGCCAAACGCACTACCACCACTACCCAAACCCGAAATGGCAGAGTGAAAGAGACCAAGACCACAACGGTGGCCAAAAAAGGTCGCAACGGCAATGTTGGCGCGAAAAAGACAACCACAACGAAAACAACACGCGGAAGGCGACATTAAAAAAACTTGAGGCAGGCTTAAATTACCGCTGAGGCGGAGCGTCGCAGAGGAGAAAATGATTGGGTAATCAATCCCTCTGCGCCTCTCTTCCTCAGCAGTAAAACTAAAAATACGTCTTTCGAGACGGTGTCATAATGTAAGCCTCTTGGATTTCATATCCGTAATTAGCTGATTATCAAACACTTTGATAAATTTGCTTTTTTTTGAAGGAAAAAATCGCGGATAAAACGATCAAAATACACTCAATTGCTTGGAAGTTGCCATAAAATCATACTTTTACGGCCGTATTTGCTAACATTTTACCAATCA
>JAEUUS010000628.1 GCA_016787545.1 Saprospiraceae bacterium
CGCTGCTGGTTTTCGTAGGCGTTTTGCATTTGCTCCCGCCGGTCGGCGCTGAGTTCCACGTATTTGGAATACGGGGCTTTATAATCCAGGATTTTCCCCAGGGAAACTTCTGCGGTTCGATTGGTTACATTATCCAAAAAACGGCGGTCGTGACTGATAACGATCACCATGCCCGGGTAATTGAACAGCCAGTTTTCCAACCATAGAATACTTTCAATATCCAGGTGGTTGGTAGGCTCATCGAGCAGCAGCAGGTCGGGGCGGCGCAGCAGCATTTTGGCTAATTCAATACGCATCTGCCAGCCACCAGAAAATTCATCGGTTAACCGTGTCATATCCGAAGCGGCAAAACCCAGCCCTCCCAACACTTTTTCTGCATCGGCTTCACTGGTTGCACTGCCCATATGGTGCAGGTGTTCGGTTACATCACTCATCTGTTCGATGAGTTTGTGGTATCCCTCTGATTCATAATCCTCCCGCTGCGCCAGTTCTTCACTTACGCGGTGCAGTTCTTTTTCCAGTTCCAAAATTTCAGAAAAAGCCGTCATGGTTTCATCAATCACGGTTTTTCCTTTTGGCAGGAGCATATCCTGGTGCAAATAGCCCAGGGTAAAGTGGCCTGGAACCACCACATCGCCTTCGTGCGGGGTCATTTCGCCGGCAATGATTTTAAGCAATGTGGACTTGCCTGCGCCATTTCGGCCCACTAAACCCACGCGTTCGCCGGGTTTAAGCACAAAATTGACACGGTCGAGCAGGATGCGCTCGCCGTATTGAACGTAGATATTTGAGAGGGATAGCATAACGGGGCGCAAAGGTACTTATTTGCGCCCGCTTTTAATGATTTGCGTAAATCTTTACCCAAAAAGCGCGCCCTGACCGGCTACCTCTTCCTCCATCAGGGCAGCTTCTGCCTCTTCTGCAACAGGCATATTTGGTTCGTCAGGCAGCAGGCGTTTTACGATGCGCAACTGGTGGGTATAACGGTTCAGTTCTTTGTTGAAAATTCCGAAGTGATCCAACTTGTCTACACGCACTTCTCCACTGGAGTGAATAATGTGACATTCCGGCAAAATAATGCCCACGTGGGTTACCTGACCCTTGCCATTGTCGAAAAAGGCCAGATCCCCTGCCTGACATTCTTCCATAAAATCAACAAGCCGGCCCTGGGTAACCTGCTGATTTGCGTCGCGCAACAAACGGATACCGGCAGTCTTATATACCATCTGCGTCAGACCGGAGCAGTCAATCCCGAATGGCGACCGCCCTCCCCACAGATAGGGGGCGTGCAGGTACCGCCGGGCTACTTTTACTACCCATGCGCTATTGGTTTTTTGTTGCCCGGGCGTTACCACCGGGCCGGAAAACTGGTAGGTTTGCTCGCCCAGCTGGCAACGCAGGCCATCATATTGTGGTAATACGGCGCCAAGGGTTACCGGAATGAAATGGTCGGTGGCCATCAAACCTTCTACCAGGGAAAGATTGAGGGCCTGATGGTCTCTATATTGATCAAACTCATTGGGTGTAAGCCGCTTAAGTTGTTTTCCATCTACCCAGCCTGTATATCCGTCCCAGGCACAAACCACATATTTCCAGTTGTCTTTTGATTCCTGAATTTCAACCGTTTCACCAAAAAGCAGTTGGGATACCATCTCGCTTTTGTCGGAGGGTTGTGCGCGTAGTGGGGCAATGGAGACTTGGCAGGCAGCGTATTCCACGGAGTAGCAGGGAGGGCTCAGAGTTTGGAGAAATATCTAAAATCTTGTCCGGCTTCAATTTTTTGCAAACTTTCAAAAATGAGTCGGATGAGGTTGTTCACATCGTCTTTATGCGCCATTTCCACGGTGGTGTGCATATAACGCAACGGCAGTGAAATGAGGGCTGAAGGCACTCCGCCATTGGAATAGGCAAAGGCGTCGGTATCTGTTCCAGTGGTTCTGCTGGCTGCCTCTCGCTGGAATGGGATGTCATTTTCTTCTGCTGCCGAAATGATCAGATCCAGCAATTTTTGATGTACCGCAGGCGCATAGGTAACTGATGGTCCGCGACCACAGCGCACATCTCCATGCTTTTTAGTGCTGATCATTGGGGTGTGTGTATCGTGTGTTACATCCGTTACGATGGCCACGTTTGGCTTGATGGTGTCGGCCACCATTTCAGCACCGCGCAAGCCTACTTCTTCCTGCACGGAATTTACCACATACAAAGTGTATGGCAACTTGACCTTGTGTTCTTTCAGTAAACGGGCTACTTCTGCTACACAAAATCCACCCACGCGGTTATCGAGCGCTCTTCCGGTGTAATAACGGTCGTTGAGGATGGTAAATTCATCCTGAAACGTAACCACACATCCCACATGGATGCCCATTTGGAACACTTCCTCGCGATCGCGGGCGCCTATGTCGATGGTGAGGTTTTCTAAACTGGGTGAGATGTTGGAGTCTTTATCCGTTCGGGTGTGAATGGCTGGCCAACCGAATACGCCTGGAATTTTCCCGCCTTTCCGCAAATGTATCCATACACGCATGGAAGGCGCTATCTGGTAGTCAGAGCCTCCATTGCGAATGATATGGATGAACCCGTCTTCGGTAATGAAGTTGACAAACCAGGAAATTTCGTCGGCATGGCCTTCAATCACAACCTTGTATGGTTGACCGGGATTAATGATCCCGTAAGCGGTACCATAGTTGTCTAATTTCCAGTCGTCAATATAAGGGCGCAGATATTCCAGCCAGAGTTTTTGGCCGCCAGCTTCAAAGCCGGTAGGACTGGGATTATTCAAATATTCCCGAAGGAATGATTCAGAATTTGGCGTTATCATGTTAGTTACAGTGGACGGCTTACGATGAGCGGTATACATTTACCGTAAGCCGTTTCATAGTTTATGCGTAGAGCGCGCCCCAGGATTCCGGGTTATCGCGCCATTTATTAAGCGTGTTTAAATCTGATTCAGATACATATCCGGAGCGGGCGGCTTCCTGCACCAGCGCATCGTAATTTGTCAGGGTTTGAAAAGGTACGTTTTTTTCTGCAAAGGCATGATCTGCTTTGGCAAATCCATATTGGAAAATGGCCAATACCCCGGCAATTTCGGCGCCTGCATCGCGCAAGGCATCCACTGCTAAAAGGCAACTGCCACCCGTACTAATCAGATCTTCTATCACCAATACCCGTTGACCGGCCTGGAGTTCACCTTCAATTTGATTGCGCCGCCCGTGATCTTTGGCACTGCTACGCACATACACGAAAGGTTTTTCCAAAATATCTGCCAAAAGGGCGCCATGTGGAATGCCGGCAGTTGCAACACCGGCTACGACGTCAAAATCTCCGAAGGAACGGGATTTCTCTGCCAGGCAATTTTTCAGAAAAGTACGCACTCCGGGATGCGAAAGTGCTACACGATTATCGCAATAAATAGGCGACAACAACCCGGATGCCCAGGTGAACGGTTCGTTGGGACTAAGCTTTACAGCCTTGATTTCCAATAAATTGCGAGCTACTGCAGATTCCAAAATTCAGGTATGAAGTGAACGGTGAAATGGGAAACAGGGCAAATAAGCGCCAGGACTTTCCGCTTAGAAAAGTGCTGCAAGCACGTACATTTGCCGCAAAATACAAAAGAACGTGCCGCAAAACTATAAAATCTACCATAACGGAACACCGGTTTTTATTACAAGTCCTGAAGGCGCCCTGAAATTAGGCTATCAACCGGATAAATTTACCCATGTGATGCGGTATGTGGGCAAAATCAAACTGATCAAGAATTACCTTGATTTGTTGGATAAAAATCGCCAAATGAAGGCAGTAGTGCTGTATCATCCGGATGTCGATATGCTTTGGAAGGAGTTCCAATCCTGTTTTAAAGTGCTGGAAGCAGCCGGCGGTTTTGTCCTTAATGCGCAAAAAGAACTGCTGGTTTTTTATCGCCGCGGTTCCTGGGATTTGCCAAAAGGTAAAATTGATCCAGGTGAAACACCTGAACAGGCTGCTGTGAGAGAAGTGCAGGAAGAAACCGGATTGCAACAATTGGATTTAGGTAGATTCCTCACCCACACCTACCATACCTACGAACTTAAAGACCGTCGGATCCTGAAAAAAACCTGGTGGTATCATATGCAAACCCGGGACACCAAAGTTGTGCCTCAAACCGAAGAAGATATCGAAGAAATCATTTGGGTAGATCCTAAAACCTGGCTTCAAAGCGGTGTTGACGTGTATCCAAACATCCGGGATGTTATTTTAACAGGGTAGGCGGCTTTCGATTTACGATTTACGATTTGCGATTTGCGATTTGCGATTTGCGATGTACCGCTATAGCTTTTGGAGGGGATGCCAGAGTTCCGTGAATGCGCTTACGTCGCAAATCGCAAATCGCAAATCGAAAATCGTAAATCGCAAATCATCTACCTTTACCGTTCAAAACAATCAACTAAACCATGCAGTTTCGAATTCATAAAGAAGGAACAACCATTCTTGTTGTTACCGCCCTTATTTTAGTGGCCCTCAACGTGGCGCTGTATTTACTCTTGCCTATTGTTTTTTGGCCGGTTTTAGTGCTTTCACTGGTTTTTTACGGGATTGTATTGCAGTTTTTTAGAAATCCGGTCAGAATGGTGCCTGATATGGATAATCATTTGGTGTATGCCCCAGCAGATGGCCGTGTTTGTGTGATCGAAGAGGTGTTTGAACCGGAATACTTCAAAGAAAAACGCTTGCAGGTATCTGTTTTTATGTCGCCATTTAATGTGCATGTGAACCGCAATCCTGTAAGTGGCAAAGTGAATTACTTTCGCTATCACCCGGGTAAATTTTTAGTAGCCTGGCATCCCAAAAGCAGCACGGAGAACGAACGAACCACGGTGGTTTACGACTTCGGGCAGGGAGAAATCCTGATGCGCCAAATAGCCGGTGCTCTGGCTAAACGCATTAGATGGTATATCGGAGAAGGTGAAAAGGTACAGCAGGGTGGAGATATGGGTTTTATCAAGTTCGGTTCGCGCGTGGACCTTTATCTGCCCCTCGATGCGAAAGTGGAAGTTACCATGGATCAACACGTGAAAGGAAATAAAACCGTTATTGCCAGGATTTAAGCGCATGTTGGTCAGCATTACTTTACCTCGACCCTCCAATTTCCACGCTATATGTTTTTACAAAAAAAATCGATCTTGCTCCTGTTGTCCATTTTAGCATTGTTAGCCTGCAAAAATGAACCAAAACTTCCTGAAACGGCGCCCTCTGTGCCCGTAGATACCGTAAAAATGGTAAATGTTCCGAGAGAGGGCGCGTCTACCTACATCATTACGGAAGGCGTGGTGAACTGGTCGGGCGCCCATACCTTAAAAAAAGATGGGCACCAGGGTACTATTATGGTAGAAGGAGGTACTCTTTTAGTCAATCAGGGCCAGTTATTGAGTGGCACGGTTACGCTGGACATGAATTCTATTGCGGTAACAGATATCAAGGATCCTGGCGAACGCAGGGATTTGGAATCTCACCTGAAGGATTCAGATTTTTTTGAAGTAAACAAGTACCCGAAAGCAGAATTTGTGATCGAAGAGGTACTTCCCGGAAAGGCAGAAAATTTCAATTGGGTGCTGGATGGCCATCTCACCATGAAAGGGAAAAAGGCGCCAATCACGATTCCGGTGATGATTCAATTTGAGGGTGACATGCTTCAGGCAAAATCTCCGGCATTTCCAATCAACCGCACACAGTGGGGCGTCAACTTCCGTTCTGGTATTCTGGGCACTACCCGCGATAAAATGATTGATGATACGGTTCCGTTGATGCTACAGGTTACAGCCAAAAAACAGCAGTAATATTTCAGTTTAACTGAATAGCCACTCCGCTGCTTTGGGGAACTCAATACCCCAGCGATCTTCCGTGTGCCGCCCCTGGGGGTCGGTAGAGAGCTTGATTTGTAGCCGTTTGTTGTCGTAGCCGTGGTTTTCCATATATTCCTTAAAGCGCAACACATTGGGAATCATGCCCGAACCTTCTTTGCCGCCGGCAAACAGGTAAATTTTGGTGTCGGAATAAGGCGAAAAACGCACCGGTTCAAAATAAACCTTGGGCGCAGCCCAAAGGGAGGGCGAGAAAATCATGAATTTGGAATACACCTGTGGGAACATGATGCCGGCGTAAATGCTGATCAATCCGCCCATGCTGCTCCCGCCTATGCCCGTGTGCGCGCGATCGGGTAAGGTGCGGTAATGCGAATCGATGTGTGGCTTTAGGGTTTCTGCCAGAAAACGGGCGTATTCCTGTCCCAGGCCGTCGCCCCATTTTGGAGTGTCGTAAGGCGAAAATTCCCGGATACGCTCACTGCCGCCGTGGTCAATGGCTACTACAATAAAGCTGCCCAGCCCTCGCTGCGCCAGCGCTGCCAGCCGTCGGTCTACACCCCAGGTGCCAAACGGGGCCGTATCTTCAAAAAGGTTTTGCCCGTCTTGCAGGTATAAAACCGGATAACGTTTGTTGGTGCTGGCATAATCCCAGGGCAAAAGCACCGAAATACGGCGCCTGCGTCTAAGCTGTGGCACATTGAAACGCTTGGAAACAATTTGAATATCCGGATAAAACTGTGGATCGTAGCCTTTTATGTGCTGTTTCCAGCGGGGTACCACATCGTTCACTTTACCCCGGGGAGATTCCATAGTGCGGTTGGCGGGCGGGTACCCATCAGACGCCAGTTCTTCCGCTTCCCATCCACCTTTCACGTATTTATATTCAAACTTGTCAACCGTTGGAGGCACCTGTGTAAAGGTGTATTGGTAATGCCCCTCCTTGATTTTTTGCATTTTATACTGCTCGTCACGGGTCGACCAACTATTGAAGTTTCCCGTGACGAACACGGGTCGGGCATCATCGTCGGGGGTGAAAAGCTCAAGGGTCAGCATACGTGGGACGTGCATGGCGCCCGGAACGAGCGCTGAAGGATGGCTGCGCATAACGCGTGTGTGTTGGTTGGTGGGGCGTGCAAAAGTACGGAAAAGGCACGACTTTACTCGCGGAACTTGTCGAGTAAATGTGCCAATTCAAGCAATTCTGCTTCCGACAATTTGGGGGCTACCACATCATTGCCGTCCATAAATCGCGCATGTTCAATGTCGGCGAGCATTTTTTTGCCTTTTTCGGAGATGGTAACCACTACCATACGCCGGTCTTTGCCGTGTGGCACCCGTTCAGCCAGGTCGGCCAAACGCAGTTTTTCTACCAAACGGCTCACATTGCTGCTGCGGTCCAGCATTCTGCTTTTGATATCCAGCACCGATAAACCCTTCGGCGCACTGCCATTTAAAATGCGCAAAATATTGTACTGCGGAGGCGTCAGGCCAAAAGGGCGCAACTGCCGGGTCATGGCGCAATCCAGCCAACTGGCAGTGAATAATATGTTCAGAGTAGCCCGCTGTCGGGCAGGCATTGGCTTGATGCTTTTAAGTTCCTGTTCTAGTTTCATGACGCAAACTTAAATGTTTTGACACTTAAAACAAAAAACCTTTATTCCGGTTCAATGATTGGATTTATAAACAGGTACTTTTGCGCCCCGTTAGTGTTTGAGTGTTTTGGTGTTTTAGTGTTTTGGTGTTTTAGTGTTTTGGTGGGCGTTCGGCTGGGTATTTTGTAAGGCTGACGCCTTAGGAAATAACTTATTGGTAAAAATCGGGCGTTAAGCCTTTTGAGGAACCCAGCCGAACGCCCACCAAAACACCAAAACACTAAAACACCAAAACACTAAAACACCAAAACACCAAAACACTCAAACACTCTAAAATGCAATACGACGTTACTGTCATTGGTTCCGGACCGGGCGGCTATGTAGCTGCCATTCGATGCGCCCAGTTGGGCTTGAAAACAGCGATTATTGAACGATATTCCGTACTTGGCGGCACTTGCCTGAACGTAGGATGTATTCCTTCCAAGGCGCTGCTGGACTCTTCCGAGCATTATCACAATGCTCATCATACCTTTAAAACGCATGGCATTGATTTGAAAGACCTGAAGGTGAATCTTCCGCAAATGATCAAGCGAAAGAATGAAGTGGTGCTGGAAAACAACAAAGGTGTGGAGTTCTTGATGAAGAAAAACAAAATCGACGTGTTCAACGGACACGGCTCTTTTGTGAGCAAAAACCGCATTAAAATAACCGGGAAAAGTGGAGAAACCAAGGAAATTGAAACCCTTCGCACCATCATTGCCACGGGTTCCAAGCCCATCGTGCCGGCTAATTTCAATTACGATAAAACCCGGGTAATCACCAGCACCGAAGCGCTCCACATCGAAAAAGTGCCGTCCAGCATGGTAGTGATTGGCGGTGGCGTGATCGGACTGGAGCTGGGCAGCGTGTACGCGCGCCTGGGCACCAAGGTGCATGTGGTGGAGTACATGGACCGTATCATTGCCGGCATGGATGCCGATTGCAGCCGTGAACTCACCAAATCCCTCAAAGGTTTAGGCATGGAGTTCCACATGCGCCATGCCGTGACGGAGGTAAAAGCCACCAAAACCAAAGTGACGGTAACGGCTCAGAGTCGCGACGACGAGTCTAAAACCCTGAGCTGGGAAGCTGATTACTGTCTGGTTGCCATTGGTCGCCGGCCATATACCGACAACCTGGGGTTGGAAAACGCAGGCATTACGCTGGATGAAAAAGGACGAATTCCGGTGAACGACCACCTCGAAACCGCAGTGCCGGGCATTTATGCCATTGGCGATGTGGTGCGCGGCGCCATGCTGGCCCATAAAGCCGAAGAAGAAGGTGTGTTTGTGGCCGAAACCATGGTTGGGCAGAAACCGCATATCCATTACAACCTCATTCCCGGTGTAGTGTACACCTGGCCGGAAGTAGCCAGCGTAGGCTACACGGAAGAACAGCTCAAAGAAGCCGGTACGCCGTACAAACCCGGTAAATTCCCGTTCCGCGCCCTCGGTCGCGCCCGCGCGAGCATGGACCTCGATGGCATGGTGAAGGTGTTGGCCCACAAGGAAACCGACGAAATTCTGGGTGTACACATCGTAGGCGCCCGCGCCGCGGATATGATTGCCGAGGCCGTAGCCCTCATGGAATTCCGCGCCAGCGCCGAAGATGCCGCCCGCATGAGCCATGCACACCCAACCTACACCGAAGCGTTCAAAGAAGCGTGTCTGGCTGCAACGGCGAACAGACCGATACATTCGTGAAGTGAGACTCTCAGGATTCAGGTGAACCATTTGGTCTGAGACCAAATGGTTCACCTGAATCCTGAGAGTCTCACTATGAACAATTCCCTCCCACATGACTTTCTCCTTCAACTCCCGCACCTACTCCGTCGATCTATCCCAACCCACAGATTTGTCTATCGTGCTGCGTGACGGGGCGGAGAATCCCAACTGCTTTTGGGCGCCTATGCCGGAGTTTGCTCCGGTGCGGGCCGGCGATTTCGTGGGAAGCACAGCCGAGGGTGGGGTAGTCAACTTTTTCAACGTGCGCATTAATCCGCATGGCAATGGCACCCATACAGAATGTGTGGGTCATATTGCCCGGGAACGGTATGTGCTGCACGAATGCCTGAAAACGTATCATTTTCTGGCTAAATTGGTCAGCATATACCCTCGCCCCACAGAGGATGGCGACCGGGTTATATTCCGGGATCAACTGGAGGAATTCTGGGAGGCTGGCGAAGCTGAGGCGCTCATCATCAGAACCCTCCCCAACGACGATCTGAAAAAACGCTGTAACTACTCTGGCGCCAACCCGCCTTACCTGCACCACGAAGCGGCTGCCTGGATGGTGGAAAGTGGCATCCGGCACCTGCTGCTGGACTTGCCTTCTGTAGACCGCGAGGAAGACGGCGGTCAGTTGCTGGCCCACAAGGCTTTCTGGCAATATCCGCACAATACCCGCACCGACGCTACCATTACAGAAATGGTGTATGTACCTAATGAACTTCGGGATGGGTTGTATCTGCTCAATCTGCAGACCATTTCGCTGGATCTGGATGCTAGTCCGTCGAAGCCGGTGGTGTATGCGGTGCAATAAATGATGGATAATTGGTGTTTGGAAGGAATCGATATTCAATGAATGAAAGCCATTCCATTAATTTCCTATTGCTTGGCGCTATTTTTTACAGCAACACTTTCTGCTCAAGCACTACATCCTACAGTGCCGATTACCCAATTATCGCAGTTGGAGGGTAGGTATAACATTACCCCCAAGGGAGATTCTAACCAAACAGCTTTAGACTGGATATGCATGATGGAACACAGGCTTGCCTGGAGCTATTACCATGAACATCATTGTTATATACAGGTCACCAAAACAAAACAAAATAGGCTTGTTTTCAGCCTTTGGGATGGCGACAAAATAGTGGCTAAATCTTATTTAAGAGCGAATATCCGAAATGGAAAGGTACGGGCAAAGCGTACTAAAATGAGGGTTTTTACCCTTATTTTAAATATAGTGAACTCGCATCATGCCAGTATGGCTTTAACACCTGATGGGGATCTTTTGGTTCTGGACGCTAATTTGGGTGGTTGTGGCTTACTCGTGTTTTTCCCGATGATGTGTGCAGGAGAAAGGTTAGAAAATCTGCTGTTTGAGCGGTTGCAGAATGGAGATTGAATAATTAAATGGAATTTTTACTTCTTACCTCATATGTTTGGGTTTCAAGCCCTGTTCAGCGCTTTCTACTATTTCAGCTATGCGTTTTTGCCGGGTTTCTGTTGTTTTGGCCAGGACAAGCCACGACAGCAGGATTTTCTTGACAGATTTACTTGAATTACTAAAAAAGGCCTCTGCTGCTGGGCTGTTCGCAAAAGCAGCCTCCAGGTCATTGGGTACGATCAATGCTTCCACCTCATCCAGAATGGTCCAGGAACCATTTTGTTTGGCCACTTCAATACAGGCCAGTCCGGCTGGCGTCATTAAGCCCTGGGCCGTCAAAGTTTCAATTTTTTCCTTATTGATTTTAGACCAGGTGCTGTTGGGTTTTCTTTTGCTGAAAAACTGATGAGAGGTGTCTGCATCAAATTTTACTTTTTTACTATCAATCCAGCCAAAGCAAAGGGCCACATCAACGGCTTCGCTCCAGGTGATAGATTTTTTAGCTGAGGCTTTATTGTAAAACACCAGCCAGACTGATTGTTTGGAGATATGGTTTTCCGCTAACCATTCCCGCCATTCGGTGGTGTTGGTTGGGTAGAAGATGTTGTCTGGATCGGTATTTGATTGGGGCATATGTAGTGAAAATACCATCAGGCAGCCGCTAGTATAGTTCGCTCCTGCCTCCTTGCTGCAAACTCAAGTGCAGTCAATATATCTTCTCTGGTTAGTTCCAGAAAGTCTGTGATGATGTCCTCTACCGTCATTCCGGATGCCATCCAAATCAGGATGTCCTCTACCGCAATGCGGAGACCTCGGATGCAGGGCTTTCCGCTCCGTTTGCCGGGTTCCAGCGTGATGATATTTTTGTAAATATACATAGCAATTGCCTCATTGTTTTACAAAGGTAATGAATTATATCAAAATATGGGCTTGCTGGAATTTGGTTGCTTTGATTGCTCCGCTTGGTGTTTTCTACAAGAAGATATCTCAAAAGTAATATTTACCGCAGAGGCACTTACAGTGAGAGTCTCACTTTGAGTGAGACTCTCACTGTAAGTGCCTCTGCGGTAAATATTACTTTTGAGCCCCCCCGCTTATTTATCGTCCCCAAAAAAATTCAGGATCTTATCTGCCAGTTCCATGCCGATATACGCCTGGGCTTCCATGGTGCTGGCGCCAATATGGGGGCTGCAGGATACGCGTGGGTGACGTAGCAGGGCTTCCATTGGCGTAGGCTCGTTTTCGAACACATCAAGGCCGGCGCCGCCTATTTTGCCTGAGTTGAGGGCATTGAGCAGTGCGCTTTCTTCAATTACACCACCGCGGGCGGTGTTGATGAGGATGGCGCCGGTTTTCATTTTTTCCAGCTCGGCGGCGCCTACCAGTGGCTTGCCAATGCCGGGAATGTGAAAACTGATGATATCTGACTCACGCAGCACTTTTTCCAGCGATTCTGTAGAGATTTTCACACAAAAGCGCAGGTTAGGGTAGTCACCTGCCTGGATTCCAATTTCTGCTTCGTTTACAAACGGGTCATGAGCGCGAATTTTCATGCCCAGCCCGAGACCAATCGTGGCCAGTTCCTGACCAATCCGGCCAAAACCCACAATACCCAGCGTTTTGCCCTTGATCTGGTAGCCGGATTCGAATTCTTTTTTCAGCTTTTTGAAATCCCCTCCGGTAGCCAGCTCGCGGTTGGAGCGTTGCAACATGCGGGAAAGCGTAAAAATATGGGCTGCAGCCAGCTCGGCTACTGCGCGAGACGATGCTTTGGGGGTGTTGAACACCTGAATGCCCTTGCTCTGGGCATATTCCACATCAATATTGTCGAGGCCAACACCGCCACGGGCAATGATTTTGAGCTTTTTACCTGCATCTATTACCGCTTTGGTCACTTTTGTGGCACTGCGTACGATGAGCACATCGTAGTCTGAAATGGCGCTTGCGAGGTCTTCCTGGGCTACTTTTTCTTCACTAACCAGGTAATTGGCTTCTTCGAGGAGTAAAAGTCCGTCTGGATGGATGCCGTCGTTGGCGAGTATCTTGACCATGTCTGTTTTGGATTTGAAAGCTCAAAGGTAGGCAAGCATTTCGCGAATCAGCAACCTCATCTTGGGTTCTGCTGCTTCTGCCGTTGCAATTACTTCCTCAACAATGGTTTCACGTATGGCAGAACGCGGGTAAGCCACATTACTCACCAAAGAAATCATAAGCACCGGCAGACTCATGTGCCTTGCCACCAATACCTCTGGTATCGACGACATCCCCGTGCAATCGCTGCCCAGGGTTCGGAGCATGGTGTACTCGGCTGGGGTTTCCAGGTTGGGGCCGGGCAATGCAGAGTACACCCCTTCAAAGGCCCTTATTTGATGTTTTTGGGCTATTTCGAGTGCTTTTTGGCGCAAATTTTCATCGTAGGTATGCAGCATATCCGGGAAACGCGGGCCCAGTCGCTCGTCGTTTGTGCCCCGCAAAGGGTTGTCGGGGAGGAGGTTGATATGGTCTTTTACTACCACCAGATCGCCGGCCCGGAAGTGCGGATTTACGCCACCGGAAACGTTGGTGATAAAAAGTTGCTGCACGCCCAAAAATTTTAATACACGGATGGGAAAAGTGACCTGTTCCATGCTCCAGCCTTCGTACCAGTGGAACCTTCCGGCCATTACTACCACCGGATGTTCGGCTAAGTAACCAAAAATCAGTTTGCCTTTATGGCTCTGAACAGTGCTTCTGGCAAAGTGCGGAATATCGGGGTAGGCAATTTCCGCAACAATGCGGAGATCGTCGGTGAGGTTGCCCAAACCGGTGCCCAGTACAATGGCGGTTCGGGTCGGAAAATCAGTTTGGCTACGGATAAATGCTACAGCCTCCTGAATATGTTCGTAAAGCATCAGGTACATTATGGTGAAAGCGGCCCCAAAAATACAAAGTATTTCCCCGCAGCGCTCAGCGCCCCCAAAAACCGCGTAGCGGTGACATTATATTAAAAAGAGCCGAGACATTGCTGCCCGGCTCTATGAAAACACCTAAAACCCTATTAACTAACCTTATGAAAACACTTGTCTGGGGATCGGCCTTAGCCAATCTGAATGGTTTTGCTCACCGGTTTGGCTTCTTCTTTTTTAGGAAGCGTGATGAACAACAATCCATTTTCATAAACAGCCGAAATCGAATCTTGGTTCACGGTATTCGGCAATTTAAAAGAACGTTTGAAAGATTCGAAGCGGAATTCGCGACGGAGGAAACGATTTTTCTCGTTATTTTCTTCAGATTTTTCCTCACGCTTGGCGGATACCACTAACTGACCATTTTCAACATTCAGAGAGAAGTCCGGTTTGTTAAAGCCCGGAGCTGCCATTTCAATGTTGAACGATTCGTCGCTCTCGGTTACATTCACTGCGGGTTGACTGAATGGGTTATCGTTGCCGACAAACTCACCAACGCCGCGGTTGAAGAACTCATCAAAGAAACTGTTTGTGAAGAATTTAGTTGCAGGCAGGGGTTGAAATTTAACAACGTTTGTCATTTTGTGACAGAATTTTGATAGTTTATGGTTGAATGTTCGAGCCGGCATCTCAATTTTCTTTTCCGACTCATCTGCACTCAGGCAGACATTCCCTCCAGATCAATCTGTGTACCATTTGGAAAAATAATCCAAAATGACGGGTTAAGGGGTGCTTTTGGTTGCCAAAATGGCATTTTTAACGAAATGGTAATGACAAAATGGCGCATTTTGGTGTTTTTGGAGCTGAGTTTATTGGCGGGGTGCCCTGTTTGTTACTGTCGGGGTGACTGCCAGTCACCCCGACAGTAACAAACAGGGCACCCCACGTTGAGTGAATAGCCCAATTTTACAACCTTCTGGGTATAGTGCTTTTTCCTCGTCATTCCGCTCATAACCCCAGCTCCCAAAAACACGTAAGCGAGAATGCCAACAACGAAGAGTTGGAATATTTGAGTAAATTTTGTATTTTTAAAAAGAGTGCATAAAACTATACACAAAATTACTTTTTACCATAAATCATTTAACCATGCGAACTCTTCTCTTCCTCTTGCTTCCCTTTGGGATTTTTGCTCAAAACCCACAAGTGCTTACAGTCTTTCCCAAGAACTTGTCCAGCACGGCAACACCCTCAGAAAACATTGTAATTCAATTAGATGCCGCAATTGATCCCGGTTCCGTTTCCTCCGCTTCCGTACGAGTTTTTGGCAGTTGGTCAGGCCCTGCGACAGGAAGTTTTACGCTTGAAAATGGAAATACCCGTATCCTATTCACTCCCGATCAGCCGTTCTTTGCCGGAGAATTGGTGACCGTCTCTATCAACAAAAAACTTCACTCACCTGATGGGGCAGCCATAAAAAATGGCTATTTCTGGCAATATTATATAAAAACAGCCCCTGGCTCCTTCAAACAGAAAATAGTGGATACCATTCCGGTCAGCCTGCCCTCCGAGGGCCCTACCTGGTTCTCTGGAGCCCATGCTGGTGACCTTAACAACGATGGTCATAGCGATATGACAGTCTTGATTACCTCCGGGATACGTGTTCTGCTGAACAACGGCACTGGCCAATTCCCAGGAATCAACAGCAGTATCAGCATAAATGCAGGTTTTTGGAACGTATACGGAGCTGGTGATTTCGACAACGATGGCAAGATTGATCTTGTAGCGTCTACCAGCTATGAAACCTACATTTTATTTGGCGATGGCATGGGCGGATTCTCTCATATAGACAAATTCATCTCGGTAGGCGACCCCGCCATGGTGGGCGATTTTGATTTCGACGGCGATGATGACATCCTTACAACACAGGATTTTGGCTATACACTGACACGCCTTGAAAATCAAGGGAATGGCATTTTCACGGATGAAACTTCTATTTCATTGGTTTATCCGGCAACCGCCCTTGCAATAGCCGATGCAAACAATGATGGCATTGCCGATTTTTTCTTGGGCCAAAGCTACAGACTCTCCCTATATCTGGGCGATAGCTTGGGGAATTTCCACGTTTCTTCCATTGAATACATAGATAACTTTTTTGGGGACTGTAATTCGATAAGTATAGCCGATTACAACGGCGATGGTTATGCAGACGCAGCTGCGGCGTTTCCAGCAGATGATATGAGCGTGCTTATTCTTGGCGATGGTCATGGCGGACTATTCGATTCTGTCATACTTCCTGGATCATCTGAGATTTATCCCCAAGATATTGATGCCGGTGATCTGGATGGAGACGGTGATATAGATATTGTAGCGACTTGCTATGATGCCTCCTATCATTCACTATTTAGGAATGACGGTAGCGGGGGTTTTGAATTGGTTGATCATCTGTTTGTCTTTTGGCCTTACCGGGCAGTATTGCACGACAGGGATGGTGATGGTGATTTAGACATCACAAGTACAGGTTCGGTTGAGTCTGCTTTAGGGGAGGATAATTCGCTGATTCTTTTTGAAAACCCGGGCTTAGTGAACACCTGGGAGCCCGTGGAAAATGTAGTAAAATTTAAACTTTTCCCTAACCCTGCTGAAGGTGCAGTTTTTGCAGAAGTCGAACTCAAGGAATCCACGACAGCACGTTTCGATATATTTGATTTTTCAGGCAAAAAAATTACATCCTTGCAAACAGATGTGTTACCTGAAGGGCTTTCAAAAGTGTTGATTATGAATGATATAAACGATGTTCCAATGGCCTATAGTGTCCAATTGACCCTGGCTAACGGACAAAGAAGTGGAGAGATTTTGATTCGCTAACGAAACGCCTGGGTGTCCTCGTCCAGAGCTACGTCGGAGCGAGATATTACAGGTAATTCAAGGCCTATCCCCCCACCGCTACCTCAATTTTTCATTGTTTGCGTGCCGTTCCGCATCGCGTTTGGTTTTTTTATCGAGGTTTTTCTGTAGCGCTTCGTTGAGGTTGATGCCGGTTTGGTTGGCGAGGCAAAGAATGAGAAACAGCACATCCGCCATTTCATCGGCCAGCTGGGCTGGCGCCTCAGCAGCATCTGACGGGTTTTTGAAGGATTGTTCACCGTAAATACGCGCCATCAGGCGGGCCACCTCGCCCACCTCTTCCATGAGCAGGGCCGTATTGGTGAGCTCCGAGTAATACCGAACCCCAATGGTGTTGATCCATTGATCAACGGTGTCTTGTGCTTGTTGGATGGTCATTTTATTTAGTCATTTAAGGGTCATTTGAGGGGCGTTTATAGGTCATTTAAGAGTCATTTAAGAGTCATTTAGGAGGTCATTTATAGGTCATTTAGTGGCCATTTGAGGGGGTAGAGTGCATTTACCTAGGTGGGTTGTCATCCAGAGCGCAGCGAAGGCCCTGCACCAGCCCGGTTTCCGAAAGGCCGTGGGCCACTGCCCCCGAGTCGCCAGGCTTGTGTAGGTCCTTCGCTGCGCTCTGGATGACAACGCACGTTGATTAAATGACCCCTCAAATGGCCACTAAATGACCTCCTTAATGACCCTTAATGACCTTAAATGCCCCCGGCCCCTTACCCCTAAACGTTACTTCTTCTTCCCTCCATTAAACCGTTTTCGCTCACCGCCGGATTTGGCGCCGGATGATGGCGGCCTGGGTCCGCCTGTACGGTGTTGGGGGCGCTGGGGCTGACGTTGGGGTGTTTCGTGATCTTCCGGAATGCCGGGTGGGAGTGGCAAACGGGGCACTTCTTTGCCAATGAGCTTTTCAATGCGCCGTAGCCGGTGCAAATCCGCGTGGTTGATGAGGGTAAGCGCAGTGCCTTTGCGTTCGGCACGGGCAGTACGTCCAATCCGGTGTACATAATCTTCGGCGTCGCGAGGAGCTTCAAAGTTGATTACCAGGTCTATCCCGTCAATATCTATACCCCGGCTAAGTACGTCGGTGGCCACCAGGATATCAATTTTATTATTCCGGAAAGCCAGCATGACCTGCTCCCTTTCGTTTTGTTCCAGATCGCTGCTGATACGTTCTACCAGCAGGTTTTTGCTTTTGAGCTTTTGGTGCAACTGGTTGACGGCCAGTTTGCTGGAACAAAAAATGATGGTACGGCCGGTTCGTTCTTTGAGTATTTCCTGTATGAGCGGAATCTTTTGCCGGTCGGTGGCTATAAAAACGCCCTGTGTAACTCCTTCTGCGGGTTTGGAAAGGGCAATGCTTACCGTGGCCGGGCTTTTCAGCATGGTTTTGGCCAGTTTCATTACCCCATGCGGCATGGTGGCGGAGAACAAAAGGCTCTGACGTTCGGGATTCAATGCTTTGATGATACGGTTCAGATCCGGCATGAAACCCATATCAAGCATTCGGTCTGCCTCGTCGAGCACCAAAAAGCGCAGTCGGGAAAAATCCACATATCCCAGGCTCATGTGCGAAAGCAGTCGGCCGGGGGTGGCAATAACGATGTCGGCGCCTTTCTGGAGAGCATCTCTGCCCTGGGCGAAGTCTTTTCCGCCGCCGCCGCCGTAAATAGCCACTGAAGAGATATCGGAAAAATAAGAGTACGCTTCAATGGCCTGGTCAATTTGCATGGCCAGTTCGCGGGTGGGCACAATAATCAGGGCTTGCGTATAATCGTATTCGCCGGATTTCAGGATCATGTGCATAATGGGCAGCACAAAAGCGGCAGTTTTGCCGGTACCCGTTTGCGCCGTTCCGATCAGATCCTTGCCTTCCACGATGATGCGCATGGCATTTTCCTGGATAGGTGTTGCGCATTTGAAGTACAGGGCCTCTATGCCATCCAACAAATCACGATGCAGGCCAAATTCGGAAAATTCCAATGATTG
>JAEUUS010000632.1 GCA_016787545.1 Saprospiraceae bacterium
TCGGGGAAGTCTACAATGGCTACATCAAACGGGGTTTTGTTTTCCCTTAACCAGATAAAAGCATCGGCATTGATCACTTTTACCTTGGGATGGGTGAGCGATTGCGCGTTCAGACTTTTCAGCATGTCGTTGTGCTGAAACAGGTCTGTCATTTTGCCATCCAGATCCACCAGAACCACTTCCTGCACCGAATCATATTTGAGGATTTCGCGTACCGCCAACCCGTCTCCGCCGCCCAGCACCAACACCCGTTCTACCTTGGGCGCCATCGACATGGCCGGGTGTACCAATGCCTCATGGTAGCGGTATTCATCCCGGGAGCTGAACTGCAGGTTGTTGTTCAGGTACAACTTCAGTTCGTTGCGCACCCGCGTGAGTACTATGCGCTGGTAGGCGCTGGATTGGTGGAAAATGACGTCTTCGTTGTAGAGTTTTTCTTCGGAAAACGACAAAATGCGGTCGGCAAAAAGGAATGCCGTTAACAGCATGGAAAAGGCCAGCCATGCCCTGATGCGCAAGCCGAAAGCGTTTTTAATATCCTTTTTTAATAAAAAAATCAGCGCCAGGGCAATGCCCACATTCAACAACCCGAAAAACAGGGAAGTGCGCAGCAAGCCCAGCTTGGGCACCAGCACCAGTGGAAACAACAGGCTGGCAATCAGGGCGCCTACATAATCAAACGACAATACATTGGAAACCAGGTCTTTAAAGGCCACCCGGTCCTGAAGCAGGGTCATCAGCAGGGGTAATTCCACGCCAACCAGGCATCCGGTGATAAACACCAGCGAGTACAGCACCAGTTCGAAATGGGTGTGATAATCGAACAGCCAGAACAGGATAACCGAGCTGAATCCGCCTACCAGACCAACCAGTATTTCAATGTCGATAAATTTATCTAAAAGGTTGTTATTCAGGTATTTGGCCAGATATGAGCCCACGCCCATGGAGAAAAGGTAAATACCGATAACAAAGGAGAACTGTCGGACCGAGTCGCCCAGCAGATAGCTGGCCAATGCGCCTGCTACCAACTCGTAGACCAGGCCGCAGGTGGCTATGACAAAAACCGAAAACAGCAGCAGATACTCAAGCCGTAACCATTTGCTACCCATGGATAGCAGCACTGATGATCATGGCAATGGCAATAATCATGGAGCCCAGGATAATTGCCACGGCAGTGTTTTTGTTTTTGGTGATTTCGGCCCAGGTGTTTTCCGGGGTAATTTTTTCAATAATGTAATAAGCGCCCAGCCATACCAGAATACCCAGAACGGAGAAAATGATGGCAGAGACGAGTGGATGCGTGATGGCCTGTTCCATGGTGTGCGGTTATTATTTATGGAAGCGAATGCCGCTGCTGCGGTTGCGCTGATCCGGTTTAAAAGTTTGGGTTTTTTCGCAGTTGAAGCATTCTCT
>JAEUUS010000649.1 GCA_016787545.1 Saprospiraceae bacterium
TGGTAAAAAAATATATGATCGCTTACCCGGAAGATTGTCCCACAACCAATGTGGTCTTCAGGTTCACCTGAATTGCCTGTTCTGTTTTATTTTCCATCTGACTAATCAGCACCTCGGAAGCGGCGCGTCCGAGTTCGTCCAACGGCTGACGGACATAGGTTATGGAAATGGGGAAAAAATCGTAAACATCTGTTTCGTCAAATGCAACCACGGCCAGTTGTTCCGGAATGGCTACTTTTTGCTGATACAAGTAACGCAATCCGTTGATCGACAGCAGGTTGGTGGTGAATAATACCGCATCTACTGCCGGCTCAGCCTGAAGTAACTCGGCCAGGCTGCGCTCCACATCCTGTCGGATCTGATGCAGGGAAATGGTTTTAATCAGCGCATTATCCGCTGTGATACCGCCATCGCGCAGCGCATCCAGGTATCCGCGGTTTCGTTCGGAAAGGTGCACCAACTCGGTATGGTAGCTGATGAGGCCAATGCGTTTGCGACCGTTTCTGATCAGCAATTCAACGGCTTCGTAGGTAGCGCCGTAGTTGTCGATACCCACATAACTCACCTGATCCATGGGAAAGTAGCGGTCGATGAGTACCAGCGGCACGCCTTTTTTCAGGATATCGGCTATTTGCGATTGCGATTTGTCAACTGCGGCCAGGATCAGCCCGTCAATCTGGCGATTGAACATGGTGTTGATCAGATTTTGCGCCTTGTCTATATTCTCGTCGGAGCTGCCAAAAATTACCGTGTAGCCTTTCTTTTTGGCATCGTCTTCAATAATCCGGGCCATATGAGCCGAGAATGGATTGGCGATATCGGCTACAATCAACCCAATGGTATATGTTTTTTGGGTTTTCAGGCTTTTGGCAATTTGATTTGGCTGATAATTCAGGTCCAGTGCGGTTTGGCGTATACGCGCCGAAACGTCTTCACTGATGCGGGCCGACATGGGGTGGTCGTTCAAAACGTAGGAAACCGTAGCCGTTGAAACGCCTACTTCCCGGGCAATATCCTTGAGTTGTGTTTTTTTATGGACCACCTGTAGCTGAATTTCAGCACAAAAGTAAGTAGCTTAATCGTTTAAGCAAGCATAATTTAATAATAATTTTCCATTTTTTCCTACAAACCCCACATTCTGTCAGGCAAACCGACATCGTTCACGCCTCATTCTGTTTTTGCCGCACTCCGTTTTTTTTCTACCCTGCTTCGAGGGGGAATATTTTTTTCCGATATCAGCGGAGGTACACTTTTGCCTCATCAAACGGTCGGAAACAAAAACACCGGCCCTTTTTCACTTCACCAAATTGCATCATGAATAACATCAGTATTTTCGGCTTGTCTCTCCTCGTTTTACTCAGCGCCTGCAAGAAAGACGACCCTGTTATTGAAACCAGTAAAAAGCTGGTCAAAATGACCAATGCAAACAAGGAAAGCGATTTTATGACTATTGAATACGACGACCAGGGGCGAGTTATAAAATCTACCAATGATGAAGATTTTACAACATTCACGTACAGTGGAAACGAAGTAAAAATCAAAGAGTGGCGCATTACGGAAAACCGCGAGGTATTCAGCTTTACCGGTACGCTCAATGACAAAGGCAATCTGACCCAGGGCACTGCCATCTCACAGTATAACCTTAGTGCTGTGGAAGGTCTGACCTTCACGTTTGAGTACAACAAAGACGGCTATATGACCAAAAAAACC
>JAEUUS010000655.1 GCA_016787545.1 Saprospiraceae bacterium
GTAAACTGCCTACGCAGATCTGCGTATTTTACCATAAACAGGAGCTCAAACTGACTTATCTTCGCACCATGATCCCTCCAAAACAGGTGCAGGAAATCCTCGATGCCACCCGGATCGAAGAAGTCATTGAAGAATTCGTGTCGCTTCGCCGCCGCGGAGTTAACCTCATTGGCCTGTGCCCGTTCCATGGAGAACGCACCCCTTCTTTCAATGTGAACCCCGCCCGGAATATTTTCAAATGTTTCGGCTGCGGCAAGGCTGGAGATGCCATCACTTTCCTGAAAGAACACGAAAACCTCACTTATCCGGAAGCTTTGCGCTGGCTGGCCCGGAAATACCATATCGAAATTCAGGAGGTAGAGCGTTCACCGGAACAATTAGCCGAAATGCAATTGGCAGATTCGTTGTACATCGTCAATGAATTTGCCCTCCAGCATTTTCAACAACAGCTTTTCGACACCGATGAAGGAAAATCTGTAGCACTGGCTTATTTCCGAAAACGCGGCCTGCGCGAGGAAACCATCCGTGCATTCGGCCTGGGGTATGCACCGGACGAACGTGATTTATTGCTACGAAAAGCTAAAAGCACCGGCCATAGTTCGGAGCTCCTGAAAAAAGTTGGGCTGTGCAGCCAGGATGGCGGCCGGGATTTTTTTCGTGCCCGGGTGATGTTTGCCATTCACAACCTCTCCGGCAAAGTAGCCGCTTTCGCCGGAAGAACCATGTCGGCCGAAAAAACCATACCCAAGTACATCAACAGCCCGGAAACCGAGATCTACGTCAAAAACAAGATCCTTTACGGCGCTTTCCAGGCTAAAAAAGCCATTCGCCAACTGGATGAATGTTTGCTGGTGGAAGGTTATATGGACGTCATTTCGCTTTACCAGGCAGGCATCGAAAACGTAGTGGCGTCCAGTGGCACATCACTTACAGAAGGACAATTACAGCTGATCCGGCGCAATACCCAAAACCTGAAAATCTTATACGACGGCGATCCGGCTGGCATTAAAGCGGCGTTGCGCGGCCTTGACCTGGCCCTGGAGCAGGACCTGAATGTGCGCATTTGTTTGTTGCCCGACGGCCACGATCCGGACTCCTATGTGCAGGAATTTGGCGGCGAACAATTCAAAAAATTTACCACCGAAAACGCCAAGGATTTTATCTTTTTCAAAACAGACCTGCTGTTAGACGAAACCAAAGGCGATCCTATCAAAAGGGCAGGATTGGTGAAAGATATTGTGAGCAGCATTGCGCGCATCCCGGACCCGATTAAGCGCAGCGTTTAT
>JAEUUS010000682.1 GCA_016787545.1 Saprospiraceae bacterium
GTTTGAGTTTTGCCACCCATAAGATGCCTGACCAAGTGGGGTTGAACCAGTGCTGGTGAGCACTACCCCGGAACTATTGCAATCAATGGCATTGGCAGGCGGTGGGATAACCGCAACCGGATCCAGCACTACCAAGGAAAACGATACAGAGGAGTCGCAATTGTTATAAGAGTCAAATACTACGTTGTAGTTGCCGGGATCGCAATATTGTTCTCCGCCTAACTCAAAGCAGGTGCCTGCACAAACATATTTGGTTCCGATATTGGTTGGCGGAATCTGCTTGATGGTAATGGTTTGACGAACAGAACTGTCACATCCCAGGTATGACTGATAAGGGTTGGAGGTAAGCGTAAACACACCAGGAGCGCTGAGTGTGGTGTAGGGATCCTCATCCCAGGTAAAAGGAGCATCCTCGTAACAGATAACCAATGATGGCCGAATAGTAATCGGAATAGGTTGATTTACTACGGGCAAACAAAACACACCAGATGGCGGGTTGCAGGCATTGTCGGCTTGTACACAAACATTACCGCCTGAGTTACCAAATGTGATGGTAACAGTTGTTCCTTCCGGTGCATCTACGTTTAAAGATGCCCCCTGACCGTTGATGGAAGATCCGCCAGGAGCAGTCCAAAGGTAGCTACCTGCAGCAAATGCATCCGGAATGGTATATACTGCTGTAGCGCCCGGACAAACTACCGTTGGGCCCTGAGGCTGTGAAGCAGGGTCTGGCGGCGGTGGTGTAATGGATCCCTGCGAGATATCGATTTCAAAATCGCAGATATCGCCACTCCATCCGTCCAGCATCAAAAAATAGGTTTCACCTTCTGTAAAACCGTCGTAATTTAACACCAATGGCTGACCGCCACCGCCACCAGAGCCGGGGTTGCATACAATGGCATCCGGATCTGAACAATCGTCAAAAAATGCTGCTTGCAAACCATCTCCATTTTGACAGTTGCTGGTTAAAATGGTAATTTCAATGGTGGTACTACCGGCAGTAAAACCAAACCATTGGTCATTGTGAATAGCAATTTGGCCACAAACCGTATTACCGCCGGAAGGGGTACCATTATTAATACCCATATAACCGTCAAAGTCGCAATAAACACAAGACGCCTGACAGTTTTCAGCTCCAGGAGGAGGAGGCGTTGGGCACGGAGGGTTTACCTGGCCATAAATATGCCCACAAATGAGCATGAAAAAAGCCGAAAGAGCTAGTAGCTTTCTATTCATGAAATTCCGCATTAGTTACGTTAAGAAAGGAGAACAGTTAACCAAAGAAAGATACAGTGAACACGCCAAACGCTTCCCGCAAACGAGAATAATTTGGAAATTACACCAACTTTCCAACGATTTTGTTGAACATCAGATGTTTGGAGCGCGTGAAGATATACAGTCTTTTAATTTACCTTCAGAAATTAACCTATGAATTTATTCCAGAGGCCTCCAGTCAGACCAGTTTTTGGCCCGGCGGGAAAACCCCCAACAGACGCTACAACCTGTTAATATTGCTCCTGATCATTAGGAAAATCTTTGTTTTTAACATCGGCAATGTACCTTCTGGTGGCATCTCCAATCATGTCGAAGAGCTCCAGATATCTCCGCAAAAACCTGGGTTTGAATTCCTTGGTAATGCCCAGCATGTCTTGGGTTACCAATACCTGCCCATCGCAATGCTTGCCGGCGCCAATTCCGATTGTTGGAATATCTATGCTTTCAGACACCTCTTTGGCTAACATAGCCGGTATTTTCTCCAACACTAACGAAAAACAGCCCAAATTATCTAATAATCTTGCATCATCCCTGAGCTTTTGAGCCTCAGCATCTTCTTTTGCCCGAACAGAATAAGTACCAAATTTGTAGATACTCTGTGGGGTGAGTCCAAGGTGACCCATCACTGGAATTCCGGCGCGCAAAATCCTGCTTATACTTTCTTCCACCTCCTCTCCTCCTTCCAGCTTTACCGCATGTGCGCCAGATTCCTTCATGATCCGGATGGCACTGGAAAGGGCAATTTCTGAATTGGATTGGTAACTGCCAAATGGCAAATCCACTACCACCATAGATCGGTTCACCGCACGCACCACCGACTGGGCATGGTAGATCATCTGGTCGAGGGTGATAGGAAGGGTCGTTTCATGTCCGGCCATGACATTTGAGGCTGAATCTCCCACCAGCAGGATATCCACACCGGCCTCATCCAGGATGCAGGCCGTGGAATAATCATAGGCCGTTAAC
>JAEUUS010000695.1 GCA_016787545.1 Saprospiraceae bacterium
CGTAAACGGCGGAAATTCCTGGGGCAAGATCAATTCCGAAGATGTATGCAAATACCAGGGCTGGTATTCTCACGATATTGCCGTAAACCCACTCAATCCAAACACCTTCATCTGGGTAGGTATTGATGCCTGGAAATCAGTCAACGGAGGTTCTGTAACGGCACAAAAAACCTATTGGTACAAATGGAACTTTGGCTACGTGCCGGCAGGTGGCTCCGAGGGTCCGCCGGATTACGTACACGCCGACATCCATGGCGTTTACTACCCAACCAGCGATCCGAACAAGGTATATGCTGTTACCGACGGCGGCTTGTTTGTATCGTACGATGATGGCGAAACCTGGGCCGGACGCAATGGTGGCTACCAAACCCAGCAGTTTTATGCCAATCTGGGCAGTTCCACCACCAATCCGGAGTCTGCTATTGGCGGGATGCAAGACAACAGCACGGCTATTTATTTCGGGGATCCTTCCTGGGTACGTGTGTTGGGTGGCGACGGCGAATGTGCGGCCATTCACCCGCAAAACGACCAGATTATGTACGGCTCTTCCCAGTATTTGAACATGTACAAAAGCGAAGACGGCGGGCAAAGCTGGTTTGGTATTGGCAATGAAATTTCTGGAAATGCGGCTTTTAATGGTCCTTTTGAAATAGCAACATCCAACCCGGACATCATGTACGCGGGCGCGCAGGGGCTCTGGCGCTCCGACGATGGAGGCAATAGCTGGAATCCCGTTACGGATATTATTGCCGATGGCGATGTTATCCTGAGCATCGTAATTCATCCCGAAAATCCGGATTTGGTATACCTGAGTACGGCGCCAAGCACCACCAATCAGGCCCGGGTGTACAAGGTGGATGCCTCCGATGGCTCTGTGACTCAACTCACCGGACTTCCCAACCGGGTTTGTATGGACTTGGTATTGCATCCGGAAGAGCCTGATGTAGTGTATGCGGTTTTGGCTGGCTTCAACGCCAACCACGTTTGGCGCAGCACCGATGCCGGACTGGGTTGGGAGTCCATTGACAACGGATTGCCGGATGTACCCACCAATTCCATGGTAATTGACCCGGCTACCGGGCATTTTTACGTGGGCAACGACCTGGGTGTGTGGCATTCTGCGGATGATGGCGCATCCTGGGAACTCTATTCTGCCGAGGCTCCCAACGCCATGCTGGCCATGCACCTGAGTATTGCGCCGGGCAACAAACTTCGCGTAGCCACTTATGGCCTGGGTGTTTGGCAAACAGATCTGGCCACGGCCAGCAGCGCCAAAGATCCTGTGGCGGCTGTTTCTGTAGAAAAACTGCGTCCAAACCCGGCTTCAGACCAAACAGTGGTGGAATTCTCTTTGAAAACGGCAACCAACCTTTCCTTCCGGGTACTGGATATGCAGGGTAAAACGGTTTGGCAACATAACGATCGTTTTCAGGCAGGTGTGCACTCGCGTACCATCCCATTGAACGGCCTTCCCGCCGGTGTTTATGCTGTAGTGCTGGAAGCCGGTAAGACAAGGGCGACAAAGACTTTGGTGGTAAGGCACAAAGGATAAACACGAAGGCGCTAAGGCACGAAGACGCTAAGGATAAAACACAAAGGCGCTAAGGCACGAAGACGCTAAGGCACGAAGGCGCAAAGCTGGGTAGGATTGAAATTGCCAAGAACTTTGAACTTAGCGTCTTCGTGCCTTAGCGTCTTCGTGTCTTTGCGCCTTCGTGTTGAGTACCTTTGAAGTTGCCAAAAACTTTGAATCTTTGCGCCTTCGTGTCTTTGCGCCTTCGTGTTGAGTACCTTTGAAGTTGCCAAAAACTTTGAATCTTTGCGCCTTCGTGTCTTTGTGACTTCGTGTTTTAGCCTTTGCGCCTTCGTGTTTAGTCTTTGCGCCTTACCATGCCGTATCGTAACGCCCCTATTTCGCCTTTTATGCGCCTGGTTTATGCCTTTTTTAAGGTTTTGACCTGGGCCGGGCTGACTGTTTTTTACAAAAAAAGACTCATATTGGGTAGGGGTTATGCTCGTTTTGACGGGCCGGCAATTGTAGTGTGCAACCACCCCTGCACCTTGATGGATCCACTGAACGCAGGTCTACAGATTCGTCAGGAAATGTACTTTTTGGCCAATTACGGCTTGTTCAAACATCCGGTTAGCGCCTGGTTTTTTTCCAGACTATTTTGTATCCCGGTCAAACGCAAGGAGGACGTGGAAGAAGGTGAATCCCGCGATAATGAAGCAGCATTTGAAGCATCTTTTCAACATCTGGAGCGCCAAGGGGTGTTGTTTATTGCCGCTGAAGGCGTTAGCTGGATGAATCGGTACGTGCGCCCGTTTAAAACCGGTGCGGCACGGATCGCCCTTGGCGCTGAACGCAGGCACCAGTGGGCGTTGGGAGTCAAAATTATTCCGGTTGGATTGAGCTACGAGTCGCCCCGACTATTTCGCAAACGAGTGATTGTGGAATACGGTGCACCCATTGACCCAAAACCATGGGCAGAATCCTACCTAAAGAATCCGGAACAGGCGGTAGAAGATTTGACCGACTTCCTGCGCGCACGCGTGGCTGCGCTGACGCTGGATTCCAGGCAGGAAAGCAGGGATGTCTGGGTAGATCAAATGGAGATTATGGCCCGACAGGACCTGGAGAAAAAGCAGGAAATACCCGCCCCGCAAGCGTATTTCCGGTTGAAATCATTTTTGCAGCAAAATGCGGATAATGAGCTACTTGTACAAAAAACGGCAACGTATTTCGAAAAGCTGAAAACGGCCGGGCTCACGCATCAGGGTCTTTCTTCTACAAGTGTGCCGGCCTGGCAACTGATATTCCTGTGGCCTTTTTTCCTGTTGGGATATGCATTCTGGTTTTTACCCTGCTACCTGCCTTTTTTACTCTGTAAAAAAATGAATATCTACCCTGGATACGACAGCAATATCAAGATGCTGGCAGGTCTGGTTACTTTTCCTTTAGCGCTTTGGGGCGGCTGGGAGCTGGTTTTTGCCCTTGGCGGACACTCCTGGATGGCATGGTTATCCTTGCCGGTTTGGATTGGCCTGGGGTATGTAGCGGAGTATTTTATGGAGGTGTGGGAGTTGTGGCGTGAGGTCCGTAATGCCAGAGCTTATGCGCAAAAACATGGTGTCCGGATAGCTGCGCCTGAGGTTACCATAGATTAAAATTTCCCGCTGTCCACATCATGTAAGAACGAGATCAGGCCCGGGAAATAATGCTCCTGATCGTCCCACATGCACATGTGGCTCCCGTTAGGGCAGAGCAGAAAACGCCCTTTTTGCACCTTGCCAGCCACCATTTTCATATGTTCCGGGTCCATGGTATCGTGTGTGGCGCCAATCACCAGCGTGGGCGTTTTGATTTCCGGCAGACGGGCAGTTACATCCCATTTTTCCAGTTTGCCGGAAATCCCGAATTCGCTGGGGCCTTGCATGCTGACATAAATGGTTTGATTGATTTTTGCAAAAGCGCGGTTTACCGGA
>JAEUUS010000731.1 GCA_016787545.1 Saprospiraceae bacterium
TCTCCCCAGCCTCCGGGGTCAAGTACCACGCCGGTAGCCGTGCCGCCAGGCGCTGCCTGTGCGTACACCTGCACGGTATAGGTACCAATGGGCAAGGCGGTATAAACGCTTTTCATCATGATGGAATCGTTCAGATCGCCGGCTTTCAGGGAGCCCTGAATTTTGAAATTGGGGAGCGTTCCGTTTACCCGGATTTCAAACAGGATACCGTTGGAGGCGCCAAGTGACTGGGCAGAAACGGAGCCAGCCAATTCCAGTTCCAGGGAAGATTTAGCGCGCAGTTTACGCACTGTAAATGACGGCCCTATGGGCTGCATGGTGGCGTTCAGGTTGTAGGAGCGGTCGTTCAGGCTGCTGCTTTGGGTGTAGTTTGCCATAGTTTTTTGTTGTTAAAGTGAAGTGTGATGCCTGTTAATGCAAGGGTTTCAACACCTGTGAACCGATCCGAAAAAAATATTTTCAAACAGCGGTTACAAAAGGAACTGCACGGGAAATAAATGATGAAAAACCTCCATGCAACCAACCTGAAACTTTCAACCTTTTATGAAGCAACCAATGAAATTACCCTTTTATTTCCGTATTGTCCTTTTGACGGCAATCATTAGCCCCTTTTTGACCCCTGTTTTTTCACAAACAAACAACCCCTCAAACATCCCGAATGGTAAACCACTAAAGGCCATGGGCTTGCATCCTTCTGCAGTACAGGGCGTTTTGGCCGGTTTAAATCGGGGAACTTTGGCCATCACCGATTGTAATAATGATGTAACAGTTCCTGTAGTTTCCTGCCCCAACGCCGGTTTTTCCAATGCTTCCCGGGCTGCGTACCTGGTTTCCAATTATGGCGAACCATGGGATATTTACCATAACCAGGAGGCCATGAATGCTGTTTTTGATGATACCTGGGATTACACCACCATGGAAGCAGTAGATGCCGGATCGCTGTTTTCTCCGGCCTATAAAGTGGTATTCCTGGAAGGCAGTGTAGACGGTGGGTTTGTGCTGGATAATTTCCTTTCCGGCAATCAAAGCCTTATCGAAAACTGGGTGGCCTCCGGTGGCTCGCTGTTTATCAGTTGCGCCATGATCAATGCCCCTGTTGAGGTCAATTTGGGTTTCGGTGGGGTTACTTGCGTCAGTTTTTTCAGCAGTGATTTCGGTTTTGTGCAGGAGCCGTCAAACCTCATCTTCAACGGTCCGTACTCACCAGCCAATGGCGACTTTACAGCAAGTACCTTCAACATAGGTTACTTCTCAGGGGATGTTGGTCAAGTGCTTATTACCGGAAATACACCCACAGATATTTGCCTGAGCGTTAAAGAATGGGGCAAGGGGCGGGTCTATTTCAGCACGTTGGCTTTGCCCGTTTGGGCCAGCCCTTACCCTAATATTCAATTCCTGAGAAACAATATCCTGGCCGACCTGAACAACCACGTGCCCAGTCAGATCGCGCTACAGGCCAATGCCGGCGATTGCTCGGCGCAGGTGCCGGATGCCGGTTTTGACGCTTCCGCTACCGACGATTGTGCGCTGCTTTCCCTAACGCATGATGTGGCAGGGGCCCCTTCCAATACCTCGCTGCAGGGCGCGATTTTCCCGGTTGGTTTGACTACCGTTGCCTGGCTGGCAACTGATGCCTCCGGCAATACCGGTGTGTGCGAATCCATTGTGTGGACGCGCGACCAAACGCCGCCAACGGTGGAATGCCCGGCTGATATCACTGTGCAAGCCTCTTTGGGGTCCTGCTATGCCGAGGTAGGCTTTTCCCTTTCAGCAACAGATGATTGCAGCACGCCGGTAACCTCTTCCATACCCCTTTCGGGCAATAGTTTTTTCAACGGCACACATCAGGTAACCGGATCAGCTACCGATGGCTCCGGAAACGTGGCTTATTGCAATTTCCTCATTACCGTATTGCCCAATGCAGAAATATGCAACGGCATTGACGACGATTGCGATGGCTGGACGGATGAAGACCCCGATCTGGTGGGTACTTTTTACCTGGATGCCGACTTCGACGGGTACGGAAATCCGGATCAAAGCCTGCAGCTTCCGGGTTGTTACCCGCCCTGGGGGTATGCGGCGAATGCCCTGGATTGCAACGACAACAATTACTACATCCACCCCGGCATGTGGGAATACTGCAACGATATAGACGACAACTGCGATGGCCAGATTGACGAAGGGGTGGTGCCGGTTTGGTACCTGGATGCCGACAACGACGGGTTTGGTAACGCTAATGTGCAGGTGAGTTCCTGCAACCAACAACAGGGATATGTTTCCAATAACTGGGATTGCGACGATACGGATGCCTACATCAATCCCAATGCCAGGGAAGATTGCACCAACAGCACCGACGAAAATTGCGACGGCATACTGGGCGACAACAATTTCAGCATTGAAGAAACCCACGCAGATGTGTTTTGCGGCAGCACCCCCGACGGAAGCATTGAGATTTCGATGACGCCTGCCCAAAACTATGTGTACATCCTGTGGAGCAATGGCGTTTGTTGCACCACCAATCTCTATAGCCTGGACGCCGGAACCTACAAGGTAACCGTGACGAACGAGTGCGGAACCACCAAAACCAAATCCATACAGATACTACCCTCTGCCGAACCGGCGTTGAAAGTCACCCTCAGCGGCACCCCATTCCTGTGTTACGAACAGGTGGACGGCAGCATTTCTTCCGAGGTGCAGGATGGTTGCGGGGGCTATACCTACGCCTGGTCTACCGGCAGTACGGAGTCATCCATCAGCAACCTGCCGGGCGCGTATTATTACCTGACGGTAACGGATGCCTGCGGTTGCAGCGTGGTGAAAGAACACCTGATACAACCCAACAGTCCCGTTTGGTTCTATTACGGCTCCATCATTCCGCTGCTCGACGGCAGTTATTTCGTGCAGATAATTCCGGAGGGCGGAACACCGCCTTATCAATTCCGCAGGAGTTTGCCAGGCGGAGGATTTACCGATTGGAGCTCAAGCAATGGCTTCATAGGCGTGCCCGCGGGCGATCATGTGTTTGAGATGCAGGACCAGTTTGGCTGCGTCACTGGTATGCCTCTTAGCCTGGCTCCATTCTCGCCCAAGCCGCTGGACGAGCCTCAGCAGGTAGCCGAACGGACAGAAAAGATGCAGGAATGGCGTTTGCAATTGTTCCCTAATCCAAACCCGGGTCATTTTGAACTACGTTTTGAGCAGCCTGTAACAGAAGCGCTGACCTTGGGGGTCACAGATTTAAGTGGCAGGCTGCTTCAAAACATTCAACTACAACCCGGGACAATACAATATACTGTTCGGGTGGAAAATCTGCCAGCTGGTACTTATCTGACACAAGTTATATCCGGCGGCAAAGTGGTCGCTATAGAAAAGTTTGTGAAGCAATAGGCGTTTAGTGCAGTGAAAACAATCTTCCCTCCCTGAGCTTTCAGGGAGGGTTTTTTATTTTTGCAATTCAGAGCTGTTCATTCTGGTATCATCGTTGATCAAACGAAAAATTGAAGTCACCCTTTGAACCCTAAAACCCAGCAAAAGGCAGCAACCTCGTGTTAATTATGCATCCTTCTTCCTTCCACACCAGTCGTCTTGGGCTCACACCATTGGGTATCGGCGATGCCTCCTTTATTCAGGAGTTGGTCAATACGGAGGGTTGGCTTCGGTATATCGGCAACCGAAACATCCACTCACAGGCAGAGGCAGAAGCGTATATCCAACGAATTTTGGAACACCCGGATATTCAATATTGGGTGGCCAGACCAATGCCCGAAGAATGTCCGGCAGGCATCATCACTTTTATCAAACGGGATTACCTGGATCATCCCGATATTGGTTTTGCTTTTTTACCTGCGTTTTCCGGCCATGGATATGCTTTAGAAGCTGCCAGCGGCGTACTTGATTTCTTAACCTGCCATCATGGGCTCAATCAAATATTAGCTACCACCCTGCCTGAAAACACCCGGTCCATTCGGTTGCTGGAAAAACTCGGATTATGCTTTGAAAAAGCCATTGAAGTGAATGGCGAAACCTTGTGGGTGTATGAAAAACGAATGGACGATTAGCTGACTGAATGATCTGGCCTGGGGAAACTGAAAATTTAGCCCAAAAACCACATTAACAAAAGGTTATACCTTCCATACTTGTGCCATCAGATGTATAAAGTAATACTTTTGCACCCTGTTTAGACACATGCTACGCAACCGCCTGCTCTTACAATCTGTCTTCATCCTGTTCTTGACCGGCTTGTTCGGATCAAATGCTCTTGCACGGATGAATGGCGAGGCGGCCGTGCTCGATCCCTGGAGCAACGTTGAACAGGTTTCTGAAGCAGAAAACGAATCCACAGAAGATTCCTTCCATCCGGAAGATCTCTCCGGTACAGGTTTTGATGGCGATGATGCGCCTGAGTTTACAAACCTCGTAGGTCTTAAAGACCTACGAGGTTTCGAAAAAGTATGCGCCTGCCAGTCTGCCTCCATACGGCAGTCGCAAATCAACCTGCTGCGCTCTTTCCACGCGCCGGCTATTTTTATCCTTTTCCATTCCTATCAGGGGTATTTGTCCTGAGCGCCCCTTGTTGTTAGGGGATTCGGGGATTAGTGTCGGGGTGACTGCCA
>JAEUUS010000138.1 GCA_016787545.1 Saprospiraceae bacterium
CCGAAAAGTAACGGCTTTCTCGCTGAGAAATAGAGGCACCCTGAGGCTTGCTCGATTGCAACTTTTTCATACCCAAAATTACTTGTTTTTGTGAGTAGAGTATGAACTCCTTTTTGTCAAGTAATTTTGGGCTTAAGCACATCGTCCACCGTCCACCGTCCACCGTCCATCGTCCACCGTCCACCGTCCATCGTGCCTGCTTTACAACGTCATTCCGACCTGATTCGTTCCGAGGCGCATCGCCTGGGATTTGAATTTGTGGGTTTTGCCAGGGCGGAGCGACTGGATGAACCGGCCAGGCAACTGGAGCAGTGGCTTTCGCGCAACGCACACGGGCGCATGGGCTACATGGCCAATCATTTCGATATGCGGGTAGACCCCACACTGCTGGTGCCGGGGGCTAAATCGGTGATTTGCCTCACCTACAACTATTTCAATCCGGAAAAGCAGGCAGACCCTGATGCGCCTAAAATAGCTTCTTATGCATACGGGGAGGATTACCATTTTGTGGTAAAAGACAAACTTAAAGCCCTGCTGGCCTTTATACAGGAACAAATTGGCGAGGTGGATGGCCGATGTTTTGTAGATTCTGCGCCCGTCATGGAGCGTGAATGGGCCCAACGCGCCGGTTTGGGCTGGAATGGCCGGAATACCCTCACTATTAACCCCAAACGAGGCTCTTTTTTCTTCCTGGCAGAAATTATTTGCGACTTGCCTCTGTTGTATGATGATCCCATTCGCGATCACTGCGGCACCTGCAGGCGTTGCATTGAGGCGTGTCCTACCGAGGCCATCAGCCCGGAAGGGTATTTTCTGGATGCATCAAAATGTATTTCGTACCTCACTATAGAGTTGCGGGATGAAATTCCGGCCGAGTTCAGAGGGAAAATGGACCAATGGATGTTTGGCTGCGATGTGTGCCAGGATGTTTGCC
The DNA here is from genome assembly GCA_016787545.1 of Saprospiraceae bacterium. Taxonomy (GTDB): domain Bacteria; phylum Bacteroidota; class Bacteroidia; order Chitinophagales; family Saprospiraceae; genus M3007. The sequence continues at coordinate 935 of JAEUUS010000138.1, forward strand.
CTTGGAACCGCTTTTCCCAGCGGCATCAGGAACCAGCGTTCGAGCCGCACCCGGATTTGCTCCAACTCAGTCGCCAGGATTGGCTTGAGCTCACAGAAGAGGTTTTTGGTAGGGTTTTTAAAAAATCAGCGGTTAAAAGGGTGAAATACGCAGGATTGAAACGAAACATCGAGGGGACTAGGGGACGATGAACGATGGACGATGGACGATGTGTTTACGTGGTTATTTATAGCAACGTGGGTTGTCATCCCGGGAACCGGGACCTACACAAGCCTAGTTTCCCGGCAATCCCTTACCAGAAAAGTGCCGCATAGCCTGGCTTGTGTAGGTCCCGATCTTCGGGATGACAACCCACTTTGCTATAAATAACCACGCAATCCCATCGTTCATCGTCCATCGTCCATCGTTAACACCTCCACCAATTTCCTCGTAGCCTTGGCCCGGTGGCTGATCTCCGTTTTTACCTCATCGCCGAGTTGGGCGAAGGTTTGTTCGTAGCCTTCCGGAATGAAGATCGGATCGTAGCCGAATCCTTCGGTTCCTTGTTTTTGTAGCGAAATTTGGCCCTTGCAAACGCCTTCCAGCAGGATTTCTTTATCGCCCTGAATGAGTGCGATCACGGCGCGGAACTGTGCGCTGCGGTCGGAATGGCCATCCAGATTCCGGAGTAGCAAGTCCATATTGTCGTTGGCATCTCTGGATGGGCCGGCATAACGGGCGGTGTGAACACCCGGTGCGCCGTCGAGTGCTGCAACTTCCAGTCCGGCGTCTTCAGAAAAGCAGTCATAGCCGTATTTTTCCTTGACATACCGCGCTTTAAGCAGGGCATTGCCCTCCAGCGTGTTTTCTGTTTCTTCGATATCTTCCAGACAACCAATGTCTTTCAGGGTTTTAATCTGGTAACCCGAACCCAGCACGAGTTCAACCTCATGGGCTTTGTGTGCGTTATTGGTGGCAAAAACGAGAACTTGCATGATTGTTATTTACTTTCGCTGCAATCCTACAGCTATTCTATGATATTCAGACTTCTTTTTCTGGTACTTATTTGGTTCGGGGTATGCAACGCTTTTGCACAAACATATGTTCCCGGCGAGTCGTATTTTGATGACAACGGATATGTGGAATATCTGGCTGGCAATCTGCCGATCATCATTACGGCTCCGCATGGCGGCTTATTGACCCCGGCGTCTATTCCAGACAGGGATTGCGCAGGCTGTTCGGTGGTAAATGATTTTAATACACAAGAGCTTGCGCGCGCCTTCGCACAGGCGGTACATGCGCGCACGGGCTGCTGGCCACATGTGATTTTCAACAAGTTGCATCGAAGAAAATTAGACGCCAACCGGGATATCGTGGAAGCTGCCGACGGCAACCCCGACGCAGAATCTGCCTGGTACGCCTTCCATGCCTACGTGGAAACGGCCAAAAATCAGTTGCTGCCCCAATTTGGCAAAGGCCTGTACATTGATCTGCACGGGCATGGACATGCCATTCAGCGCCTGGAACTTGGGTATTTACTTTCCAAAGCAGAACTGGCCTTGCAGGATGCTACCCTCAACACCCCTTTTTACGTCGACCAAAGCAGCATCAGGCATTTGGCCGGAAATAATGTACAAGGCTTGAGTCATGCCGAGCTGCTGCACGGCTCGCAGAGTCTGGGCGAACTATTGGCCCAGCGCGGCTACCCGGCTACACCGAGCGAGTCGGATCCATTTCCTGATGAGGATGAGGATTATTTTAACGGTGGTTATAACACAGCCAGACACAGTTCATACCAAAACGGCGCCTTGGATGGCCTGCAAATAGAGTGCAACCGAAACGGAATCCGGGATTCCATGCATAATGTTTTGCGTTTTGCCGATTCCCTTTCAGTGACGGTGATGGATTATCTCGGTCGACATTTTTTTGGCAGTGCCGATGGCTTTTTATGCGGTATGAGCAGCACCCCTCCTGAGATATCCCTGCTGGATCGATTACTGGTGTACCCACAGCCATATTGTTATCAGTTTGCGGTAAAAAAATCCCGTCAGGCGCCGCCAGGCAACTGGACGCTGGGGATGTACGATTTTTACGGTAACCTGTTGGAAATGCATGCATTGGACGACAATATGGAACTGACACTGAACCCTTCGCCACCGGGACATGTTTGGCTGGTACTTTGGGTAGATGGAGAAATGAAAGGCATGCGTGCGATATTTCGCTTTTGCAGATGATTCTGCTGCTTATTTTTGCCCTTGTTTCCGTCCTGCTCACCCATTCAAACAAGTTTGTCTTATGCTGGAACTTCAGCCTGTTGATCGCAGGACCGGTCTTACCCGTGAACAGTTTGCCCAGGATTATCTTGAGCCGCTTAAGCCTGTTGTTTTTACCGATTTAATGGATAAATGGCCCGCAAAAAGCAGATGGACCGTTGATCATTTTAAGACTCATTATGGTGATCTGATGGTTCCGGTGGTGTCTACCAATTATTCGCGCCCGGGCAGAAGTTACCTGATGCCTGATATGGATATTACGTTCAGGGAATATCTGGAAATCATGGAAGCCGGCCCTTCCGATTTGCGTATTTTTCTGTGGAATATTTTCCGAAAGGCGCCGGAACTCAGGAAGGATTTTACCATCCCGGATATTATGGATGGTTTTGTAAACGAAGTGCCTTTTATGTTTTTTGGTTGTGAAGGCTCCCGGGTATCCCTGCATTACGATCTTGACCTGAGCCATGTTTTTTTGAACCAGATTCATGGGCGCAAGCATGTTATATTGTTCCCACACGAACAGAGTAGGAATCTATACCATTTGCCATTTTCAGCAGCCAGTCATATCAATGTATTAAAACCGGATTTTCATAAATATCCGGCTCTGCAACAGGTCAAAGGTTATGAGGTGATACTTCTGCCTGGTGAGACCCTGTTCATTCCACGAGGGTATTGGCATTATATTGAATATACCGATAGTGGATACTCCATCAGTTTACGTGCTTTCACCTCTGTGCTCGATAGGGTACAAGGTTTGTCGAGTATTACTACCAATTATGTGATAGACAAAATTTTGAACAAGTTTTTGGGCAAACGCTGGTATAATTTCAAGGTGAAAATGGCGATGAAACGGGCGGAGTGAGGGGAGGGGAACCCAAACGTGATCTTGGCCAAGGAATAATTTATACCCCCAAATAACGCTCCCGGATTATGCCAACATGGTGCATTTCATGCCCTAATATGAGGTATCCAACTGCTCTAACAGTGAGTTCAGAGCGTCCGGCAGTTCCACGACACATAGCCATTTCACCATCAAAACTTTTAAATAACCACTGAGAAGATAACCGAACGGCGCTGTATTCCTCTAATAGATTTTCCCAATTTCTGAGATTCGCCTTACTGTTTGCAGCAAAAGCTTTTTCGTCAAATTTACTTAGCACGGTGGTGTCTTGTCTGGCATACCGCAAGGCACGGTAGCAAAGCACCCGCTCCACATCAATTACATGCTGCCAAACCTCCAGTATTGTCCATTTCTCCGGCTGATACCGGAAAAGCAATTTGTCGGCAGGTATGGTACGCAAAAATGCGAGGGTCTCCTGAAAGGAATGCGCCAGCCCATTCAATAATTCCGGATATGGAACCGGTTCAATTTCGGCCGCAAACCACTCCGGATATTCGTCTGGTTGTGGCTTGGCTAATACAGGTGATGTATCATTGGTCATAAGCATGGAAATGATTTCGCACATCGCAAGTCGTACATCGCAAGTCGTACATCGTAAGTCGTACATCGTAAGTCGTCTACTGTCCACCCATCAACTGCTGGTCCATGGCTTCCATCTTAGCGCCCATTTGCTGGGCTTTCTGGTAATCTTGTTGGGCGCCGGCAAAGTTGCCAGCCTGCGCTTTGGCACGGGCGCGTTCCAGATAACCAATGGCCAGTTTGGGGTTGATTTGCAGGGCGCGATCCAGTGATTTTATCGATTCTTCGTTTCGTTTCATCACCCGTTGCACCATCCCGCTTTCATACCAGAAATTGGCATTCATGGGGTCATATTTCAGGTATTCCTGGTAGTCGGCTAAGGCTTTTTCGTATTGTCCGGTATTCAAATAAGCGATCGAGCGGTTGGCATAGGCGTTTTTATTGGTCGGGTCTAATTTGATGGCCTCCGAGATGTCGTCAATACTTTTTTGCAACATGCCCAACATGCCATAAGCAGCGCCGCGGTTGCTGTAAGATTCGCTGGTAGCTTTATCTGTCTGGTTGGTTTTAGACAAGGATTCTGTATAATCCTTCACCGCTTTTTCCAGCAATGACTTTTCCTGATTCTTGTATTTGCCGGAAGCTGCCATGTCGAAGTAGGTTTTACCCCGGCTGTTGAGGATTTCCCGGTTATTGGGCTCCATTTCTACAGCTTTATTGTAATCTTTCAAGGCGCCTTCAAAATCCCCTTTTACATTGCGCAAAAACTGGCCGCGATTCCAGTAAGGAAGGGAACTGCGTTCTTTCTGGCCCTCATCCATGCTCATCACATGGCTCCAAAGGCTGTATCCATCGGCCCAGATACCAATTTGTTTGATGGTCCAGGCGCCATAAATCAAACCCACCAGGCCCAGGATGGTCATCACTTTGTTGCGCGACGCCTCCTGCTTTGCATACTGATCGGCATAATAAGCTACAATGGCAAACAGCCCGAAATAGGCCACATACGTGAAACGATCCGCCAAAAAGCCTTGTCCGGCAGCAAAAATCTGCAACAGGAACATCACATTGAAAAAGAAAAATGCCACCCCGAAAACCCAGGTGCGGAATCCTTTTTTCCAGGCCCAGATAAAGGCCGCCACCGCGGCAAAAAACAACACCGGCGCGGCATAAACCGTCCAGGGCAGATTTTTTGGATAAGGATACAGGGGCGACATAGGCCAGGGCAATACAGCCTTATAGATATAGGTGCAGAAAGAATAAGCGCCTATACACAAACGGTCGAGGAAGTTGAAATTGGTGATGGAATCGTCGGTAGAGCCCTGAACCCGTAAGGTATGTACGTTGATCAAACCAAAAACCAGGGAAAGCACCCAGAACGGCGTTTTTTCCAGGATCAGCTTAAAGTTCAGCGGCCTGCGGAACCAAAAATCCAGCGCCAGCATAGAAAGCGGCAGGGTAACGGCCTGTACTTTGGAGAAACAGGAGAGCAGCGCCAGTACCAGCATGATGGCGTAGGTACCCATGCGGTTTTCCTGTTTTTCGCCCTGTTTCAACCATTTTATGTAATAAACAAGGGCCGCAAAAAAGAATACAGCAAATAAAACGTCTTTGCGCTCTGTAGCCCAGGCCACAGATTCCACGCGCATAGGGTGAATGCCAAATAGTAAGCCTCCAGCAAATACACCCCAGCGCCCGATGCCCATTCCCCAAAGAAGCTTCATCACAAAAAACACCGTGAGCAGGTGCAAAAGCAGGTTGGTAGTGTGGATCAGGGTGGGATTCCATTCTCCACCGCTGATGGCTTTTTCCATAGCAAATGTCAGGATAGGCAGCGGGTTGTAGTTGCCAATCACATTGCCTTTTTCCAGGTCGAATATATTGGCAATAGTGGTGCCCCAGGGCTGGCCCTTGCCCACTCCTTCCAGGTTTTCGTTTTCGTAAATATTCTTGGGATCATCCCAGTTTACAAAGCCGTTGCGCAGACTTGGCAAATAGCAGGCGGCGGTTATGGCCAGCACGATCATGCCCAAGGTAAACCAGTTGGACTGGTCGGAGGTGGCGGATGATTTGGTAGTGCCGGTAGATGTAGACTTCTTGGTAGTAGCTGCGGGAGCGGGCTTTTTCGCCATTTTGCTGGATTGTTTCGTTTGTGATGACAATGACTTGGAGAAACAACGCGCAAAAGTAGCAAATCAATTGCTAATCGTGCCCAGTGTAAGTACCGCTTCTGCAAGGCCGCGTTCGGTAGGTTCGGCGGCAATGGCTGTTTCAGAAATGCCCATTTGCTGCAGCATCCGGTCGGTAGTGCCACCTATAGCTGCCACACGCTGACCGGGCAGCAGGGCGTGGCGTTTGAAATAAGATTCGGCATTCAGCGGACTGGTGAATGCCAGCACATCTTCGGTGCGGGGCATGGGATCGTTCAGCGGCTGATTGTCGTAAATTTCAAAATGGATGCAGGAAAAATCCGATTGCAGGAGGTTCATTACGCTTTGCCGGGAGCGTCTGGCCGCCGGGAAAACCACCGTTCCAATGCTGCGTTGAAGACGGGCGCAATGTCTGCGGAATAATTGTGCAGAACCTTTGGGTTCGCCGGCGCCGGTGAAATCCAGTTTTCCGGTAAAACTTTGCAGTACCCTGCCGGTGGATGGGCCCAGCGCAGCCCATTGCACATCTGGCAGTGTAAGTTTTTGATTGTCAATGTTTTGAAAGAAAAATCGCACGGCATTCTGACTGGAAAAAAACAGCCACTCCGCTTCCGGGATTTGTTCAAAAGGTATTGGCGACAATACCACAAAGGATTGTCCAAAAACTTTCCAGCCATGCGCCCGCAACACACTACGGAACTCGGAATCAGGCAACAAAGCCCGGGAGATAAAAGCAGTCATGGGGCGAAGATAGGAGGTTTGGAACGATGAACGATGAACGATGGTACGATGGACGATGGAACGATTTTTTGAAGAATGCCCTCATCTATGCTTCACTCTTGCCCTCCCCTCACTAACAACACCTTCCCCGACATCTTCTCCAGCGTTTCTCCCATAATGGAGTAGAAATACACCCCTCCCGGCGTATCAGCTGCTTCCCAAACTGTTTTTTGATAGAAAGTCTGTGTCCAGACAATACGGCCAGTCATGTCAAAAATATTAAGCTGGGCGGGGGCGGATTGATCCGGCCATTCAAAGGTTACGGAGGTTTGGGCGGGGTTGGGGTAAACCATTAGCGGCGTTGCCAGCGGCTCTGGGGCAATACTGCTGAGCTGGCAAAGGGTATCCACACAGCCATCGTTATCTACCTTGATGAGCCAGCCGGCAGACTGTGGCGGACCGGGCGAAAACCGGTCAAACCGCAATGCCCACACCACGCTGCCGCTGGGCAATACCGTCATGCCTCCCGGATAAGCGGTACCTTCAAACCCCGGCGGCGCTTTCAGCCGAACACTCCAGAGGGTATC
>JAEUUS010000030.1 GCA_016787545.1 Saprospiraceae bacterium
TGGGTTGTTTTTGCAAGGCAATCCAATTCCGGAACAGGAACAAACAAAGATAAAAGCACTACTTCCTAACTGTACCATTCATTTTTAGGGTGCGGTTTCCATTTCGGGGAGATTTTAGGTGTTTGGTATCGTTTTAAAAAGCTATTAATTCATGACGATAGGGTTCACCACTACAAGCCATCTTACAACTGCTGCCTGATAAGGAGTTTTGTGATGGCTTGTAGGTATTCTCAATTTTCAGACTTTCGCTGGATTTCTGACAGGCCAATTGCAACCCAAACTATTGTACCGGACTCTTTATGTCAGAAATAAAAACACATGAAATACCTGATCCCTTTCCTCCTGGTTTTACTTACCCAAAACCTACTGGCACAATCCTGCCACTGTATGGAAGAACTGGACTTTGTTGTGCGTTACTATGAACAGAACCTGCCCGGATTCAAAGACAATGTCACCAAAGAAACCCGGAAATCCTACGAAACCATGAAGGCGGAACTACGCCAATTGGCCCAAAATGCCGGTGAAACCACAGATTGCTTCAAGTTGCTTACCTATTATGTGGAGTTTTTTAAAGACAATCACTCCTATATCAGCATGGAAAGCGAATCTGTCAACGATAAAGATCCGGCTGCCGTGCAGGCTTTTAAACAGACCACAGCATTTGCCAAAAGAGAGCGTATTGAGCTGAATCCACGCCAATACCAAAACCGGCCGCTCAACGACATAGAAGGGATTTATCAAACCAAAGACTCTGTTTACACCATACTGATTGCGGCCAATAAAAAAGGGCTGCGCGATTACGTGGGCGTGATCCTGGAATCCAAAACGCCGCTTTGGGAACCCGGGCAGGTGAAATTGGAACTCCGGCACAAAGCAGGCATGACTGGCGTTTTTGAAGCCTTCATGTATATGAGAAACCACTCGCTTCAGTATTACCATTCCATGGTATTACAAGATGGGCGCCTGGGCGATAACTGGTTCAAAACCAGCTTGAGAGAACGACATGATTATAACCTGAATCCATCCAATAATGTGGAATTCAGAGCCCTGGATGCCGAAACCAACTACATGCGTATTCCAACGTTTTCGGGGCAGCGTACGGCTATGCTGGATACCTTTTATGCGCACCACGATGCACAGGTGCGCGCTAAACCGTATCTGATCATAGATGTGCGCAACAACGGCGGCGGCAACGACGCTAATGCCCAGCAATTACTCGAATACATATACACCGGTCCGTTCAAGAGTGATGTGGTAGATGTGTATGTGACCAAAGACAACATCAAGGTGTTTGAGGAATGGTACAGTTTTATGAGCAAAGACACCCTCAATTTTGACCAGGCTTCATTGAAAGAAATGCGCCAGGAAATTGACCGCATGAAAAAACAACCGGAACAGTCCTACATGCGCCGCAGTGATGGCGGGATGGTTAAACTAGATTCAGTACTCAAATGGCCGTCTAAAGTGGCCATCATCATGAACAATAAATGCGCCAGCTCCTGCGAATCGCTGCTTTTCTGGGCCAAAGAGAGTAAGAAGACCATCCTGGTAGGCGAGAATTCCGGCGGTTACGTTGGGTATGGGGAAATAGGCGGGGTTGAAACACCCTGTTTTGCTTTCAACCTCGGATGCACCATGACCCGCTACCGCCACCAACGTAAATATGAAGTGGTTGGGATTGCACCAGACTATCGCCTGGATAACCACTCCGACTGGCTGGAGCAAACCATGCGTTTATTGAAAGAGTAAGGCGCTCAAGATTTTTGGGCGCCGCGTGTAGAAACCCCATAACTTTGCCGCATAAATGAAAGTTCCATGAAATTATTTGCTTTTCTCACTCTGTTTCTGACAGGGATTCAGTTTTCATGCACAGCGCAAACTTCCACCAACCATTCAGATGATCTGCAATGGTTTACCGACATATCAAAGGCCATGGAAGCCTCTGATG
>JAEUUS010000080.1 GCA_016787545.1 Saprospiraceae bacterium
TTTAACCGCAGACCGTCTTTTTTTGCATCATCGTGCTGTACCGCCGGTTAAAAAGAAGGCGCTCCCTCCTTACGTCGGGAACATCCCCTTCGGTCGGGCTTGCCTCGCAGACGGCGGGGCCCTGGGCAGGGGATTGGTTGGGATCCAGGCCTCCTGATTTGTGGGTAATGGATAGCTCTCAAACCCTTCAAACCCCTCACCCCCCTCAACCCAGCATCCGCTTCAACGAAGGCTCCAGTTGTTCAAACTCCGTTGCGCTGAGCATTTGATTGCCGTACCAGATGCGTTCATATTGCCGCACCACCTCGCGGAATTCCGCACCAAGTCGGTGGTTGCGCATTTCCCGGATGTAATCCCGGTTGGTTTTTTCTTTGGACCATTCCAGCGCACTTTGTTCGGAGAGGTTTTTGATGATTTGCAGGAAATAAATACGCACTGCCAGCGACCAGTTTCCGGTCGCCTTGGCTTCCTGCAGGAAACGGTCCAGATCTGTTTCGTGGATGTACTCGTCGAGGTTGGCGAGGGTAATTTCGGTGCCATCGCGGGCTATGACCCGGTTGCGTGGGGCCTGAAGCATCGAATATACGCCGAAGGCAATAATACCCAGGGCAAGTAAGATGGCCAGCACCTGAAACAAGCTGCCCAGGCCTTTAAACATACCTGTCCAATCCAGGGAAGGCCCGGAATTATTCTCTTCGCGTTTTTTGCGTTCCTTGGGTGCTTTGGGACGATCTTTGCTGTAATCGAGTCCGCCGGTAGCTTTATCCCAACTGTTTTGATCTACATCACGCATGGCCAGCGGTTCCAGCGGAGGCGCCTGGTAAGGTTCACGAATGTATGAATCCTCTGTTTCGGTCTCTTCTATGTAAATTTCTTCCTCCGTGGTCTCTTGCTCCAATAAACTATCCGTGTCCGACTGAGCCGGAAGCACAAAAGGGAAGAGAAGCAGGAAGAGGTATTTGAACATGGAGGTTGGACTATTAGACGATGGACAGCAGGACTTTAGAAGGTAGTCGAAAAAGACCAATGGTGCGCGGCAAAATTCGTGTATTTGCGTGGCATTTACATGCTTATAACAAATACTTCCACAACGAATGAAACAAAAAAACGTTTTTAGCTTGTGGTTTTAACAGGGAAACCTGTGTGTGGTTAACATATAAGTTGTTTTAACCATGAAGGACACAGATGTTTTTTGAACCACAAAAGGCATGAAGGACACAGATGTTTTTTTGAACCACAAAAGGCACAGAGGACACAAAGTTTTTTTGAACCACAAAAGGCACAAAGGTTTTTGAACCACAAAAGGCATGAAGGACACAAAAATTGAAATGATAAATACTTTGTGCCCTTTGTGCCTTTTGTGGTTCATTTAACTCCTTTGTTATGCCAACAATAAGAACACAGATATTTTGTACCCCTGCAAAACGCTTTCAACACTTCTCTCGTATGCTCAAGCTCCCACTTCTTTCCGCTTTTCTATTTTCCTTTCAACTGGTTGTGGCACAAACCGATCATGCTACTTTACACCAGCCATTTGATGCGTTATTGCAAAAATATGTCAGTGAAGAAGGCCAGGTCAACTATGTCGGCTTGAAGTCTGACAAAAAAGCGCTAAACGCTTATTGCAAGTTGCTGACTGAAAATCCGGTGCAGGATGCCTGGACGCGGGAGCAAAAAATGGCGTACTGGATCAATGCCTACAATGCATACACGCTTAAGTTAATTGTAGACAACTACCCCACCAAGAGCATTATGAACTTTGACGGCGGCAAAACATGGGATGTGCGTCGCATCAAATTAGGCAGTAAAAAATACAGCCTGAACAATATTGAGAACGACATCCTGCGGCCGCAATTCAAGGATCCCCGCATCCATTTTGCCCTGAATTGTGCCGCCAAAAGTTGTCCGCCGCTCTGGAATCATGCCTACACGGCTGATAATCTGGAGGCTACCCTAACGGCCCGTACCAAGGCCTTTGTGAACAACCCCAAATACAATGAAATTCATACCAACGACATGAAGATTTCCAAAATCTTTGAATGGTATGCCGCTGATTTTGGCGACGTCAAGAATTTTCTCAATCAGCATTCCAAAACCTGGATTAAAAGAAGCGCTTCGGTGGTGTTTTATGAATATGATTGGGGTTTGAATGAGTAATATTTTCTCAAAAGTGATTATTACCGCAGAGGCGGAGAGACGCACAAGGATTAATACCCACCTCCGCGCCTCTCCGCCTCTGCGGTAACAATCACCTTAAGAACAACCAATTCTCACTCTTCATTTCGAACTTGATCTCACCCTTTCCGTGCGTTCCGACTTCGGTCCAGCCGGCTTTGCGATAAAAAGTTTCGGCTCTGGTATGTGGGGCCGTTCCCAGCCATATGTTGGCGGTAGTTTGGCTGAAGTACCAGTTGAGTAAGACGTCGTGTAACTGTTTGCCTATGCCTTTCTTTTCAAAAGCTGGCGTGACGAACAAGGCCCAAACATTGTTTTCCTGTAGATCCACGATAGAAAAACCTACAATTTCATCCTCAACTTCACACACCCAGCCTTTACCCCTTTTAGTCAGGTACTCGGCGCAATCTTCGTCGGTTACCAAACCGGGGTTGGAAAGTGTGTTTTCCTTGACTGCGTTTCGCACAATCTGGATTTGTTTGATATCGGCAAGCGTTGCTCCTCTGATAATCATGACGCAGTTATCTTGGGAAAGCAGGATGCTGTATGATCCTTTCAATCTGCCCGGTATGTCTTTCCAGGTGCACTTGCATAAAAGACAATCCCTGGACCAGACTCATGAGACCCACCACGGGGTGTCGGAAAATTTCTTTTTGCGCGGTTTCTTCGTCTATGGTCTCCAAAAATTCCCGCATCTCGACTCTGAGGGTTTTCCATTCAGACGATAGTTTTTCAAAGTCGTAGTTTTCGTCAAAATCAATCCTGATGGCATCGGGCACTTTGTATTTCAGAGGCAAACGCATGGCGACGTTCAGCACCACTGACCGTATGGAAGACCAAAGATTTGCTTTTGGCGCAGTTGCACTTCCCTGGATTTTTTTGCGCAAATACCTCAAAATCTGACCCTCTGATTGCATCATATGTCTGAACACCTGCAAAATGCTCCAGGAACCCGCATCTGGCTTGCTGTTTTGCTGCGCATGACTGAGTGGCTCCACTGTACGCAGTAAAGTATCGAGTTGTGTTTCGAGCCGGTCAAAAGCGATGGTAAGCGCGTTGGTCATGATAGTTATTACAATGTAACATGCTCTACTCCTCAAACAGGGATTTCATCATCCAAATGGTACAAGAGGTGTGCCCCGAATTGCCCATGGCACTATCCAGCGGGAGGAAACCTAATTTTTGATACATAGAAACAGCTTTGGCAAACTCCGGCATACTTTCCAGGTATATGTTCAGGTAACCAAATGCCTCAGCCGAAGATATGGCTTTTTCCATTAGTTGTTTCCCAATGCCTATGCCCCTGGCCTTAGACAGGATATAAAATTTGACTAACTCGGCGGTGTCATTGGGCAATCCTTCTGTTGGATAAATACCGCAACAACCAACCAATTCGCCATTGACTGCTGCCACCCATAAAACTGCACGATCCGCCTGAAACAAGTCGTAAAGATGGTCGGTGGTAGGATCAGAATATACCGTTCCTATGATTGGGGCCTTATGCTCCTCAAAAACCGCTCTGATTAAGGCCGCCAGGTGCGGTTCATCCTCTTTTGCGACTTGTCTGATGATCATAGCTGGGTTGGATTTTTTACAGCGGAGACAAAGAAGTAATTTTTACCGCTGAGGCACTTAAACTGAGAGTCTCATTTGGAGTGAGACTCTCAGTTTAAGTGCCTCAGCGGTAAAAACACCTACTTACCTCTGGCAAGTTTCTTCAGCTCCCGTTCAAAAATAGCCTCCAGCTGATTGGCGTGCAGGTTTTTGGCCACAATCGTGCGGTCTTTATTCAGCACATACAACTCTGGCGTGATGTCTACAAAATACTTGGCATAAATAGCCCGGTTGGTAGGGTCAAACACATTGGTGAAGGTAAAGCCTTTCTCCCGGGAGAATTTCTTCCACTCTTCATCCGTGGTGCTGATGGCAATGCCGTAGAAATCTACGCCGTGCGTTTTCCATTTGCGGTAGATGGCTTCTACTTCGGCAGCTTCTTTCTGGCAATGTTCACAGTCGGGGCTGTACATGAATACCACAATGATGGGCGCTGTTTTTTCATAAATGCTCTTCATTTGGCCGTTTATATCCATGGCTTCTACGTCCGGACCTTTGCGGCCCATCAAACTGGCTTCCATTTCCCAAACGTGTTTTTGCAGGGGTGGCAGGTTTTTGGGATCTTCCCACCAGGCTAATTCCGGGGTAAAAAAGGTTTTGATGATGTGCACGTACACCGCTTCACCGTCCATCACGGTGGTTTTGGTGTTCTCATATTGCAAGGCAATCCAGTTGGCGAAATATTTGAAATACTGGCGCTTGTGCATCACCCGGCGAATGAGTGGGTCTACCACTTTAATCAAAGAATCCGGGTGCTGTGGGGTGAGTTCCTTAATGTAACGTTTGAGCTTGTTGGCAATTACCGGGGTATTGAGCAGCCTGTCGTCGTCGAAATCCACATTATCCCAGAAATGATCGCGGTAGTGCAGGAGTTGGCGAAGGGTGTCTACATCGCCGTTGGGCTTTTTAAACTCCTTGAAATCAGGGTTTTGTCCGGCGGTTTTAAACTTGGCGAAAAACGTTTTGGGATTCTTTTTATAAATACCCTCCAGATACGCCTTGCGTTCGTCGAGCAGCTGATTCTGACGTTGTTTGGCCTGTTGAAATTCCGGAGAGTTGCCTGCAGACCTGTTCATGATGCCCGTTGTTTGGGCCATTTCCGGCTCTTGTTTATTCTGAAACCGAACGGACTCATAGAACAGCTGGGTATTCAGGGAGCCTTCTACCTGCATGGTACCGAAAAAATCGGAGGCATTTGCGCGCAGGGTCATCCGCTGATCTTTGTCTACCAGGATCGACATTTGTTTCATGCCGGGCAGCAGGAAGGTGTAGAATCCGGATGGCATGAGTTTTTTCCGGCTCAGGATGAAATGGCCTGCAGCATCAACTTTGGCTGAGTCGATGATGTAGTTTTGGTCGCCCCACATACCCACCAACTTTGTGGTACCGGCGGGTATTCCTTCCAAAAAAGCTTCAATGAGCGTGGAGTCGTAAGCTGCAGTTGTTGGTTGTGCAGCGCCTTGAGCGTTTAGTTGCGACAGAGATAAGATGGTCAAACAAAGGATAATCGTGCGTTTGAGCATAGTAGTTGGTATCAATGTTTTGGTAATCCGGGGCAAAAATAAGCGGATTGGATGGAGGGCCGCTGATCTTTGGGAAATGTTTAACGCGGATTTTGGAACGCGGATATTTTTTGGGAACGCGGATGACGTAGATGACGCGGATATTTTTTGGGAACGCGGATGACGCAGGTGACGCGGATTTTTATTTGGAACGCGGATGACGCAGGTGACGCGGATTTTTTTGGGAACGCGGATGACGCAGATGACGCGGATTTGATTTGGAACGCGGATGACGCGGATTTTTAGAATTGCCTTCGGCAATTTTGGCAATGCAAAAGCTGAAATCTCAAATTTCCCTAAACAGGCTGCCGAAGGCAGCATAAAAATCCGCGTCATCTGCGTCATCCGCGTTCCAAATCAAATCCGCGTCATCTGCGTCATCCGCGTTCCAAAAAATTCGTGTCATCTGCGTCATCCGCGTTCCCCAAAAAATCCGCGTTCAAAAATCCGCGTTCCCTGCGTTCCAAAACGTGGTATGCGAATTTATTTTTTAATTTTTGCTACATTTGCACAATAATCTGGCTAAAATTACTCTAATCCTAATTTATTTAACCTATTGAAGCATTATGCCCGCTACAGATCCAAACCTTCATAACGCTGAATCACCTAATGAAGATGACAAGTATTGTAGGGAAAAGTTAGAAAAACTGGTAGATAAAATAAAACGCAGGTTTCCTGTTGAAATTCCAAGTACTGATGCATTGGTTAAGGCAGCCAACATGAACATTGGCAGAGCAGGACTGGAAAATGCCTGGAAAAAAACATGGGGCCCTACGGCCAGCAAACACACCCAAACGCTTTGTAACTGGTTATGCGATGCCAAAAAAATAGATGCAACCTGGAGTGATGACACCCGCGAATGGAAGCTGATCGACCAAA
The DNA here is from genome assembly GCA_016787545.1 of Saprospiraceae bacterium. GTDB lineage: Bacteria > Bacteroidota > Bacteroidia > Chitinophagales > Saprospiraceae > M3007. Next base: position 6,231 of record JAEUUS010000080.1, read on the forward strand.
CTGTTTATGCAACGGTGACCAAGTCGATGAATTTTATTGCTTTTTTGAAGGATGCATTGAGTTTGTCGCCGGGCATGGATATCCGTATTATTGGCACCTGGCCACCTTCTATTGTAGGTAGAGAAAACCAGGCGGCCAATGATTTACTCAGTAACCTGGTGGATCGTTCCAATAGTGTTCGAATGCTGCAACCCAGACCAGACAGCCGCTTTTATGCCAAGCGATTATATACACAACATCTGGAAGATGAAGAAGTGGAAAGAGAACGAAACTTCAATGCCAGCAAGGAAGATCTGTTTACACACCTGGAAAAGCTGCACCGACTGAAAGGTCTGAAAAATTCCAACAAATTCAACTTCCGCCTTTACGATGATTCTCCAGGAATGAGAATGTTTGCTCACGGCGAAAAAATATACGTCAGCTATTTGCTCGATCACCTGGGTTCCAACGATACTTTTTCAACCGTGTACCAGGTTAGCGATGGTTCAGATGCAGCCAAACAACTTTTGGACCATTTTGACCATATATGGAATTCAGCCGCTGAGTACCATGGAATCCCTAACCGGGAAAGGTTTAACCTGCAGATGATCGGTAAGCTTGCAGGCGTATACAAGGTTTTTAATTACGGACATACCCTGGATCCCGAATTAAGAAAAGAAATACCTGCCACGCAGATTGGTGCACTAAAAATACATCCTAACGGACTTATTGAACAGCGCACTTACCGGGGCGACAGCGAAAGCCCGGACCGGAATGAAGGCTGGGCCCTCCGGGTAGGGAGCAATTTGCTGATGGAAGTTCGTAATGTGCGGGCTCCAAAATTTACTGCCTTTTCTATCATCCGGCGGGCGCGGGGGTTTGATGGATCACCCGGACAGTATTTATTCGGGACACTCGTTGTACCCAAAAAAAGAGACTCTAACCCTACAGCTTTGAGGGTTATCCTCCAACGTCAGCCCGAAACCGTTGAACTGGAGGATATTGAATGCACTAAAATTGCCATTAAGGACCCAGCCCCAAGCGAAAAAATCCCACCTACGGTAAGACGGTTTCTTTCCGGCGTATTCCGAAATATGATTCGCTACCATGAAAATGCCATCCTGAATGATGCCACGCTGGAAGAAGAAATAAGTCATACCAAGGTTAAATTGGGCCGTGTTATGGCTGCTTATGCCAAGATTCTGCAACAGGAAAATGCCGAACTCGAAGAAATCGTCAGCGCCCTGCGCTGGGCACTCACCCATGGCTATCGCAATTGGGAAAGAATTCAAAAAGAATTCGGTAATGAGGCTACACAACACCCTGATTTGATTGACTTGTTTGAAAGGATAAAAAATGAAAATCCTTCAAAAAATTAGTTTTTTTGCGCAAACTTTGCCGCAATCTCCCAATAATATATTGTAACTTTCATAAAATGCAAGGGACTTTCAGGATAACTGAAAGTCCCTTTTTCTTGTGAAAGTAAGTCCTGCAGCAATGCAAGGCAGTATTCCCGCGCGTCCGTGAGATGTACCAGACATTTGTACCGTTCACAAAATGTTAACCTAAAAGTTTTCACTATGAAATTTCTTTTTCTTCTGGTAGTGGGGTTGACATTCGGAGTCGGGTACTCCTACTTCTATGCCATGCCCACTGCACCGAACCAAGCGCCTTCATTAGTGAAGGTCAACGATCTGCTGACTCGTCCTGGTGAATATCAGGGCAAATATGTAATGCTTTCCGACGGCATTGCTATCGCCCCGGTTTTTGTTGGAGGCAGATGCGTTTTTTTGATCCAAAGCCGCGAATCGGACGAAACGATTAAAGCTATTTCCCATCGATTGTGGGAAACACACACACCCGTATCCAGCGGTGTATTTCAGTTCGAGATTGTTTATTCCGACCCCTCCAGCCGCTTCCTCCTTCTGCGGGAAGTGAAATTTTCAAACTAATGTTTCACCGGCGTCTGCCTGGTGTTCACATACCGGGCAGACGCGCAAATTCTGTTCAATATGCGTTACTTACTCCTTCTCCTACTGATGGCCCTGGCGGTTCCATCCTGTATGAACGAACAGGAAGAACCCCAGGTTGCAATTGAAACGGCGGTGTCTGTTATCCTGCTCACCGATGACTCCCTATCAGATCTGTTTATCCGCCCGGATACCGGCACATTGCGGAAGTTTCTTTCGCCATTTTTAGTACATGGGCTGGAATTGAGTGCTGTAGCTGTGAAGAACAACAGCTACAAGCAAACGGTATATTATTCCGGACTCCTCCAGGTTAAAACCTTGCCAGGGTCGGATAATTTCATCAAAAACCGACGTAACAAGGAGGAAAACCAAATCCGTCTGGCCCAGGCTTACCAGTTGCTAACACCGGTACTGGATACCCTTCAGCGCAAGTATGTGATGGCTCCGCGGTGCGACAGCTCAGATGTGAATAATGCCTTGAAATGGGTAAACATTGCAGCCCAAAATGCTGTCAATAAATCAAACAAAGTCATAGTAGTACTGGCTAGCGATCTGGTGCAGGATCTAATACCATACGTACAGGAAACCGCTCAACCAATTCATTTGCCGCCAGGTATTCAACTGGTTATCATTGGACAACACCCCACGGTAGATTTTGAACAACTTTTTCCGGGACAACGCCCAATGGTACTTCCATCCTTTCAACATCTTCAACGTGCATTTTAAATTTCCTGCAATCATGACTACTATTCATACAAACCTCACTATGGTTGAGGACTCCTATAAAAAAGCGGAAAATGCGGCCGCCGAATTCTTTCAAGCGCTGGTTAAGCGAACAATGCTTGTAAAAGCGCATAAAGACTTCGATCAAAGAAACCACCATTTGTTGATGCTTGACGACGCAAAACGTTTTGCGCATCATGCTGCCATCCCGTTCTATTTTGCAGCAGGCCTGGTACAGTCTATGTTTCTGTACAATATGCTGGATGCCGCATTTTTTGAGGATGTGGAAAATGGCAAGTTCTGGTACAACCTGCTCTGTTTGCTGGCAGGAATTGCCCCGATTGGCTGCAGTTTGTGGGCGGGGTATTGTTTTTTGAATATCCAGCCCAAAAGAGATCCTGTTGCTCCGGGTAAAGTTCATTTAAATCGTGGCTGGCTGGCCGGTTTTGTGATTATCAGCATCGTTTACCTGACTTTTGTATTGCTGCTCACACAATGCAATAGCCATCCCGGCGAATACGACCTGATTATTGTTCCGATTTTGGCGGTCATAGAATTAATCCTTGGCATTCCAGCGATGGAAGGGCTCAGTGGATGGGCTTTGTTCCGCAATAAAAAAAGTCACATCCAGGCACTGATCAACAATTCCGCCGCTCTCCTAAAATGGGCCGGTAAATGCACCACCGCTTACCGGCATTATCAGCAGTACCTGCAATTGTTCAATCATCAACATCCGGAAACGCCCATTCATATGCACACTACTCCGCAAATAGAACGCGCCATCCAGTACTTTGAAGGTTACTGGAACAACGACATAGATAAATTGACGGATGGAAGTGGCTAACCCGAAAAGGTTTTGAGGAGCGTTTGATTGGGGTTTAAAGTCAGGTTGGGTTTTACCACTAAGGTGCTGTGTTCAGAAACAAGTTCTTTGACAAATTATTTTAGTATATTTGCCTTCAGAAAAGCAAACCAATGATTTGGTTATGCAGCTTAGGCAGGACATAGTTCCTGCCTATTTTTTTGCAAGTGTTTGTTG
>JAEUUS010000117.1 GCA_016787545.1 Saprospiraceae bacterium
CATGACCAGTATAGAATTCAATAGCAAGCTGAGCACTCTGACGAGCATGTTGCACTCCTTCGCCTATAACTTGACGAAGAACGTGGAGGATGCCAAGGATCTGTATCAGGAAACTACCTATCGCGCGTTGTATAACCGCGACAAATTTCAGCCCGACACAAATTTCAAGGCGTGGATGTTCACCATAATGAAGAACATCTTCATCAACAATTACCGGAAAAAAGTAAAGGCTAACACGGTGTTAGATAACACCGAAAATCAATTCTACCTCAATTCTTTTAGCCATTCCGCCGCAAATGCAGCAGAGGGTACCATTTTGCTAAAAGAGTTGAATGCCATGGTGGACAATCTGGATGATAGTATCCGGATTCCTTTTACCATGCATTTCGAAGGGTTCAAATATCAGGAAATTGCCGACGAACTGAGTCTGCCACTTGGAACGGTAAAAAGCCGGATATTCTTCGCCAGAAAAGAATTGAAAGACAGAATCATGTCCAACTATGGATTCAATCCTAATTGATTGAATTTATTGTCAGCAAAAGGAACGAAGAGCCGCCTCTTAAGGGCGGCTTTTTTGTTTATAAGCCCTTTGCTAATCGCCATGCTCCTTTGTTACATCCAATCCCTTGACCATCAATAAATAAGATTTTGCAAACAAGGTCGGAGAGGCAAAATTTAAACCATTGGTATCCGGGCGTAAGTTGGGATACTCTAGTCGATATTGTTCAGTAAGCCGTTTAATCTCTTTTAAAATATCGGGTTTCTGCAACCGACCGTCCTGGTCTGTAAATGGAATGTCAAATCCTAATTCGCGGAAAAATTGACTTTCCGTAATCTGGAAAAATAAATGCAGAAATGCCCGATCCGGCTTAGGTGGGGCTTGATGAAACAAAATAAACCCTGCAATATATTGCGGTATAGCCAAGGCTAAGGTATCATGACCTTCCTGGAGTGGCCATTCCATGTTTGCAAGTTCTCCTTCCACAAAACTGGCCACCGTACCATGAGGAACTGCCGGATTAGCGCCAAACGTGCTTTGCGTCCGATACATTTCAGCAAAAAAGGCCTCCTTAGGCCGATCCAGCAAGGATTGAAATTCCCGTTTCATCTGCTGAAGTTTAACCTGCGGGGTCAGATTGTTCTTGGTGAAATATGCGGCATAAACGCGTTCGAGTAGATCCATCATAAAACCCTCCGGTTTAATCAGATAATCTAACCGGAAAGTCAATGCCAGAAATAGATATGCATAGGTGCCCGGATAGGTGTTGGGATCGGGCTTCCCTTTTTCCATTTCCGCAAAAACCGCTTCTATGGATCGCTGGATATATTGATACTTTACTTCTTTCTCTGAATCAGGAATGGCTTCCAACTGCCTGCCATCAGATGGACTAAGGGCCTGTGTAAATTCACCCAGTAATAAATCATCCTGCTTGTCGGCATGGATAGCTAATTCACGCACAGCGTGTAACACTTTTAACGGTGATCCATCAAGTGTCTTGGAATCGAAAACGATGCACAAATTATTGTCGGCATCCAGGGCAAACCTGCTGAATTTCAGGTGGAAGTTAGCCTCCATTAACCGACGCATAAATCCAACGTTCAGATCATTGGCTTTAGCAACACGACTTTCCACTTTTACCGAATGCTTGTCAGCAATTCCGGTAATGCATTGCGAACCTTGAAATAATTCAAAATGGAGTGCCCCGTCTTTCTCTTCCCAATGGATGTTAGGCTGTTTGGCGCTTTCATCAATCAAATAATACAACAACTCGCGGTAAGCAACCAATGGTTCACCTTGTTCAAATGCTTCCAAAGAGCGGTCAAATGCCTGATGCTGTTCCGCTGATTTGTACGCATCAGAAAACCGGCCAAAAGGAATATCTGGTTGTTCCGGCCTGGAATGATTCCCAAAAATTTTAGAAAGAAAGCTCATGGAATGGTTAAGAAAGCAGGCAAAAGTAGAAAGTTTGCCGGGAAAGTAAAGCGCAGGTTGTAACAGGTTATTTTTGCGGAGATTATGCAAACATTCCGAACTGAAATTTCTGTCCCGTTTTCTTCATTAACGCTGAATCATACGGATAAAATTTTGCTGATGGGCTCCTGCTTTACAGAGCAAATCGGCCAGCGACTTTCAGATTGCAAATTCAAAACCTTGCTGAATCCAAATGGTATTGTGTATAATCCAGTCTCACTTGCTGAGAGTTTGGATGGCTTAAGGTCGGGAAAACTTTCTCCGGACGATTCCCAATTATTTGAACACCAGGGACTTTGGCACAGTTGGGCGTATCATAGCCGGTTTTCGGCGCCCACACAAAAAGAAACCCTGGATGGCATGAAAAGGGCCTACAACGAGGCAACTGAATTTGTGCAAAAATCAGATTGCCTGATACTTACTTTCGGCACTGCAGATTTGTCGGTGCTAAAATCTGAGGGTAGGGTAGTAGCCAATAATCACAAAATGCCGGCCTCCTTATTTGAACAAAGGAGAATGAATGTGGAGGAAATGGTAGGATTATGGATGCCTATCCTGGAAAACTGGTCCGGGAAAAAAGTGCTGCTCACGGTTAGTCCGGTGCGGCATTTGCGCCAAGGTTTGATTGAAAATCAACGTAGCAAAGCCGTATTGCTGCTTGCTTGTGAAGCTATCTGTCAACAACTGCCCTTCGTTCATTATTTTCCTGCGTATGAACTCTTAATGGATGATCTTAGGGATTACAGATTTTATGACAAGGATATGGTGCATCCTTCAACACTTGCTGTTGACTATATTTGGAAGCAATTCTCAAATGCTTATTTCAGTGAATCAACCCAACAGCTGAATGAACGGGTTATGAAAATAAAATCGGCTATGCATCACCGGCCTTTTCATGTACATACCGCCGAACATCAAGCATTTCTGGTGGCACAATTAGAACGAATTCAATTAGTTAAGCAAGAGTTCCCGGACATTGACTGGTCAATTGAACAGGCTTATTTCAGCCAAAATATAATCACAGATTAAACTGTCCCATCAAAGTAAGATGGATTTTTTGCCCCCTTTTTTCCCCACCCCAGATCTCAAATTTTTGCGCAGCGGTTGGTTTAAAGGTTAATGTGGTCCAGCCATCCCGGTCTTTGCGGTTTACAGATAAGTCCTTTCCGCTCATGTGAACATACAAATATGTTGGCGGATTCCTAATGTTCATTTTCAGGGAGACAAGTCCACCGGAAGCTCTCTCCATGATAGCATCCTGAATGCCATTCTTCAGGTTGCCGTATGCATAATGACTGAGTTTTTTGAATGTGGCGACGTCAATGGGTTCTTCCATCAACTGCCATTTTGGTTGGTCAGGAAAGTGGTTGAGCAGGAAAATCCGGGGGGCAGTTGCAAAATATCCTGGCTGAAATTCAGGTACAAAATCCCCCTCTTCATCTCGATACCCGGCGCCCCATGTTGCATCTAAAAGCACCCAATTCTCTTCCAGGTAAACAGCATTCCAGGCATGGCTTTCCCAACTACCGGAAAAAGTTTTAGCATGGCCTTCTATTATTTCGCACCTCAACCCAACAGCCTGGGCCATACGTTGATAGAGCAGCGAATAATCCATACATACACCTCTGCCACTGCGATATACTTGTTTCACCCGGCGATCATAATATTCTTTTTTAGTCTGGGCTGCAGGGTCTGACACTTTCTGATACCTGATATGCTCAGCAATCCAGGTGAAAATAGCCCTTGCTTTCTCCTGCTCTGTTTTAACATCCTTGCAAATAGCGGCAGCCAGTGCTTCCGGAGTTTGGAAGCCGGCTTTTTCGAATGCCCGGCTCCGGGCATCCAGGGCCTCAAAATCCTCCTGGGCGCCTAAACGGCAAACAAAAAGAAGAAACAAAAAAGCAACTGAATTTTTCATATGTTAAAATGGTTTAGCGCAGGTATCCACTGATTCACACACTCAATCATTCCTGCCATATCTTCACACCAAATTTTCGATACAGAGCGTTTAACGTTCATCTCTTTAGCTCATCCTTCAACATCCCATGCAATACTCTGTTTCCCGCAGCCATTTCCGCCTGGCTTTACTTCTGTGGTGCTTCCTCTCCACAAACTTGATTTACAGTCAAACACAGCAAAAATTCCCGGATAATTCCAATGAATTCATAGAAAAACTGGGCGAATTCATGACGCTTTCCAAACGCCCGGATATGGAAGAGTCGTTTGCCGTTTTTCGGAAAATGCATAAAGCCGGCGGTTTTCCGGAATGGGAAATGAAACGAATCATTTCCGTTTCCAATATGATGGGAAGTCAAAATCTTTCTTCATTCCCCTATTTTAAAAATTACATCAACGCAATTGTTGCTGCTAAAAACAACCCGGATACCACGATGTTCCGTCGCTGGCACTCTTTTGTGGAGGAATCGTTTGCCGGCCTGGAAAAGGGGCGGGCTAAACCTGCCGGCCTCCTGTTAGAGTTTTCAGTAGATTTTATGGAACAAAAGGCAATCAAAACCGGAGAAGGTGGCTCCACTACCTGGAAAATTAAAGGAGGAACCTATGAATTTGCCTACAGCGACCGCGAGCCAAGTCTGGTGTGCAAGGATGTAACCTTGATTGGTACCCGAAAAACGGACTCCGTAACCATTGCAAAAACCTCCGGCTACTACCGCCCATATCAACAATTATGGTTTGGTGAAGGAGGTAAAGTATCATGGGCAGAGGCGGGAATGGATTCCAGTATTTATGCTATCCTGACCAAATACAAAGTGGAGGTGCAAAAACCATTGTTTGCCTGCGATACAGCTACGCTATATTATCCGCTTTATTTTAAGGATGGAATTAAAGGTAGTTTTGAAAACAACATTGTGGTACGGTCTAAGTCGGAATCTACTAAGGCCGACTCGCTTCAAAATTTTCAGTTTCCTCGTTTCCAATCTTTTGAAAAAGTATTGAAAATCAATCGCATCGGTGACAATATTGAATACCTGGGCGGATTCAGACTGGCTGGTAATTCCTTGTATGGTTTTGGCACAGGATCAGAACCTGCACAGATGACGGTTTATAATAAAAAAAGGCAAAAAATTTTCCACGGTAAGGCAGAACTGTTTATCATCAGAAGAGGCGTGAGTGTAGTAGCAGAGAATGTGGACGCCAAACTTTTTATGGATACAGACTCTCTCTTTCACCCCGCGGCCGATTTTAGGATTGATATTCCAAAGCAGGTTATTACCCTAATGCGCGGAGAAAAAGGCTCTTCCCGAAATCCATTCTACTCTTCTTTTTACAACATGAACCTGAATACCGATAAAGTGAGCTGGCACTTGAATGCCGACTCTCTGGAGATTGGTGGACATACAGGTATTAAAGGCGTTGCCAAGAAAGTTGAATTTGAAAGCAGTAATTATTATGATCCTTCTGTGTACCTCAAAATGCAGGGATTAGCCAGCCATAACGCTGTAAGTACCTTGTACGCGCTTTGGCAAAAAACCGACCAGGACAAGGAAGACAACGGTCGAATAGTAAAAGACAATGAGTTCGCAATGGAGATAAATCCCAAGTTCGACTACTCCAGTATTCAAAGTTTGCTGGCACAGATGGTTGAAGAAGGGTTTATCAACTATTATTTTAGTCGC
>JAEUUS010000187.1 GCA_016787545.1 Saprospiraceae bacterium
CGGAACTTGGTGGCCGGGATTTCGGATTCCATGGAAATCAGACGTTGCACAAGCTGGGTGGAAGCCATCTCCAAGGAGAATAATGCCACGCCTTTGTTGAAATCGCGGGCTGCATTCAGGGCTACAGCCAACACCATTGACGTGTTATGGGTAACGGTCATATCTTCCAGCAGGAATAGCCCATTACCATCCAGTTCGAAACCATAATAATCGTCAATACCATCAGGTTCAACCTTGATGCCGGTAACTTGCCAGTTCACGCGACTTTTCCATGGGTTTGGCTGTTTTCTTTTAATTCGAACCGGAATTCGTTCAATATCCCCATAGATACGAACGCGCCAAACAGAAGTTTCGTAGCCTATTGAAGCTATTTGAGCCTTTTTTTTCGCGATGGAGGTTCGAAATCCTAAGGAATCACAAAGGAATTTGATCTGCTGTGCCAGTGACTCCTCTTTTTGGGTAATTTCAAAGCCATTTGACTGTGAAAGATAATGCCCATCACTGTCAATCAACCCGGCCAATAAATCCAGGCGGTTTGCAGTATTATTGATCAGGTATGGGGCAGGTATATGCTTGTGTTGGAGCACGCCAATTTCCTTTAACATGCCATGCAGCGAATATCCCATGGCATGCTTCCGATCATTGGCTATGGTATATTGAGGACATTTCCCAGGCTGTAGCTTACGGGAAGTAAGTGTCAATCCAAGGTCCCTGGAATAGCTGTGTAAGAAATCTACTACCTCCGTATCGTTGGTAGTGATGGTACTGTTGCTGCTGGTACCGTCTCCCAACCAAAGTCCCAGAAAGTAAGGATGAACCTTTACTGCCTTTGCAGGAAACTCAACGGCTACCTTATAGCCTTTATAATTGGATTTAAACTTGTCGGATTTACTTATATACTCCTTGACAGAGATGTTTAAGGTGTCTCCAGACTTGTAAGGACCTTCTGTTCGACTGCGTTTAAGAGAAAGAATATGGCTTTCGTTAACCCGATAATCTATTCCTTTGTTTTGGCGCACCCAATACATCATTTCTCTTCCTTGGATGGTAGAAAGAACGGTGCGAGGGCAGGAGTCATCTCCCATCAGCCATTCCCCTGGACGTAAATCTTCCACACAGCGAAGAGAACCATCATACATTAATACTTTAGTGCCTTTGGCAAGGCATTTTCCCATGCCCGGCCTGGCTGCCAAAATGATTAAATCCGAAGGTTGCCAGCCGGAAGTAAGTCGGTCGAGGTCTGTAAAACCGGTTGGCACCCCGGTTAGTCCGTCGCCTTTTTTGGAAAGTTCTTCAATTTGCCTGAGCACTTTACTGCTCAGGGTTCCCATGCTCTCATAGGATCTGCTCAGGTTGTTCTGAGTGATCGCGAAGAGTCCTTTTTCAGCTTCATCGAGCAGGTTAAAAACATCTGTGGTGTCCTCATAAGCATCGCGGATGGTGCGTGTACTTACGGTGATGAGTTCTCTTTGAATGTGTTTTTGGGCAATAATCCGCGCGTGGTATTCGATGTTAGCTGCCGATGCAACGCGGTTGGTTAGCTCAACGAGGTAATAGCCGCCTCCAATTTTATCGAGTTCGCCCGCTTTTTTCAATTCCTCGGTAACTGTGAGCAAATCTACCGGGTTGGAACGTTCAAATAGCCGGATAACAGCGCGGTAAATATGCTGGTGCCCTTCCAGGTAAAAGCTTTCCGGACGTAAAATATCCATTACCAGAGGCAAAGCTTCCCGGTCAAGCATAAGCGCACCCAAAACGGCTTCTTCCAAGGGGGTAGCCTGTGGCTGAACCTTTCCAAAAACGAAATTGGATAACCCTTCCTGATTGGATTGGTTACGACGACGGCGATCTTGTCCGCCTTGTTGATTGCCTTGCGAAAAGTTATTGGATTCGTTCATGGGCTTTTATATAGAAACCGGAGTGCAAACCTACCTCATCGCGCTTGATTTCCCATTTTGAAACATTCCGTGTGGCAAGTTTTATGTGGAAAACCCCGGATGGAGATGTGGATAAAGTGGAAAACGTATGGGTTTATCCACATAGGGATTTAGTTATTAACACTGCAAGGGGGAGACCGATTTCAAATGGTTAATGCTTGATATGCATGACTTTAGCTCAAAACATCATCCGTTTTACGACCATTAAAAAATTCACATTTGGGATTTTTAAGGTTAAGTCCAGGTTAATTTTCCACAGTGTAAAAGTTTTTTTGAAAGGGTTTTAATGCTCAAAGTTAATCGCTTTTGTTTTAAAATTTGTTTAGGTTTCAAAAAAAAGATAAAACTTTTTGAATGTGAAACTTTAACATATATATAGCCGTATTCTCGTGAAATCTTCCACTTGGTAAAAAAAAGGCACAATCTGCCGTATTCTCAAAAAAGCGACCCAAATGTTTAAAACAAATACTTGGGTGAAATTTTGTTAAATGTTTGAAGGTTTTTACAGGTAAAACTTAAACAAGGATTCTCGCACCAAATCTTTCCCTGAAACCGTCCCAACCTTGTTGACCACCTGTATGTAATGCAACAACCGTTGATCCTTCTTCAAAGGCTCCTTTTGCCAACAAATCAAAGATGCCAAACAGCATTTTGCCGGTATACACCGGATCTGGCATAATGCCGGTTTGTTGGTGAAATTCGGTGGAGAAATCCACTACCTCCTGGTTCCATCGGGCAAACCCTCCAAACATATAATCCGGCATCCATTGAATAGCAGGCAACTCTTCCATGCCTTTTGGCAGTAAACGCATGATGGTTGATACATCCAGACCATCCTCACTCACCGGGAATATCCAGGTAGTTCCTTTGGTCGGAGGCATACCTGCAGCAATCCCGGCCGCTGTACAGCCCGTTCCGGCTGGCGTGCAGATGTGCAATGATTTGCCGGGGATTTCTTCAGGCAATTGAGCCAAAATTTCCTGGGTTATGTGCATACATTGCTCCACACCTGCAATTGTGTTCCCGCCTTCCGGTAAAATATACATCCTGGGAAACGCTTCTGCCCAATATTGATAATCGTTTTGCTTGCGGTCTTTGTAGTCGGTTTTGCGCACAGGAATCAATTTCATACCATTCTCCTGGCAGATCTTAAGCGTGGGGTTTTCCATGTCGACATAGGCTCCGCGTAGAATACCCAGGGTTGGGATTTGGAAAATCCGGCCTGCCACGGCCACTGCATGTAGGTGATTGGAAAACGCTCCTCCAAAAGTGAGTAGTCCGTCAGGGTATTGCTCCTTTACGATTGCCAGCACTGGCGCCAGTTTTCGGGCTTTACTGCCCTGAATTTGAGGATGCAACAGATCATCTCGTTTCACAAATAAATGGATGCCCTGTTCGCGCCCGGGATGGTGCACAATTTTTTGAAGCGGAGAAACGGGCAAGGAAAGCAGCATATACCTTTACCTTTGCAGGGCAAATCCTAATTATGATTCTTGTTACAGGTGCAAATGGCCAGCTTGGCCAGTGTTTTCAAAAAGTGTCGGCGCAATTTCCGAACATTCCGTTCATTTTCAAAAATGCCACCGAACTGGATATCACGCAATATGCCGCACTTCGCAAAACCATCCAAACTTTGCGTGCTGATACGGAGACTTTATGGATCGTAAACTGTGCCGCCTATACAGCGGTGGATAAAGCTGAAAGTGAACCCCAAAAGGCTGATCAGGTGAACAGAATAGGCGTGAAGAATCTGGCCCGTATATGTGCAGAACATCAGCTCCCGCTGATCCATTTCAGCACCGATTATGTGTATCACACCAAACAAAATACACCCTTTCAGGAAACCGACACCGTAAGCCCAAAGGGTATATATGCCCAAACAAAAATGGCCGGCGAAAGGGCTGCTCTGAAGGCTAATCCCGACCGTACAATGATTCTTCGTACTTCCTGGGTGTATTCGGAATTTGGCCACAATTTCGTCAAAACCATGTTGCGACTTGGTGCTGAACGGGATCTTGTAAAAGTGGTTGCAGACCAAATCGGTTCGCCAACCTATGCGCCGGATTTGGCCAATACCGTACTTCATATTTACCAGTTAGTACAAAACCGGGAAGTAGCCTTAGCCAACTTATCCGGAATTTGGCATTATGCCAATGAAGGGGTGGCCAGTTGGTACGATTTGGCCAGTGCAGTATTCGAATACAGTAAATTGCCTTGCAAAGTGGAACCAATTGCCACCAGGGAGTATCCCACTCCGGCACAACGCCCTCCTTTCAGTGTGTTGGATAAAAGCAAAATCAAAGCAGCCTTTGGATTGGAGATTCCGCACTGGCGGGTAAGTCTGAAGAATTGTCTGCACGAATTAGGCCAATATGCCTGAATTTACATCAGCTCTTCCAATTCTGCTCTTGTAATAGCAGGAGTACCACCGGCCTTGGTGGCGGTGAGGGCGCCTAATGCATTGGCAAAACGAAGACAATCCGCAGACGCCTTTCCGTTAAAATACTGGTATAAAAAACCGGACAGAAAGGCATCTCCCGAACCAACGGTGTCCTGAACCTTGACGTTTACGCCCGGAACTTCAGCATAACCCGTATCACTCAAACAAGCAGCGCCTGAAGCGCCCCGGGTGACGATTAATACCGCAAACCCGAAAAGGCTTTTTAATTGCGTCATTTGTTCCTGTTCTGAACCCATGAAGCCATACCAGGCGGAAAGGATACCCAATTCAATATCATTTACCTTCACAATACTGGCTTTTGGAAGTAAATTTTCCAACATTTCTTTGGAATAAAACGGCTCCCGAAGATTTATATCAAACACCTTCAATGGCGCCAGTTCCAATAAGTTAAGTAATGTATTTCTGGTTTTTTCATTCCGGCAGGACAGGCTTCCAAATACCAATGCATCTGCGTTGCGGACCATTGTTTCCATAGCATCCGTTTGCTCAATGGCATCCCAGGCAGCCGGCTGCACAATCTCATAGCTGGGTATTCCCATATTATCCAGGTGAACATTTACGGTTCCGGTCGGGAGTTGGAAATCCCTTTGCACATGCTCGGTAGAGATCCCTTTTTCCTGTAAAAATGCTATGAGTTCTTCTCCGAGGGCATCATTACCCACCCGGCTGATCATTCTGGAGCTCATGCCCAGGTTGTTGGTTTGGTATGCCACATTCATGGGGGCTCCTCCGGCCATTTTACCGCCAGGTAAAAGGTCCCACAACACTTCACCGAAACAAATAACTACAGGCTGCTGCATGACTTGGATAAAATTTTTGAATTGGGGCGCAAACATAGCCGATTTGTTGTGTTTTCTATGATTCCACAAAAAACTTCCTGCTCCCAAACCACTTTCGCAGGAAATCTAATGAAAAAACCCGGCACAACCATGAGGCTGATACCGGGTAAAAAAACAATCTAGCTCAAATTACAATCTTTCCTTATCAGTTAGTCATGCTGAACATGACTGCTAATGATCGTGTAACACCAAAATGGGAACCGTAGTATGATGTGCCAACGACCTGGATATGCTTTTGGAAAACAACGTGTGGAGCAGGGAATGTTCGTGTGCCACTGCCACTAGTCCGTTGCAATTGGTGGATTCCAGGAAATTATGGATAGCCTGCACTATGTTTTTATCATGCAGGTAATGAAAATCGTGTGGTATGGTATCCAGTTTTTCGCTCAACGCGTTTTGGTGCCGCATATCCGGCTTTTGGTGCTGGTCTGTCAATACATGCACGATATTGAGTCCTGTATGCTGTATATTAAGCATGTTTTTCAGTGTCTGAAGCGCCCCGGCTCCGAGGGTAAAGCGAAAGTCGGTGGCCAATGCAAACCTGGCATTGTTGCGAAAAACAGCCTTAATCGGCACCACAAAAACCGGAATCTTACTGGAACTGATTACACCTCCGGCGATACTGCCCAGCAATACACCACGCAATCCTGAGGCGCCGGTGGTGCCCATCACAATCATGCCAGCATTTAATTCATTTGAAGTTTGGGTAATCGTGCTAACCGGAAAGCCAATCCGGCACTCCAACTTAATTTCAACCTTGCTGACATGGGGGCTACGGGTAAATCGTTTCACCCATTTCTCCATTCCTTCCAATCGTTGCTGCACATAATTGTCTACAAAAAAGGCATCATACATATTATTGTCTACACCCTCATTTGGGTAAACAACATATAACACGGTAATGGACTGTCCTGTACGAGAGGCGATCTCCAGCGCGTACATCATCGCATTATTTGCGCATTTTGAGAAATCGGTTGGAACGAGTATGGTTTTCATGGCTGTGTTTAATCTTGTTCACGATAATCCATCGGATCTACAAACTCCTGATGGATGTATTCGCTGGCAGCAGCTTTTGCCTGCTGTTCTGCCAGTGTAAGATTATCTGAAACGGAAGTCTCCAACCAGGTTCGACCGGATTTTCTAAAAACCTGAACATGCAACCCAAAACCTTCTTCAAATTGCTTTTCAAGTTGCCAAACCACCAACTCAGGAAACACCTGAATGGCGCCAGACTTGATATCAGGGGATAACTGAGCCAGCGACATGTTTTTGTCCTGAATCAGGAATTTAGCGGCACTACCCTTGTGTTCACCATGAGGTTTGCTGAAAAACGCAATCTTTAACCCTGCAAACGTTTCAGAAAACGCTGTTTGCAGTGCTCCGATGGTTTTGTCAGGTGTGATATCTAATTGCATAATCGAGCAGATTTGTCTGTGGCAAAGGTGCAGGTTGTTTTTTAAAACTTGACATGACTTTGGTCACCCCCGAGTCTGATTTCCATCGAATTTTAAGTAAAGTGACCAGCATCACCAAAGAGCCTGATGGTCGTCACTTACTACTGGATGCGAATCGCTTGATTTTTGTGCCCATAAATTTCTTGCGCTATGTCTGCTTCATCCGTTTTGTTACAGCCAAAAACTCCTGCCCCGGGTACACTCCAATGTTTCCATTGTCAGGAAACTTGTCCGGATGATCGCTTGCACATTGAAGACAAGTATTTCTGTTGTCAGGGGTGTCAGATGGTGTATGAAATTTTGAATACCCACAACCTTTGTGAGTACTATGATCTGGATAAAAACCCGGGCCAAAGCCTGAAAAGCAGAAAAATTTCCAAAAACTACGCTTATCTGGATGACCCGGAAATTCGGGAAAAACTGCTGGAATTTGAAAGCAAACAAACCGCTCAGGTGACGTTTTATTTGCCCAATATGCACTGTGTGTCCTGCATTTGGCTGTTGGAGAATTTGTATAAACTCGATGCTGGCGTTACCCATTCAAGGGTTAATTTCCTGAAAAAAACATCCACTATCCAATTTAATCCGGAGCAAACTTCCTTGCGTAAATTAGCTACTTTGCTGGCATCCATCGGTTATGAGCCGGATATCAATTTGGGGGATGTTGACGGACAAAAACCGCCAACCATGAGTCGGAAGCTGGCGTATCAATTGGCGATTGCAGGATTTGCCTTCGGCAATGTGATGTTATTCAGTTTTCCGGAATATGTGGGCATGAGCAGGGAGCAGGATCCCTGGTTTTCCGAAGTGTTTGGGTATTTGAGTTTGCTGATTTCCTTGCCGGTGCTTTTGTACAGCGAAAGAGATTACTTCATCTCTGCCTGGCAGGGCTTGCGCAATAAACAGTTGAACATTGATGTGCCGCTTTGTCTGGCCTTTATATCCTTGTTTGGCCGAAGTGTTTATGAAATCCTGACGCACACCGGCGCCGGATATTTGGATTCTTTTGCAGGGTTGACCTTTTTAATGCTTATTGGTAAGTGGTTCCAGCAACATGTTTGGCACCAGTTGTCGTTTGAGCGTGATTATAAATCGTATTTCCCGGTAGCTGCCACGGTACGCAATGGTGATGCAGAAACTACGGTTCCGGTAAGCAGACTGGTTCCCGGCGATATTATTTTGGTTCGGAGTCAGGAGGTTATTCCTGCTGATGGCATTTTGCTCAAGGGATCTGCCCGGGTAGATTACAGTTTTGTTACCGGGGAAGCTGAACCGGTATTGGTCCACAATGGCGAACGCATATTTGCCGGTGGAAAACAAACTGGTGAAAGCATTGAAATCGCCTTAACCCGGCGTGTTGCACAAAGTCACCTCACAAAATTGTGGAACAACGAAGCATTCAAAACGAATGCCAAAGGACAGGTGACCCAATTGGCTGATGCTGCTGGCAGATATTTTACGTATCTGATTCTGGCCTTTGGCGGCGGCGGGGTATTATATTGGTGGGGAATGCAAGGGGATGTTGTGACGGCAGTTAATTCCTTTACAGCGGTAATGATTGTGGCTTGCCCCTGCAATGTGGCCTTATCCATCCCATTTACATTGGGAAATATCCAGCGCATTATGGGACGTCACCGTTTTTATTTGAAAAACATCCGCGTTGTTGAAACTTTTTCTGAAATCAGTGCAGTCGTATTCGATAAAACCGGAACTATAACCAATGTAGCACAGCAGGAAATGCGATTTATAGGAAATGGCCTGGATATGGCAGAAAAAATGGCCATTCGTTCCTTGGTTCGTCATTCTTCGCACCCTTTAAGTCGCAAAATTTACGAAACGTTGCAGGAGGCGCCGATAGAAAGTCCGGAATCTTATGAGGAAATACCGGGCCTGGGAATTCATGGCAAGGTAAAAGGTCGTGAATGGAAAATCGGTTCCCGGGAATTTGTCGGCTTTGATAAGGCGACTGATGCTGGTAAAGGCTTAAACGGTGCGGTTTATGTGTCTGTGGATGATGTTTGCCTTGGTCATTATGAAGTTAAAAACCGGTACCGGGAAGGACTGGCTGAAGTGCTTTCCTATTTCCGTGATGAAAGCAATCAGAAGTCAGAAGCCAAACCCGCAGAGTTGTTTTTGGTATCTGGCGATCAGGATCGTGAAGCTGCTGCACTTGCATACTTTTTCCCCAATAAGGATTCCATGATGTTCAACCGTAGTCCGCAGGACAAGTTGGATTTTGTTAAAAACCTGCAGCGGCATGGCCAAAAAGTAATGATGCTCGGCGATGGCCTGAATGACGCGGGTGCTTTGCGTCAAAGTGAACTTGGCATTGTTGTGGCGGAGAACACCAACAATTTTACACCGGCCTGTGATGCAATTTTGCACGCAGAAGAGTTTTCACGCCTGCCACAAATGGTTCAATTGGCTAAAACCGGAGTGAAAATTGTCAATCTTTCCTATATAGTGGCATTAACCTACAATGCTATTGGACTGAGTTTCGGGGTGAGCGGTACGTTGTCTCCATTTGTAGCGGCCGTTTTGATGCCGATAAGTTCAGTTTCCATGGTGCTATTTAGTGTGGGGTTGAGCAATTATGCGGCCAGAAGAATTCTGAAAGGATAAATGTGGGTTGGCGATAACCGAGCTTATTGCCTACCTTAGCCCTTATGAATACATTCAGAGTTGTTGCTAACTGGACGCGTTTCATTTGGTTGCTGGTTGCAGGCGTATTTATCGCCGATCTATTGTTGCCACCACAGTTTGATATTGTATTTGCCTATTTATTGGCGCATTTCCTGGCTATTTCTTTTAAAGAAAAAAGTGATGTATTGTTGCTTGCTGTAGTAACAACCACACTCACCATCATTGGTGGCGTGGTCAAACCAGTTGAAATGCCTTTAGAGCAAATGTTTCTGGAGCGTCTTCCTCCTGTTATTAGTTTTTGGGCAGCAGCTTTTTTTGTTGTGCGATTTATCACCCTAAGAGAACAGGAACAACAACAGGAAGATCGATTCAAGGCCCTTTTTCAATATTCCACCAGTGGAATTCTCCTGGCTGATCATTCAGGAGCCATTGTTATGGTAAACCCTTCCATGGAGGCACTCTTTGGATACGCCCCTGGCGAATTAATTGGCCAAAAGGTAGAGGTTTTGATACCCACCAGATTGTCGGAAAAACACAAGTCATCCAGAGAACAATATAGCCAGTCTCCTCACGCCAGAAGTATGGGTATAGGGCTGGAGTTATTTGGTAAAAAGAAGGACGGTACAGAACTGCCGGTGGAGGTTAGCCTGAGCCCTTTTCAAAGCCAGGAAAAACGATTTGTCATGGCTTTTGTGATAGACAACACCTACCGAAAGAGTTATGAAAATTCCATTTTAGCGCAAAAACAGGAGCTGGCGCTGTTGAGTGATGCTTTGCAGGAATTGAATGAAGGGTTGGAGTCAAAAGTATTGGCCCGAACTGCAGAACTGGAAGCAGCAAAAAACGAACTGGCTTTAGCGCTGGATAAAGAACGTGAACTCGGCGAACTGAAAAGCCGGTTTGTGAGTATGGCTTCACACGAATTCCGTACCCCCCTTACCTCTGTATTGTCGTCAGCAGGCCTGGCCGCACAATACGCCGAAAGGATGGATTTTACCAATGTAAAAAAACATACGGACCGGATTAAAAATGCAGTGAATGGGCTAAATTCTATTTTGACAGAATTTTTGTCTATCGGCCGACTGGAAGACGGTAAATTGACGGTTAAACCAGAACAGGCAAATCTGATTTCTTGTGTGCAGGAGGTTTATGACGGGTTAAAAAACCTGTTTAAGCCTGGCCAGACTTTTGAACATAAACATGAGGGTGAGCCAGAAGTGATGATGGATTGTAACCTGGGTAAAAATATTTTGATTAATCTGATTTCCAACGCTATAAAATACTCTTCAGAAGGAATGCCTGTGATGGTGGAGACTTCCCTAAAAAATAACAGGATTAGAATAAGTGTAACAGACCGCGGTATGGGAATTCCTGAAGCGGAGCAAAAACACCTGTTCGACCGATTTTTCCGTGCCAGTAATGCAGCAAATACCACACAGGGCACTGGTTTAGGGCTATATATCGTTCAACGTTATGCAGAAATGATGGGTGGAAATATTGGCTTTCAAAGTAAGGTAGAGGAAGGGAGTACCTTTTGGGTTGAATTCCCGCAGGTTAATGAAGACGCTTAATGCCATCAGTTGTCTCCTGCAGGTATCGGCGTTGGATGATAAAAGCCGGCATAAAAATAAAAAATCAATATAAATTTTTGGGAATCGCAAAATCGCCTTATTGTTGCATGGTAATTTCTATGCTTCACAAATAAAGTTGCGAAAATGGAACCCTCGTTCAATACAAATCATGATTTTTCAGCTACTGAATCCTTATTGGATCAGGACGTGCCAACGGTTGATCTGGAAACCAAAGCTAAACAAGCACGCCGTTTTCAACGAGGTCTCAAATGTATGCTAGGTGGCGCTGGACTATTGGTATTCAGTTTCGGGCTGAACTTTATCATGTTTCAATCCGGGGCCAATTTTGAAGTGCCAATGTATGTGCTCACGAGCATTGGCGCCTTGGTTGCCTTGAAAGGGATGACAGACATTTTTGGGATTTAACCTTGAACCAAAAGAGGTGTTGAACCACAAAGTCACGGAGGACACAAAGTCATTATGGCTTTGTGTCCTCCGTGACTTTGCGGTTTACAAAATTTAAGTTCTGACTGCCCAACTGGTTTTATTTTACTCCGAAGGTTAGAATATTGACATGGTCCTGATGTTTTGAAGACCTTGATTTCTTGGCATTACATTTTTGGGATTTAACCTTGAACCAAAAGAGGTGTTGAACCACAAAGTCACGGAGAACACAAAGTCATTATGGCTTTGTGTCCTCCGTGACTTTGTGGTTCACAAAATTTAAGTTCTGACTGCCCAACTGGTTTTATTTTGTTCCGAAGGTTAGAATATTGACATAATCCTGATGGTTTGAATGACATGGTTACTTAGCTTTGCATGTGCTTAACCAAAGGCCATTTATCATTCATTATCAGGATTTTGTATTTTTCCAATGACGTATGTTTCAGCCGAGGAGGCGTTAAAAATTATCCAGTCCGGGCAGCGGGTTTTTGTACATGGCAGCGCTTGCAGTCCTACCCACCTTCTTGAAAAACTTTCTGAACAGGCTTGCAGATTACGTGATGTAGAACTGGTGTCTATTAGTTTGTATGGCGATGCCTGGGTGGACAAACCGGAGTTTCACCAAAATTTTCGTTTCAATTCTTTGTTTGTTTCCGCTAGTATTCGGGAAGCCGTAAATTCCGGAAGGGCGGATTATGTGCCTGTTTTCCTCAGTGAAATTCCTGAATTGTTCAAACGGAATATCATGCCGTTGGATGTGGCCCTGATCATGGTTTCCGAACCGGATAAACATGGCTATTGCTCACTCGGGGTATCTGTTGATGTGGCGCGCTCTGCTGTGAATGCAGCAAAATATGTTATCGCCCAGGTAAATCCCCGGGTTCCGCGCACCCATGGCGATGGTATGATTCATATAAGTCGAATTAATGCCATGGTATATCAAGAGGCAGAGTTGCATGAAGCCCATTTCGGCGAATCGGTGGGGGAGGCTGAGATTCAAATTGGCAGACAGGTTGCTGCGCTGATTGAAGACAGGAGTACCCTTCAGATGGGCATTGGTTCCATTCCGGATGCTGTTTTGCGAAGCCTGGACCAACACAAGGATCTTGGCGTACACACAGAAATGTTCTCCGATGGATTGGTGGGGTTGATGCAAAAAGGCGTTGTAACCAACAAGTATAAAAAAATCCACCCAGGCAAAACCGTGACAGCATTTGCTTTGGGTTCGCGTAAGTTGTATGATTTTGTTGACGACAACCCGGCCGTAGCTTTTCTGGACGTGGATTATGTGAACGAAACTTCAGTAATCCGGCGTAATAAACGGGTTGTTGCGATCAATAGCGCCATTGAAATTGATATAACTGGCCAGGTTTGTGCTGACTCCATTGGCACCTACCATTTCTCCGGGGTAGGGGGGCAAATGGACTTTATGCGCGGAGCCGCTTTATCAGAAGGAGGTAAACCTATTATTGCACTGACTTCACGAACGGCCAAAGGAGTGCCGCGAATAGTACCATTGCTAAAGCCGGGCGCCGGAGTGGTCACCACACGAGCGCACGTGCATTACGTGGTTACGGAATATGGTTCGGCTTACTTGTTTGGAAAAAATCTGCGGGAGCGCGCAAAGGCATTGATCGAAATCGCCCACCCAGATGACCGGGAGGGCCTGGATAAAGCGGCTGAAGAACGATTCAAGGAGTTTATCCTGTAGAATCTATGGGGTTGCAGGGAGTAAAAATAAATGTTTGACGTACCTTTCGCAGCATGAGTCAACTCCCTGCTACACCCATCCGGCAAGTTTTTCTGATCCTTTTGATCGCCGGCATTTTCGGGGTTTTGTTTTGGAATTTGTATTTTTTTGTGCCTGCCTTGCTTGGCGCTTATACTTTGTATGTACTGTTGCGTACTCCGCTTTTTTTCCTGACTGAGCGGTGGAAATGGGGCACCAAAACAGCATCTGGGGTGTTGATGCTGTTATCCTTTATCATTATTCTACTGCCGTTTAACTGGGTATTCTCCTTGTTGAGCTCCAGGATTATTGCTCTTTTTCAGAACTCAGATACACTCCTGCTGAACATCGAAAACGTTGTTAGAAAAATTGAAGCCCAGTACCAAATCACCTTGTTAACTCCCGAAAATCTGAAGAGCCTAAGCGATTGGGCCGTTCACCGGGTTCAACATGTTTTGAGCGCAACCGTGAATGGTTTAGGATTGTTTGTGGTGATGTATTTTATCCTGTGGTTCATGCTCACAGAAGGTAAAAAAATGGAACAATCCTTTTTTGAGTGGATGCCGCTGCGCCATGAAAATGTACTATATGTGCGGCGTCATCTGAACGATATGGTTTGGGCTAACGCATTGGGAATACCTCTGATGGGTGTGGTTCAGGGGTTGGCAGGTTTTCTGATTTATTGGCTGGCAGATATCCCGGATCCCTGGCTCTGGTTTGCCATTACGTTTGTTTCCGGAATGATGCCAGTGGTAGGCGTTTCGCTGGCGTATATACCGCTGAGCCTCATGCTATTGGCAAATGGAGCAGAAGCAAAAGCTTTATTGATTGTTTTATATGGATTTATTGTAGTTGGCTCTGTTGATAATATCGCCCGCATGTGGTTTCTAAAAACGATCAATCAAACCCATCCGCTGATCACCTTGTTCGGCGTTGTAGCAGGATTGCAACTGTTTGGGTTCATCGGTTTTGTTTTTGGCCCCATTTTGATTGCATTATTTATGCTTTTATTGCATATCTATCACAAAGAATTTCACCCTAAAACCTAAATAAAAAGCGACTGCAATGCCCGTTGGCACCGCAGCCGCTTTACTATAAGAGGAATTGCCATTATCTTTTCAAGCCGGCAAAATACACTTGTATGCCAAGTGAAAGTGCAATCTGGTTGGTTTTGGTAGTAGTAGTGGTTTTTACACCTGCGATATCCAGATCAAACTGACTTTTGGCATAATTGTATTTTACCAAAGCCTCCAGTCCGATCCCATCATTGGAGAAAATAGTGAAACCTGGACCCACACCAAATGCCAGAATATTGGTGTTGATGTTCTGGTTGGCGCCATTTACGGTAAGATTGTCTGAGGAATTACCAAAGCCAAAGTTACCTTGAAGAAACAATGCCTTGTCGCCAAATGGAATGTAATACCGGGTAAATGGACCAAAAAGCAAATCGCTGTCCTTGGTCTTTTCTTCACCGGCACGGGTTTCACTGCTGGAAGTATAGTCCAGACCAATGCCCAGCGTAAAGTTGTCGAACAGGAAATAGCCTATATAAGGCGATACGTTCCACTGGGTGTTTTTAGGTTCCGAATCTTCTGAAGACGAATTGTCGAATGAAGTTTTGGAAGAGTTGGTGGCGAAACCAACCGCAGATCCCAACATGAACCGTCCCCGATCTGTAAATTGGGCCTGTGCGCTGCTAACAATGATTGTCAGCAGAAAAATCAGAATAGCATTGGATAGTTTCATGATGTTGTTGATTTTATTTGATGATGGTACAAACCTCAGGATATTAAAGAATAATTGATGTGACGCAGGTCAATCAAACGTATGATCTTAAGCCAATACAGAATGGAGAAGTAGGATGCAAGGGGCCATTCATCAGCATATCCCATGAGCCCGGTCATTGCTAACCATTAGCCAGCATGGCCACTTTTGTAGAAATTTCTTTTTTATGGAAAAGATCTCCGAAAAAGCACATCCATTGAGTCTGTGGATCCTCAAATCACTACTGTTTGGGTTGGGGATTGCCGCACTGCCTCCTGGTGGGAGCATGATCCTGGATCCAAGTGGGAAAGGTGTAGGTTTTCCCGCCGATGCACTGAACAACTCCCCTTTTAGCACTTACCTGATTCCGGGCTTTTTGCTCACCTTTTTTATGGGAGTGCTGCCGCTGGTAGCATGGTTGGGCCTTTGGAAAAGGTTTCGATGGCCCCTGGCCGAACAGCTCAACCCATTCCGGCAACTGCATTGGGCCTGGACGCTCTCGCTGGTATGCGGAGTGGCTCTGATGGTATGGATTTCGGTACAGGTGACGATGATGCCATATTTTTTCCTTCAACCTCTGATGTTCGGGTGGGGGGCTTTGATCGTGGTGTTTGG
>JAEUUS010000194.1 GCA_016787545.1 Saprospiraceae bacterium
CCAATTCAGATTAAGCGCCCAAAAACTGACTTTTGAAGACGTAACGGAAATCCGACTCCAGGAAATGGCGCCCATTTACCAGGGCGACGTTGTGCGGGGGTATTTTGCTTTTTATTACCTCGATAAAGCCAAGGAAAAATACATGGCCAATTTCAAACTGGTGCTGTTGGATGAAAATTTGAATAAACTGGCTGAAAAGAAACTGGTGGAGAATCAACGAACAGAGTTGAAATTTGGGGTGTATAATGGGAACTCCATCATGTTCGTAATATCCAATCCCGGCAAAGTTACCCTGGAGTTCCGGCGCTACGATTTGCAATTGAACCAGATATCAACGGATATTCAAAAAATTGGCGAGATAGAGGAGTATTTCCTTTCCTATGTCAACAAACAACAAGTGCCTCCCCAGGTGTACACCCTGGATAGCCTGGGGTATGTATTTTATAATACCACCGGTTTGGGAGGGGTGAGGTATAAGATGCGGTACTTGCCAGATAATCCCCAGAAGAAGGCATGGCTGCGTGAAAGAGACGATAAGGATCGGGATGGACACCTGCCTGCCCCGTTGGCACATAATGGTAAGATATTGTTGAATTATTTTACCGAAAACAGTACACCATCTAAATACTTGCAAGCGATCAATCTGGAAACGGGTCGTGTGGTATTTGATAAAGAAACGCTGATTGATCAAAAATATACCGCTCAGGTGTTCTACGGCTATGCCGACGCGGAGGGCCATTTTGTGATAACCGGACAGTATTACGAAAAAGGGGCTAATATTGAGAAGGGCAATAGTTTGGGGCTGTTTACCGGCAAAATGGATGAAAACGGTAAACTCCTTACATACAAGCTCTTGTCTTGGGAAAATGATGTAAACAAGGTAGCCAAGTGCAATAAAGATGGAAAATTTGAGGGGAAAGGTTTTATCTTTTTCCGGGATGCCGTGCATACCAAAGATGGCAAACTTTACCTCGCCGGAGAAGTATTTGACCGTGTGGTGATAGGGTTAAATCAGGGGGTGGAAGTGCGTGATTTTGTGATTGTAGAAATCAATCCGGATTTGAGTTTGAAGGATATCCAGTTTTTTAAAAAACCGGAGCATTTCTACAGTACAGGTGGACTTTTGATCGTCAGAAACCCTGATGTCCTGGCTAATTTTGTGCGTTTAAAAGGTGGATTTGATTATCAATACGTTCAGACCAGCGAAGACAAGGATGCCTTCACGTTCTATTATTCGTTTCTGGAAGAATACGGCGACAAGTGGAAAAAATACCACAAATGGCTGGGCACTATTTCCAAACATGCTGTGGATGCGGCTTACGAGACAGACAAAATCTCCTTAAAAACGGAAGCTACCTCCATTCAGGTGTTGCCCGCCAAACCAGGGCACCTGTTAATCGTAGAATACTTCTCCAAGGCAAAAAAATTAGATATGCGGATAGAGAAGTTTAATTATTGAAGGGGTTGGGGGTAAATCATGTTCGGGAGTGTTCCAAATCAACGGATTTTTCTCATTAAATCCGTTGATTTGGGCATTCAAGTAATTTATCCATGTAACGATTGCCGTCCATGATCCTGCATATCAAAAACATGATCGGAACCTGTTCCCAAAAGGTGGTGCAAGCCGAATTGAAAAAAATTGGCCTCAACCCCACTAGCGTAGCCCTTGGAACGGTTGTTATAGCTGAAGACATGACCGAAGCGCAACGGGCAGACATCGGGGATGCATTGAAACCATTTGGGCTGGAACTGATGGAAGACAGGAAAGTCATCCTCGCGGAGCAGATCAAAAACTTAGTTATAGAACTTGTTTACGCCCCGGAGCACAGTCAAAAAGTGCATTTTACTGACTATATCGCCGGAAAACTGCACTACCATTACCACTATCTATCCAACCTGTTTACGGAAATTACAGGCATTACCATTGAGCAATACCTCATTGCTACCCGAATAGAGCGTGTGAAAGAGTTGCTGTCTTACAAAGAGTTCACCTTAAAGGAAATATCCTTCCGGCTGAATTACAGCAGTGTGTCACATCTGTCCAACCAGTTTAAAAAAATCACCGGAATGGCGCCTTCTGCATTTAAAAAACTGGCTGAGCCGCCGCGTCATGCCCTGGATGAGTTGTAGGGTGTTCCGGGGTATTTTCTCGCTGAGATTGGTGTTTTTACCGGATCCTTCGCTGCGCTCAGGATGACAGCCCACGTTATTAAAAACAGGTACAAAACGCAACTTTTTCTCCAAATTATGTAACCGTTTATCTGCTGCAAAACCACACATTTGTACAGTTCTTACATACATCACCTTTAAATAACAAGGTCATGACAACTGGTAAAATAGTATTGAGCATTGCAGCAGGCGTAGCCGCTGGCGCTATTCTGGGTATCCTTTTTGCACCTGCTAAAGGTGTTGACACCCGGAAAAAAATAGTGCAAAAACGTGATGAAGCGATAGACAACTTCAATGAAATG
>JAEUUS010000199.1 GCA_016787545.1 Saprospiraceae bacterium
TGCACCGGGCGCAAATACCGCACTTACGCAGGCTTCGGCAAAAACAGGCACAGAAGTACCGGAACATCCGTCCGGACCAATCATAGAAACCGCGTACAATCCGGCATTTTCCGCCGTAAATCCAGACGATGTAGCGCCGTCAATGAGCAATCCGTTGAAATACCATTGATAATCTGAACCGCTTGGGGCCGTAAGGTTGCATAACCCTTGCAGTTGAACTACCGGCACAAACGCAGGTAAAATGCTGATTTCCAAAGCATTGGATACCAAGCCTGGGCCGCAAAGACTATTAGGATCCAGCAATTGGGCCGTATATATGCCCGCTTCCGCTGCCGGGCGGGTAATACCCAGAGCACCGTCTGACCATTGCACTACACATTCCGGACAAACCACACTGGATACCTGAAGCATGACGGTATCGCCCGGACACAATGCCGTATTCCCAAGGGCCACAATCTCGGGCGCAGGCAATAACGGATGCTCAGACACCCAAACCGGCGCTGAAGCCGGACCCGTGCCACACACATTGCTCAGACTGGCCGTGAACATACCGGATTCGCTGATCACCAGCGCGACATCTGTAGAACCGTTGGACCAGATTAACTGGCAATCCAAACAGCCAAAGGTGGCATTAAGTACCACTGAATCGCCCTCGCAGAAAATGGTAAGTCCGTTGGCCTGAATTTCCGGCGCCTCCGGCAGCGATTTTTCTAAGAGGATTACCGGGGCTGAGGCCTGGCTTTCGCCACACTGGTTCTGTTGTGTTACGGTATAAACTCCGGCATTGCCCAGGGTTTGTTGTACCCCAGTAGCGCCTGTAGACCATTGCTGCACACAACCTGCGCAAGGGTTGACAACCGTGAGCACAGAAGAATCGCCCGGACACAGCACTATGGCGCCATCCAGGGCAAGTTCGGCTGTGGTTGGATAGTCCACCACTGATACCGTAAACGCGGCAGAAGGCTGACTTGTACCACACACGTTGCTTTGGGTGGCCACGTATTCGCCGGCTTGGGTGAGTTCCACCACACTGCTGTCTGACCCATGATTCCAGGAAATGGAACAGCCGCTGCATGCATTTTGAATAGAAAGAATTACCGATTGGCCTGGACAAAGCACTGCAGCGCCGTCTGCCACATACTCGGGGGTTGGGGGTAGAGACAGGGTATTTACTTCCCAGGCAACTGATTCGGGTCCGGCGCCACATTCATTTTCAAACACTGCGGTGTAAATGCCGCCCGTATTTACCGTCAGGTTGTTGGCTACTGTGCCGTCTGACCAGCGTACCTGGCAATCTGCACAAATTTGGGCCACAGAAAGTTCCAGCGTTTCGCCCGGACACAACGGACCCGTTGCAGATGCCTGAACTTGCGGCGCTTCCACCGGAGCAGCATTTTCCGTTAGTGCAATGACATCTGAAACCGGGCTAACGCCGCATAAAGGCGCCAGTGGATTGCTCATAGTGGCCGTGTACTGACCGGCCTCTGCCACCTGTATGCCTGGGCCGGTAGCGCCGTTGGACCACTGAACTACACAATCAGGACATGCATTGACTACTGTCAGGCGAATCGTATCGCCCGGGCAGAAATGAGGATTGCCCTCTACCTGCAATAACGGGGTTTCCAGGGGTGTGTGGATCTTGACTTGCACGGGCACGCGCGCGCTCTCGCAGGCGGTCGTGGAGACGATGGCCAGGTCGTACAAGTAGTAATAATAATCCGGGCCGGCCGAGGAGCCTGTAATCGCGGCGACTCCGGGTAAGGTGTATGGGTAGCTTGGGCCGGTATTATTCCGGTACAGATTAGCTGGCGCCGGGCAGCCAAGTTGCCAGCCGTTACCTTGTGGAATATCAAAATCCAGCGTTACCCGGGTGGCCCCGTCTTCCACATAAATGGTTTTTTCCTGCACAACCACTCCGGCTGCATCTTTCAATTGGAAGACCCGAAAAGCGGAACCGGCGGCAAATACCAGGGCAGATTGCAAGCGGATGGGCTGAAGTGCGTTCAACAATAAATGCTGATCCCCATTATGATCCGCACCGGTACCGAAAGCATTGGTGGTTGGACCCAACGCTTGTATTTGTTGATATGGCACACCGGCACTTACGTAAAACGTGGTATCGGAGGCCAGATTAAGTTGCCATTGTGCGCCGCTAAAAACAGGTGTAGTGGCTTGCTCGGAGGCATACCATTGAAGATTTTCGCCAGCCATAGCCTGGGCCGACAGACTGATTTCGCCTGCTCCACAATTTTCCACATTGGCGCTGACGGGTGTAGAAGCCTGAACTACTGTGATATAATCGGTTTTTTCCAGGCTGTTTTCCCCGGCATTGTTCAGTACACGCAGGCTGACTTTATAGGTTCCGGGGGTAGAATAGTTCACCAGCGGGTGTTGATCATTGGAGACGGCAGGGTTGCCCCCTTCAAATTGCCATTCCCAGAAATTGGGGGTATTGGTGGATTCGTCTGTGAATTGGACCGTGAGGTTTTGGCATCCCTGTTGCTGGTTGGCGCGGAAAGCAGCGGTTGGCGGTGATGGTTGGTAGAGGGG
>JAEUUS010000260.1 GCA_016787545.1 Saprospiraceae bacterium
TTGAGCAGAAAGTTGACCAGAGAATCGAGTTCAGCGCCGGCTTCGGGGCGGAGGTCGGCTTTGCCGGAGTCAAAAAGTACCCCTGCGCTGAAGGTGTATTTTTTGTCTTTGAGCAGTGCTTTTTCAATGGATTGGGGTGGGAGTGCGGGTGTTTCGGGTAAGAGGGAGAGATCGTCGATGCAGAGATAAGTTACCCGTTTTATTTTATCTACCGGAGAGCCGATAGAGGCATTTTTTTGCTCGATACGCTGGTGGGCGTCTGAGGCCAAGGTGGATGGCGTGGATTTGTCGGGGTAAAAATTACCCACAGTGAAGTGCTGAAAAGGTTGATCGGGCACCAGGGAAGCGGATAGTTTGATCCATTGGCCTCGGGATTCCAGGATATTGCTAAAATTAATTTGGGGGCGAAGCACGCGTTGCGCAACGGCTGCGGTTGAAATCTCGTGTAGGGTAAAAGGCGCCACGGAGAAGCAGAATCCGAGGTTTCCGGCTTCTACGGGGATTACCGGTGTTTTGGGGGTGTACACTTTGGCCAGATGCGTTTTAGCAACCACGGAATCCATTTTTACCCAACATTCGAACAGGTATTTGCGGCCAGGTTTAAGTGGCGCGGAGAGTTGACCTTGCACAAATTCATGGAAATCTGTGCGTTGGCCTACGTCTTCGGCAGGCAGGTAAGTGATGATGCCCAGGCATTGTTCGCCGCTGTGTACGGAAGTAAGCCAGTTGCAGTTTTCGGCGGCGCGGAGGAGGTCGGGAGTGCCGTCGCGAAATCCGGTCCAGGAGGCAGCCCGGCGTGGGAAATCGTAGGAAAACTGGGTAAATTCGCAAGGGACAACGACGGCATCAGGTAATATTTGTTCGAAGGAAGGGTTGACGATCAGGTTTTGAGCCTGTATATGAAGGGGTAGCAGGCTTAAAAAAATGAGGGTAAATCGCATTACAATAAAAAATTAATACAGGTTAAACGCGAATATTTGTTGCCTGGTATGATAAATTGGCGTAAAATTTGTTGTTTTGAGCCAGATTTCAAGAGCGCCGGTTACCACAAGGTACACATTACAAAATAATTGGTTACCTTTGTGCACGTGCATTTGCACGTTTTTTCACTTTAATCCGCAACTTCTCGTAGGTTTCATGCAGGGTTTTCATCCGTTAATGCCTTCTTGACGGATTCAGGTTTGGCTCTTCACCGGCGCTGGATCCTTGATTTCCTTGCGATTTGTTTCCAAAACATCTGAATCTTTTTCCGCATTTGTGGGAAGGGGTTGGAGAAGTCACGCTTATGCAAGATCTCAAGGAAATCATTTTGCTGTTGATACAGCATGGCATCCATCCTTTAAAAGGAGCGGATGCTAAATCCAAGTTGCTGGCATTTTGGGATGGCATTGCCAAGGGGAAATTTTCCACTGATGAGGCAGCAGCCAAAGCACTTTACGACGAGAGCGTAGAGGGTTCAAAGTATCGTAAATTGAAGTCGGATCTGCGCGAGCGATTGTTAGAGGCAGTTTTGGAAATTGACGGCAACCAGAAAAACTATTCCGATTATCAAAAGGCTTATTACGAATGCCACAAACAGTGGACGGTGGTGCGCATTCTGACCGGGCAAAACGCCAATGCAGCGGCTTTGTCGGTGGCTACCCGATTGTTGCGACAGGCTGAAAAGTATGATTTTACGCTGTTGGCGATGGACATTGCCTCGTACCTGCGAACCCAGTATGGATTGCGGGAGAGCAACGACCGCAAGTTCAGGGAAGCGCATGAGATGTTTGAGAAACACAGAAAAACCTATGATGCGGAGAATCAGGCGGAGGCATTGTATACCACGCTGATTGTGCGTTATGTGAACAACCGTTCCGCACAAACGGATGTGAGTAAGCTGGCCGGCGAGTATTGGGAGCAGATCCATCCGCTCATGGAACAGCACGAGACGTACAAGTTGCAGATGTATGGGTACATGATTGGCTTGATGCGGCATACCGCAGCCAACGATCATGCGGCGGCTTTGGTTGCCTGTAATGAAGCGATACAATTTTTCAAAAACCGGATGTATGAGCCCAGGGTACCCCTTCAGATTTTTTATTATCAGCGACTGATTTGCAATATTCAGCTCAGGCAGTTTGAGGCAGGGCAGGAGTCGGCAGATTATTGTTTGAAAGTGATGCAGGAGGGAACCTTTAACTGGTTCAAATACAGGGAATTGTATTTGCAACTTTCGCTCCACACGGGTGAGTTTGCGCAAGCTGCCAAGGTGTTGGATGAAACGATTGCACACACCCGGTTTGAGTTTTTGCCAGAGAATGTGAAGGAAATCTGGCGTATTTATGAGGCGTTTGTGCATTACCTGATTTTAGCGGGCAAAGCGCCTGCGCGGGCAAGCAGCGGGAAATTCAAACTGGCAAAATTCATCAACGATACACCTATTTTCTCCCGCGATAAGAGTGGTATCAACATTGCGATTATAGTGGTGAAGTTGCTGTTGTTGCTGCAGGAGCGTCGCTATTCGCAGTTGCTGGATGAGGTAGAAGCAGTGGAACAATATTGTTACCGGCATTTGCGCGGGGATAATGCGCAGCGGAGTTATTGTTTCCTGAAGATGTTGTTGCATATTCCAACGAGTGGATTTGATCCGGTTCAGAGCGCGCAAAAGGGAGAAAAATATTTGCAAAAGCTTAAAGAGACGCCGTTACAGGTTGCCAACCAGACCCATGAAATTGAAGTAATCCCGTATGAATTATTGTGGGAAATCATGATGGAGTCACTTCTGGCGGCAAAAAAAACGGCTATCCGCGCGTAACATTTTTTGAAAAAACCGACTACGATAACTATTGAATATCAATGTTTTGTGCGCAATTTTAACTATTGTTAAAGAATAATCAGCGTAACAAAATTTGTATATACGTTGCTTTCAAAGAGGTGTGTGCAAAGCATCTTTGCTGCGTTCTTTTTTTAATTTTTCTTAATCGTTTGAAACTGCCTATGGACTCCCGTATGAAAAGTGTTTGTGCCGAACTAAATTCGGTAACGGGCACAGGAATTGTCGACACCACACAGGTGTGACCACATCCAAACAGCGCTGTTAATCCTTTATTTAATCTCCGCCTTATTTAGAGCCGCTTCCCGATGTTTCGGGAGGCGGCTTTGATTTTTTGGTTACAAAGGTTGGACCTCGCAAGAGGTCCAACCTTTGTAGGAATGACAAGAGATGCGCACAGGACCTCGCAAGAGGTCCAACCTTTGTAGGATAAACCATGCCCCCCTCCACAAGGTATTTCCGGGAGAAATATTATTTCATTTTCAGGGTAGATACAGGGGCTTTTTTGAAGTGAAAAAAGTAACAGAACTGAAATGTTTGAAGGGTTATAGATTATTGATTATCAGGTATTTATGTAGTATTTATAAAATATTTAGGCTATACTTCAGGTGTAACGCAAGGTAACAAACCGTTTGTAAGCTCTCGCGCAAACAGGCAGACATTTGAGCTATCAATTTTTTCATAATCAATCTGCCTTCACTCATGAAAAGTTTATACGAATCCTTCGCGCTGCTGTTTAATGCTCATGACGGGATCATT
>JAEUUS010000276.1 GCA_016787545.1 Saprospiraceae bacterium
GCAGTTTGAGCAGCTTCAGTTCGTGCTCCTGTTCCAGTTGGACGAGCGTTTCCTGCAATTGCATTTTCTCCCAGAGCATGGGAAAACCGCATTCCGGGACCCGGTTGCGCGGGTCCTGTAAGGATTGGTTCAGGTCTTTCAGTCGGAACTGAAGCGGTTCAATCTGATGTAAATATTCGTTTTCCAGCGATTCCAGGCCATTGGCAGTGGAAGCGAGGATGGGTTGCCACCAGCTGGTGGAATCGGCAACAGGGTAAGGCGTTCTTCCTGCCAGAAGGTAACCTGGGTGTAGCCCCAACAGCAGGAAGAACGCAACAATCAAGCAGTTTTTATGAGTTTTCATTGGTGGTGGCAATTGGATGGTTTATAAAAAGAGTGTGGCGCCCAGGCCCAAGGCCATGTATTCGCCAAAAAATCCGTAGTTGTGGCTATGGAGATCTGCGTTGAACCAGACTTTTTGGTTGATTTTGATGCCTATTTCAAAGCCCAGGGCCCAGCCGAGTTCCCTGATTTTTTCGTAGGTGTAAAACGCCTGTTGCTCTCCGTTAAATTCAATAATTCTCTCCGGCCAAAGACGCCTTCCAAAGCGATACGAACCAGCGAGGTCTAGTCCAATCCGTACCTTAGGTTTATGGATCAAGTTTAATCCCATGCCTAAATCTAATTGTGTAGATGAAAATGTTCGCAATTGGTCGTAGGTTAGAGGTGTTGTGGTGCCATCGTTGGTATTCATCATCTGAAAAGCTTCCCACTGCACAAACCCGTTCACCCGGTTGTAGTGTCTGGCCAGGCGATTGGCGAAACGGACGCCAAAATCGCCCAGATTCTGTTCTGCGCCGAAGCCGAGATTGGTACGCAGTGACCAGTTGGATTGAGCTGAGAGGGTGGAGGTTAGTATTGAAATGAGAATAGCAAGAAAGAAATGTAGGTTTTTCATTTGTGCTAAAACTTAGAAGTGATTAAAAATTAGCCTTTGAATTTTTCAAGAACTACGTGGCATGAGTCTACTACTTCATAAGTGAGAGCATCCCTGAATTCTAATAACAAATTCCAATTTCCATCTGTTTGTTTTTTACCATAAGCTGCAGGCTTCAACGGTGTGTCGTCTGGTGCAAAGCAACGCAAGTCCAATTGAGGAGAATACATACTATCACCTGTTGGAGTTTCGTAGTAAAATACGGTTTGCGATAATGATCCAACACTACTGCTGCCTCCTCTTATAGCAATGCCAATTCCTCGGATTTCGCCGGCTGTATCAATACTCATAATCAGTGTGTCATAGCAATAACAGGCGGCATTGATACCGATATAGCTTTCATCTCCTAATAGTACACACGAATTATTGAATGAATACCGGCCTTCGTTGCAAACGCATTTGCCTTGTATACAATCTGCTTCAGTGTGACATGTACTACATTTTTCCTTGCAGGAGTTCAACAAAGTGGCAGTACCAACAAGAAATGTGAAAACGATTGAAATGATTGAAATTTTCATTGTTTAAAAATATGAATTTGATGAAAAATCAAGGAACGCTCATTGGTAACGGGGGTATTCTGGGAGAGTGCCTTAATGAAGACACTCTCCCGAATTTGTTTGATCGTGTTATCTTGGATTGTTGAAAATTGGAATTTCCTTTTGGCATTGTTGTCCATTCGGAAGGTTCACGCCAATCGCATACCCTATATCCGTAGTGATATTAGGTGAATTTCCACTCGGATTAGGCAATCCATTCAGTGTTTGCCACCCTCCTGGACTATTGAGCGCCATAAATCCGTTGATATAATTCTTTCTACTAGAACCATCCCCGGTTTGGCTTGCCCAAGCCCAATTGGCAAAGTAGTTGGTACAGCAATGAGGTGTATTTACAGAAGGTGATCCGCCATTTACAACTCCAACCAAGTGAAAACTGCTCTTTATTTCGGCAATACTTTCCCAGCATCGCAATCCACTTACTTCCATTGTTGATCCACTCATGATTAAAAATGACAAAGGATCATTGGGATGAAAAGTTAAGGTTGCCGTTCCTTGTAGTAAAGGTTTCTCAATTAAAGAAGCGGAGCAATCTTTAGCTTGTATAAAAGGGTCTAATACATTTCCTATTTTATCGATGATTTCATCTGTTTGACCCGGAATGTCATTGATCTGCCCGGTTTTTACAGATTTTATCAACTTAAATACAGAAACACCCATTTTAACAGCATCAATGATGGCACTTACTGGAACGCCTCCATCACAAGTTGATGTGGCTACGCCCAATCCGGACTGAAGCACCTGAACATCATTTACGCTGTTCACCTTTTCTCTGGTAACTAAGGCAACGGCCCAATCCTGAGCTCTGGCAGCGGCATCTTTCTGCAATAAACATTCCCAACCAACATTAGCTTTAGCCTCAATTCGTGTAGAGTAGCCGAATTCATATCGGATGGTTTTTTCACAATCACATTCAACTGGAAGTTCAGTAATACCTAGACACATTAGGTGATATCCAATCCGTACAAAATTGTCGGAGAGCGTTTCTTCTCCAATCGTCCAAACTTCCAGTCTTCGTTTATTCCCGGCTTTTGTACCAAGGCTATTCAATAACTGTCGTTTTGCGGGTCCTTGTGCTGATATACCACGATATCTGAAACTTGAATTGTTGTAAAATGCAGGCCCAAAAGATTGTGTTTTAGCCCCAATCACAAAATCCTTAACCCCCGTTTCATCCGGCGATACAACCGTCACCTGGTTCATCACAAAATTGCAAATACACTCGCCTTCTCCCTGGCGTTGAACAAGCGCCGAGCGTACATAAGCATCCGGATATTGCCCCTTGATAGTTGCCGGTAACACCGCACCATTCATGGCATACCGCTGCAGAAACGAGATTTTTTCGTGCTGACTTACACCACTCAATTGCTTGAGATAGTTACTCAATGTATTTGTCTGATTAGTTGGTGTTACGTATTCAGACAATGCCCGATATAGTTTTTCAGACACCACAACCGGTTCGCCAGCAACATATGGCCTGGTATTTACCGTGCCAATGATATACGGTTGCCCGTTGTTTCCGGTGGCCCTGATATTGTACACCTTGCCTGCAGCCAACGTTTGCGAGCT
>JAEUUS010000301.1 GCA_016787545.1 Saprospiraceae bacterium
GCAGTTTCTAAAAGGCCACACGGGGCCCGTTCAGGCCGTAGCGTTTTCCCCTGTATCGCCACTAATGTTGACAGGTAGTAATGATAACACGGCCAAACTTTGGGACCTTAACCTGAAGGCGGTTCAAACTTTTACCGGACATACTGATGCTGTCTTTCACGTTTCCATCTCAACTGATGGAAAGTTTGTGCTGACGGCCAGCGGGGACGGAACGGCTAAACTTTGGAACCCGGAAACAGGCAAGTGCCTCCACACCTTCCAGGTGGATCAGCCCGCTGATTTTGTGTTTTCTCCCGATGGAAAATACCTCCTGCACCTCAATTTGGACAATACGATCCACTTTTATGATGCCCAGAACACCAACCTGCTCGCTACCATGGCGATATTGAATGAAAAGGACTGGGTCATAACCACTCCTTCCGGTTTGTTCGACGCTTCACCCGGGGCGATGGAACTGATGTATTTTATTTCCGGGGATGAAGTCATTGAACTGGAACAACTAAAAGAGCGATACTATGAGCCGGGCCTCATTGCCAAGGTCATGGGTTTTGTCAGCGGTGAATTGCGGGATGTACAACAATTTAAAGATTTGCCGCTATATCCTCTGGTGGAAGCTTCCATCAATCAAAACAGGCTGGACATTCAGCTTGAAAAGCGTAACGGTGGACTTGGCAAACTCAGTTTCTTCGTAAACGGCAAGGAAGTAGCAGAGGATATCAATTCAGGGCGCAAAGAAAGCCTTAGCCTCGAGCTTAAAGAATTTGCCAAATATTACCGCACGGATACGCTGAACACCCTCAGTTTGCGGGCTTACAACGCCGAGGGCTGGCTGAAAAGTCAGGCTTTTTCCTTCCCCTACGCTTACGTGGCTGCCAGAGGAAGCGGTCAGGGAAGCGCGCCTACCCTTGGCAATGGCAAGCCCCGCCTTTTTGCCATCATTGTAGGTACGGCGGATTATAGTGGTGAGAAACTCGATTTGAAATATGCCGACCAGGATGCCACCTCCATAGCCGCAGCGCTGAATGCTGCCGGACAGCAATTGTTTGGCAATGATGTTCAACTCAAATTATTGTCTACCAAAAGCAATGTGTCGGCTGAGCTTGCGGGAAGTGTTCAAAGCGATATTTCAACCAAGGCCAATATCAAAGCCGCTTTTGATGCTTTTGCTCAACAAGCTCAGCCCACTGACGTGCTGGTGTTGTACTTTTCAGGCCATGGCATCACGTATGGCGAAGCGGAAAAAGCGCAGTTCTATTACCTGACCAAAGACATCGCTTCAGAGGACCTCAGCGACCCGGAGATCCGAAGCAAACTTACCATTTCTTCCAACGAACTGACCGACTGGATCAAAGGCATTGCTGCCCAAAAACAGGTTTTGATACTCGATGCCTGCAATTCAGGCAAGATTGTGGAAACCCTTTCTACCATTGGCAAAAAAGACCTCAACCCCTCACAGGTACGCGCGCTCGACCGGATGAAGGACCGCACAGGCATGTTCATCCTCACGGGCAGTGCAGCCAATATGGTCAGTTATGAGGCCAGCCAATTTGGGCAGGGGCTATTGACCTACAGTCTGTTGCAGGGTATGAGCGGTCTGGCGCTTACTGATGACAAACGTGTAGACGTCATGACCCTGTTCCAGTATTCCCGCGACAAAGTGCCGGAACTGGCCAAGAGCATCAACGGCGTTCAAATTCCCACGCTGGCCTTTCCGGTAGGTGGCGGGAGTTTTGACATCGGTATCGTGAACGACAAAGTCAAAATACCGCTTTCACAGGCAAAACCCGTGTTTATTCGGAATAACTTCCAGGACGAAGATGCTTTCGAAGACGTTCTTGGCCTGACCGATGCACTGGAGCAATATTTCCGGCAGCAAACGGCCAAGGGCGTGCAAAGCAAGCTGATATATGTGGATGTGAAGGAATACGAAAATGCCTTTTCCATGAAGGGGCGCTACAAGGTAACGGGCAATGAGGTAGCGGTGCGGGTACGCTTATATAAAGGCAAATCGGCTTTGGGGGATGAGCTAAAAGTCAATGGTAAAAAAGACGATATGCCGGGCCTGGTCAAGCAGATTTTGCAGGCAGTGATGCCTTTGGCGAAGTGATTTTAACCCAAGCGAACCTTTCGGAAGTTTCATCCGGTTCCATCCGGACGAAATAATGAAATACCCATAAATATGACAAAAACACTTCTCCTTTTCCTCCTCCCCTCTTTCTTGCAGGCACAAACGCCGAGGTTAGTGATACCTGTGGGGCATACCTCGGTTGTTTATGCTGCCGCTTTTTCACCTGATGGGAAAACCGTGCTAACAGGTAGTGCAGATCACACGGCTAAGCTGTGGGATTTGTCAGGAAGAGAACTGCAGACCTTCCATGGACATACCTCCTCCATACGATCGGTAGCATTTTCTCCGGACGGGAAAACCGTACTAACGGGAAGCGCCGATTCTACGGCTAAATTGTGGGACTTAAGTGGGAGAGAATTACGGACTTTTGTTGGCCACACAGGTGATATCTGGTCGGTGGCTTTTTCTCCGGATGGTAAACAGGTAATGACAGGCAGTTGGGATAAAACAGCAAAGTTGTGGGATTTGTCGGGGCGTGCCTTGCAGACTTTCTCCGGCAGCGCTTCCACCATTTGGTCAGTTGCGTTTTCACCCGATGGGGAAACCGTTTTGACTGGTAGCGGTGATGGGACTGTGCAGCTCTGGGACTTGTCGGGCAAGCGTTTGAGAACTTATTCAGGACATACAAAAGTTGTCAAATCAGTGGCCTTTTCTCCAGATGGGAAACAGGTTTTGACAGGCAGTTATGATAAAACAGCGAGGTTATGGTCCTTATCTGGAAAAACGTTGCACACGTTCTCTGGCCACCTAAGTTACGTCAATTCAGTGACTTTTTCACCGAACGGGAAATATGTCCTGACAGGAAGTTCAGATAATACGGCGCGATTATGGCGCCTGACGGGAAGTTATTTGTGGGCTTTCAAAGGGCATACGAATGGAGTCCTTTCAGTGGCCTTTTCTCCAGACGGGAAACAGGTCTTGACGGGTAATGTCGATAACACGGCTAGGTTGTGGGCCTTTTCGGGAGGACAGTTGCAGACATTTACAGGCCATTCTTCCGCAAATTTCTCGGTGGCTTTTTCACCCGACGGGAAACAGATCTTGACGGGCGGTGATGATAACATTGCGAGGTTGTGGGATATTTCAGGAAGGACTATGCAACATTTTTCAGGTCATACCTCCTATATTAATTCTGTAGCCTTTTCACCCGATGGAAAAACGGTTTTGACTGGAAGCAGTGACAACACCGCAATATTGTGGAGTCACTCCGGAACACAGTTGCAGACTTTTTCCGGGCATACTGCAGAAGTCGGATCTGTGGCCTTTTCTCCTGACGGGAAACTGGTTTTGACTGGAAGTAATGATAGCACCGCGATGTTGTGGGATTTGTCCGGCGAGCAGTTGGAGACCTTCTCTGGCCATTTTGGCCGTGTCAGATCTGTAGCGTTTTCCCCGGATGGGAAGCAAATCTTAACAGGAAGTGAGGATAAAACGGCGAAACTTTGGGATTTGTCCGGGAAGGAGGTTCAAACTTTTATAGGACATACTTTCGCCATCAGTGCTGTTGCTTTTTCCCCAGCTTGCTCGGACGGATCTGCGGATAACTGGCAGATACTGACAGGCAGTTGGGATAAAACAGCGAAATTATGGGACAAAGCGGGTCGAGCATTGCAAACTTTTTCTGGCCATACTTCAGGTATAAACTCTGTAGCATTTTCCCAACCCTGCACAGACAATCAGGGTATACAAATACTGACGAACAGTAGGGATAAAACAACAAAGTTATGGGATGTGTTAGGGCAGGGCTTGCAATCATTGTCTGACCATGGTTCCTCTGTCAATTCGGGGGCTTTTTCGCCAAATGGAAAACTGATCTTGACAGGTAGTGATGATAACACTGCTAAACTCTGGGATACCCATACGGGCAAACTACTGGCTACCCTCATCGCGATTGACTCCACAGACTGGGTTGTCACCACCCCTTCCGGACTTTTTGATGCTTCAGATGGTGCCCGAAATCTCATGCATTATGTGGTGGATTTGAATCAGGAACAAATCGTTGTAGGTCTGGAACAAATACAGGAGCGTTACTGGCAGCCCGGGCTTTTAGGAGCTATTCTTGGAAATACGCCTTATCCCGTGCGTGATGTTGGCGTTTTTGAAGACCTCCGATTGTTCCCCGCATTCGACGACAGTACCCGTATTGAATCGGGTCGTTTGTACGTAAAACTACGGGAACGCAATGGCGGCTTGGGAAAGTTAAGCCTGATCATCAATGGTATTACCAGGGCAGAAGACTTAAATCCTGAACGGAAAAAGGACTTTTCCATTGATTTAAGTCGTTTCTCACGGTTTTTCCGGGTGGATACCGTGAATACGCTGGATTTGGAGTTGTATGAATCCGGGAATCAGCTGAAAAGCGAACCTTTTACCTTGCCTTATCAGGTATCTGTTCAAAAACGGGGTGAGGGCGAATCGGAAAAAAATCTGGCAAACGATTGCCAAATGCCTCGCAACCTTTACCTGATTGTGGTAGGTACTTCCCTTTACCCGCAGGGTATGGATTCTCTGCCCTCTGCCAATGAGGATGCCCTGGAAATGGCCCGGGTGTTGCAGGCAGCCGGCAAGCAATTATACGATGAACGGGTACACATAAAACTGCTGGCCACCAGGGGCGGTGATGTGCCCAGCAAAGCCAATATAGCAGCGGCTTTCGATGCTTTAAAAACTACGAGTGCCTGCGATGTGCTGGTGGTGTTTTTTGCCGGCCACGGCGCAAACTGGGGCAAAGACGGAGATAAATCCAATTTTTACTACCTCACCCAGGACATCACGTTTGGCAAATTAAACGATGATGGCATCCGGAAAGCCTATGCCATTTCGGATCAGGAATTGAAAGACTGGATGCGGGAAATTCCGGCTGAAAACAAATTACTGATCCTCGACGCCTGCAATTCCGGACAGGCCGCCATTAATATGGGCGGTATCATTGCCCGCAACATGGATCCGGATAAAATACTGGCTTTCAACCTGATGAGTGGCAACACTGGCAGTTATGTTATATCCGGCAGTTCGGAAAGTGGCGCCAGTTTTGAATCGGAAGTATTTGGACATGGATTGCTTACCTACAGTCTGCTGGAAGGCATCAATGGAACGGCATTGGATGGCAGCAAGGTGGATGTATTGCCCTTGTTGCTCAAATCGTACAGAAGGGTAGGGGAGCTGGCGAAAAGTCTGGATAAAGAACAAACCCCCATTATCGCCAAGCCGCGCGGGAATGCCAGTTTTTATGTAGGCCGGAACGACGGCAGTATCCGGATTGATTTGCCGGAAACCAAGCCGATGGTGATCCAGAGCTTTTTATTTGACAGTCAATCTTATGTTGACAACCTGGACATTACAACAGCTCTGAATACCCTTTTCCGGAGCAAAGGCATAAAGGGCAAACAAGCCCCCTGGTTTTATTCAGACATATCCCGGCATTCGCAAGGATTTAGTGTCAGGGGTATCTACACTGTTCAGTCAGACAAAAAAGTGAAGGTTCAGGGGAGGCTCATTAAAGGAGATACTCCGCAGGGAGCGCCATTCACCATTGTTGGCGAGCCCAATGCCAGGTCACTAGCCCAACTGATATATCAGGCTGTATGGGAAAGCATTAAGCTGGAATAGCAGGTAGAAACACGTGGTTTTTTCAAACCGGTATTATTACGCTTACGAGCCGTACGTGGTTTGCCCCAATTTTGTTCGAAAAAGGAGGACTACTTTGCCACTAATTCCTCCAGCATTTTGATACTGCTGGGGCTGGTCCAATTCCGGTAACCTTCTTCTTCAGAAACTATCTGTCCGTTTTTGTCAATCAAAAGCGTGGTAGGCAAGGCCAGTACGAACACATTCACATAACTGCCCTCCAGATGACCAAACTGAAAAGTGAATTTGTTCTTTTTAAGGTAAGACTGAATGGCAGAGGTTGATTCATTGCTTACAGCCAGGAAATGGATCTTGTCTTTGAACTGCAGGGATGCTTTCTCAATGGATTGCATCTCGCCAACACATGGTCCGCACCAGGTGGCCCAAAAATTGAGAAATACCGGTTTTCCGGCAAAGTCTGACAACTTAACCGGCTTTCCGTCCAGATCAGTCATGTTCAATCTTGCGATTCGATCATTGGGATCCGCGGGCTTCTCCGGCACTTTAGTGGATTCTTTTGGACCGCTGCATTGCCAGAAAATCAGGGAAAGCAGGAAAACAAATTGAGTGAATTTTGGAAAAAACATATTACAGTGTTTGTACAATCAGTGTAGTTTTACGCGACCAAAGTAAATGTTGGCCTGAATACCAGCATTTATATGGTTCAAGCCCCGCCAAAAGTAGCAGTTTTTTAAATCACTCATGAACTATGCGTAATTCCGCACTCCTACTTCTGATTGCCTTTTTGTCATTCCAGCAATTGTTTGCCCAAAACTATCCGGAAAATCCGGAGCCAGGCGCATGCTATATCCGCTGCCCTATTGAAGAAATAACTGAAATTGAAAAAGTGGTTACCACACCGTCTTACTTCAATTATAAAGTAGTTCCGGCCGTTTATAAAACGGTGGAAGAACAGGTATTGGTGAAAGAAGCTTCTAAAAGGTTTGAGTATGTGCCAGCCGTTTATAAAGAGGTGATAGATACCATTCTGGTTGAAGAACCTATCGGTAAAATCACGGTAATTCCAGTAAAAACACTGGATACTTTCGATGTTATTGAAATCCAGCCGGCATTCGCCCGGTTTGAATCACGCCCGGCTCTTGCTGGATGTAAGTCACTGATTCCAGGCGATTGTGATGTGATCTGTTATGTGGTGTATGACGCCATCAAAAAGGAAATTCCGGTTCGGAAGATATTGGCCAGACCAACCATTACGCGGGAAACACAAAAGCCGCGTTTCAAGACTTACAAACGCAGAGAAATTGCAACTCCTGCAACGGTTAGGGAAATAGAAATACCGGCAGAATACCTGACCATTCAAAAGCGGGTATTGGTGAAAGATGAAACAGTAGATTCTGTGGAGGTTGGCGCTGTAGTGCGCGAAGAAGTCATTCAGGTGCGCGATGTGCGCAACAGTGGCTCCAGCGATGGATACGAATGGCGTAAAATTGACTGCAAATTGCTCGATTACAATGTATTGCCTATTTATTATGGCTTCAACAGTGATGTGTTGGATTCCAAGGCAAAGGCGGTCATTGATAAAGAATTACTTGCCCTCATGATCAACAAACCCGAAATTCGGGTGGAGATCAATTCTCATACAGATTCCCGCTCTTCCGACGATTTTAATCTGGATTTGTCTGAACGCCGTGCAAAAGCGGTGGTTGATTACCTCGCATCCCGGGGGATCAAACGTTCGCGCATGGAATTCCATGGGTATGGCGAAACCCAGTTGGTTAACCACTGTGGCAACGGTGTAGAGTGTACGGAAGAACAGCACGCAAAAAACAGGCGCACTGAGTTCCGGGTACTGCCCAGGTAAATTCAGGTTTTATTGTTCCCTTCATCTTGTAAGCACTAATGCTTCCAGGTGGCGGAGCTATGTCTTGAATTAAATTAATACGTTTATGAGAAAGCTAGGATTATTGGTTATTTGCTTGCTGTACCTACATCCATTGTTTGCTCAGGATCAGAAAGCCTCATTAGTTATTCCTATTGGACATACCGGTGGCGTATCTTCTGTAGACATTTCTCCCGATGGGAAGTTCCTGATAACTGGAAGTTTTGATCAAACCGTCAAGATTTGGGACTGGAATGAAATGGAAATCAGGACGCTGGTTGGCCATCAGAAAAATGTTTTAACAGTAGCTTTTTCCCCTAAGACGCAAATGGATCCGGAAGGAGGCCAATACATTTTAAGCGGCGGCTCAGACAGGAGTGCCATCCTTTGGGATCGAAATGGAAATCAAATTGCCAAATATTTTGAAGAAAAACAGGATGTCATCTCAGTGGCGTTTTCTCCAAACGCAGAAGAGCTGTTAGTTGCATTTCGAAACGGCTTGATTTTGATTCTGGATTTTCAATGTAAAGAAAGAAGACGTTTTCAACTGCCTGGCAGTGAACTGTTTGCTGCGGTTTATTCCCCTGATGGCAAATATATTGCAGCAGCTGGAAGTCAAAAAACGATAGTAATATGGAAAAGTACAGGTGGAATGCCCATGCATACGTTGGCGGGGCATGCTCAAACCGTGAATAGCTTAAGTTTTAG
Organism: Saprospiraceae bacterium; assembly: GCA_016787545.1. Taxonomy (GTDB): domain Bacteria; phylum Bacteroidota; class Bacteroidia; order Chitinophagales; family Saprospiraceae; genus M3007. The sequence continues at coordinate 8,304 of JAEUUS010000301.1, forward strand.
TGCAGATGGGAAATATATTGCATCCGGAAGTAATGACGGAACGGCCATACTATGGAAAGCCACCGGTAGTAAAGAAAAAACCTTTAAACATGGCAGTGAAGTATTATCCGTAGCCCTTTCTCCGGATGCTCAAACCTTGTTAACCGGTGGTATGGATGGGAACATGATTGTTTGGACCGTAAATAGTGAATTGTTCGAAAAATTTCGGTGCAGTAAGCGTGAACTGAGCACCCTTCGATTCGCTCGGGATGGCCGGTTCATTATTTGTGCTAGCAAAACGGAACCAATAACCCAAATCCGGCAATTGAATGGCAAAATATTCAAGGTTTTGCAAGGGTATACCAGTGCTGTTAAGGCCCTGGCCTTATCGCCAGATGGAAAATCTTTGTTAATTGCCCATGCGGACTCCACAGCCAAAATCTGGAATATGTCCAACATGGCTATCCGCAATCTTGATTACCCCGATGAACTGGAAACAGTT
>JAEUUS010000344.1 GCA_016787545.1 Saprospiraceae bacterium
GGAATGACGAAAGATACATTGGGGAGCTCATTGAAGTTGGTTGGGAATGCCGTGAACGGTTGGTTGGTAGAAGCCGGAATTTGGTTTGCGCCATTCCCCATCCAGTTGGCAGCAGGGTTGTGGATCCGGGTGTAATTACCGCTGGTAGGGCCATTAAACCCAACAGAAGGCAATCCCTGAGAATAGGTTGTGTAGGATTTCTGAGCATCTATCAACTCCCTTCCGAGGTTTTCGGTAAGGAATGGGATATTAAGCTGATTATCGTTTACAACCCCTTGATTACCACCAGAGTAAAGTGCCAGGAAATTTGGCTGACTTTCCGGGAATACAGCATGAGCATTGCTGAATTTGGCTCCATTATTGGCCAATCCGTTAATATAAGGAGCATTTGGATTTCCAAATACAGCATCTGGACTGGAGTTTCCGCCCATTACAACCACAATATGGTCGTATGCTGGTACTGGATTGAATGGAATACAGCCACTTGTTGGATTGGCAGCGAAGGAGGCAACAGGTACGCCTTGAGAAACGATATTTACCAAAGCAGTTTTTGTGGAAGTGCCGCATTCGTTAACTGCAGTCAATACCACAAAATAAGTACCCGGAGTGGAATAAGTATGCACCGGATGTTGAACCGAACTGGTATCTCCATCACCAAAATCCCACACGTAAGAAGTTGCGCCTCCGAAAGAAGTGTTGGTAAAAGTTACCGTAGAGCCGCTTGTGCTGGATACAAAGCTTGCGATTGGCGTTGTTTTTACCGTGATATAACTTACCTTGGCAATGGTATCCGAACCGCTTGAATTTGTTACTTTAAGTGTAATGGAATAAGTCCCGGCCAAATTGTAAATAACCGTTGGGTTAGGTTGATTGGAGGTTGAAGGTGAGCCGCCAGGAAAAGACCATTGGTATGTAATTGCATTGGAGGAAGATTGGTTGTCCATGACTACCACCAATGCAGCACATCCTGTAGTTGGAAATGCGACAAAATCAGCTGTTGGGGCTGTATTTATCAACATTGATTTCTCCACTGTGCCACAGGCATTAGATACCTTGAGCGTAACGGTATACATATTTGCCTCCTGGTATTCATGAACAGGATTTTCATCGAAACTTACATCGCCATCACCAAAATCCCACTCATAGGATGTACCGTGTTGGGAGGTATTTGTAAAGGTTACCACCAAACCATTTACCGTGTAGGTAAAGCTGGCCACAGGCAAAGGGTCAATCGTAATTGTTTTGGTAACGGTGGAGCTGCCACCTGGACCACTTGCTGTGAGCACTACATTTCTGCTGCCAGGGGTACTCCAGGTCACGGTTGGGTTCTGAAGGTTGGAAGTAGGAGGAGTGCCTCCTATAAAAGTCCATGCCCAGTTAGTTGGGTCACCCGTAGTTAAATCCGTGAACTCGACTGGACTATCTTCACAGCCGGGATCAGGGCTCCAGGTAAAATCAGCAACAATGGTAGGTGCGCATGCAGTTAGGCAACCGTTGTTGATGCGACCCTGCATATAGTTATTGATAGATGCTTTGGATTGGTCACTCCACTCCGTTGCGTCAGAAACAAAGGGACACATAATGAAATCTCCAGGAGGGCAGTTGTTATCGTGATCACTGGAAAAATTATGTCCCAACTCGTGTGAGGTCATGCAGCGAAGATGTTGAGCATTACCTGTAAAGTCCTGCAAAGCATGATATTTAACATTATTGCAAATGCCGTTCAAAAAGGCGATGCCAACGGTACCTCCATTAAAATCTCGGTCTGTCCAGATTTCACCCACATCAAATCCAACGCCAAAGCCTCCATTATTGCCCCAGACCATAAAGTCGGTTAGGAACGTATTAGCATTTGTAGAGTTGGTCCATGGGTCATTATCTGAAACAAATTGAGTAACGATAATGATATTCAAATCGTGGTTAAAATGGCCCGTATAATCACCTTGTACGTTGTTAATGACGGCAATATTATGGTCTTCCACGCCGCCTACAGATCCGTATTTATCCAACATCAACTCATCGGAAGCAATGGCTAAGTCCAATTCGTAACAAGCCATATTTTCAGCGCCTGATTGATTGGCCTTATCAGTGATTGCCTCTTCCAGGTGCTGCATTTCAATCATTTCTTCAGTCAGACCACAGGCATCCGGAGCAAGCGGCTGAACAGCGCTCTGCGGATAAATGACGAAAAGGTCTTTACTTGCCAATGGCTCGAAATACCATAGGGGTTCAATGTAATATCGCTCAATTCCTTCAAATACATATCCGTACAAGAACTCGTTGTGGAGCGTTAGTCGAACATCTCCACCGGAATTTAACTCATTGCCTTTGAAGGCGATTTGAGGTTTGACATAACTGGTAGTAATGCCTGTTTCTGTCTGGTACTGTACGGAGTAGTTGTCAGCCAATATTCTGCTAGGAGTAAGCGAAAGGCTCCAGTTATGCGTACCGATGATCAATTGCATCGGGGATTCCGCATTGGATTTCACATAATTATCCAGCATTTTAGCATCTAAACGAAATACCTGATAATTACTGAAATGGTAAGACAAAGCAGAAGAGGTGTGTGGCTTTATGTCGGCCACAAAGGATTGTGCTTGAAGCAGGTTAGTCAGACTTTGCAATACGACTAACACTACGATACAACCCCAAAGACGTTGAATCTTGACCATAGACTTGGTTTGTGTGAACGTGATGGTTTGAAAATTGAAATAATGAAAACGCAATCGGAATCAGGATAGTAAGCAATAGGCGTCTTCAGGTAATACGGTAAAAACGGGAGCTCCGTTGCAAAATATTATTGTTTTAAAGGGGAATTCTGCGGGCGAAAGTAACACATCCTTTTAAATTGATTTTAGATAAATAAAAAAAAACCTCGTTTTGCAAAAACCCGACTTTACGTATTTGTTTCTAAATTTGCACCGCCTGCCAAATCTAACACCAGCTACCACTATGTTAAATCTACCCAAATTAGCGACCACAGTCGCTTTAGCCTTTTTATTGATCCTCGCTCAAGATGCATCAGCTCAGCGAAGCAGAGACCGAAATCAGGATGAAAAAGACCATAAAAGTGCACTTACCTCTAAACTTTGGTATGGAGGAGGCGTCATTATTGGTCTGAGCGGATTTAATGGTTATTCCAGTTTCAATTTTGGTTTATCTCCCATGGTGGGATACAAAATTGTTGGACCACTGTCTGTTGGCCCAAGAGTTGCCTATGATTTTATTTCAAACAAACAACGAGGCTTCAAATCCATCAATCTTCATAGCTTTGATGTTGGCGGGTTTGTTAGATGCAGGGTTTTCAGAGGCTTGTTTGTACAAGGCGAAATATCCAATCAATGGTTCCAGAATTTTGACCCCTATACTGGTGATAAGTTTCGCGACAACAGGGTTAACCAAAGGATTGGCGCCGGTTGGAATTTCGGTTCACCGGGAGGAAGTGGCTCAGAAATAAGCCTTCTTTACAATTTCAGTGTGGCTAACGATATCAATTCCTGGCAAAATCCAATGGAGTACCGATTTGGATTTACCTGGGGATTTTGAATGCGTAACTTGGAGCAATAGCCTTTTCATATGGCTTTGCGCACGTATTCTGCCATTCACAATCACTCTTTCACTCACTCACATATCATTATGTCAAAGACATCCGACATTCTGGGCAAAGAAGCCTCTTATTATTTGGATTTTCAGAGCAAAACATTTGATAAAAAGTCCTTGCACTCACCATCTAAAAACCATGTAAATGAGATTTGGATGCAAAGCAACCGAAATGGCCAAACCCTTCGGAGTATGCAACAACTGCTGGGAACAGGTCGCCTGAAGGATACTGGCTATATCGGCATTTTGCCTGTGGATCAAGGCATTGAACACGCTGCCGGCGCCTCTTTTGCACCAAATCCCATGTATTTCGACCCGGAAAATATCGTAAAGTTAGCCGTTGAAAGCGGTTGCAATGCAGTGGCTTCAACTTATGGTGTCTTGGGAATTGTTGCCCGCAAATACGCCCATAAAATTCCATTTGTGGTAAAAATTAACCACAACGAATTTTTGTCGTACCCGAATAAATATGATCAAATCATGTTTGGCACCATTAAAGATGCCTGGAACATGGGAGCAGTGGCTGTAGGTGCTACCATTTACTTCGGCTCGCCGGAAAGTCCGCGGCAAATTGTTGAAGTGAGCAAAGCCTTTGAAATGGCGCATGAGTTAGGAATGGCAACCATCCTGTGGTGCTATACCCGCAACAATAATTTTAAAGTGGACGGCATTGATTACCATACATCTGCCGACCTTACCGGACAGGCCAATCACCTCGGTGTAACCATTCAGGCAGATATTATCAAGCAGAAAATGGCTACCAACAACGGTGGCTATAATGCAACCAAGCATGGCAAAACCCATCCTAAGGTATATTCAGAACTAACCACCGATCACCCGATTGATTTGTGCCGATATCAGGTAGCCAACTGCTATATGGGCCGGGTTGGATTGATTAACTCAGGCGGCGAATCAAAAGGCGCTAGTGATTTGCAAGAAGCGGTAATTACTGCCGTAGTAAACAAACGTGCCGGGGGTATGGGACTTATTCTTGGCCGAAAAGCGTTTCAGCGCCCGTTTGCTGAAGGTGTTCAGTTGCTGAATGCTGTTCAGGATGTTTACCTCGACAAGAGCATCAAGCTGGCGTAAGTATTGCCGGATGGCTGAAATGTAATAATCATGCGTATTCTGTTCGATCACCAGGTGTTTTCCTGGCAAACATACGGAGGTATTTCGCGATACATCGTTGAACAGATGCGTGGTCTTCAGGCGCTGGGGCAGACCGTATCTCTGCCCCAGCATTTTTTTTCAGAGAATGTTTACCTGAATCAACTGCCTGGTTTTCAACGGAATAGCATGGCTCCATTTCCGTTCAAAGGCAAAAAATGGATTCAATTGCAACTCGGGAAAAATGCTTCGAAAAAAGCGTTGGAGACATATAGGCCGGATGTTTTTCATCCCACGTACTTTGATCCTTATTTTCTAAAAACAGTTCAAAAACATGGAATTCCATGGGTCATTACGGTTCATGATATGATCCATGAAATTTACCATCACGGTAGTCGTGGATTTTTTTCTTTGGATAAGAACGTCGTCCAACATAAACGCTTATTGGTGGAATTAGCCCATGCTGTCATCACCGTTTCTGAAAACACTAAACAGGATTTACTCCGATTTTGCCCGGAAGTATCTCCGGAAAAAGTGCACGTTGTTTATCATGGCAATCTCTTAAAACCGGTTGAATCAGATCCTCTCATATCCGGAAATCCTTACTTGTTGTTTGTTGGTCAACGAAAGCAATATAAAAACTTCCTTTGGATGTTGCAGGAGTTGCAAGCACTGCTCCACGAAATGCCACTATTGCAGGTAAAGTGTGTGGGTGGCGGGCCTTTTAACGATTTAGAGAACGATAAAATCAAAGTCCTTGGCTTGCAAGATAAAGTACAGTACAAAACTGTTAAAACGGACGAAGAATTAGCTATCATGTACCGAAATGCCAGGTGTTTTATTTTCCCTTCCTTATACGAGGGATTTGGAATGCCTTTAGTGGAAGCTATGGCTTGTGGTTGTCCGGTACTTATTCCTGAAGGCGGTGCATTATCAGAAATTGGCGGGGGGGCTGCAATGTCTTTTCAGCACCATATTCCAGGTTCTTTACTTGAGTCAACGAGAAAAATCCTTCTGGATAAATCCTTGCGGGATGACTTTACGGCCAAAGGGAAAAAAAGGGCAGAATTATTTACCTGGGAAAAAAGTGTTGCGGCACATGTAAATATTTACCAGCAAATTTGCGGTTAAACCACCTGGCATCACATGGAATCTGCGCTGAAAACACCTGTGCTCTTGTTGCTGTTTAACCGACCCGAACATACCCTTGTTGTGCTGAATCGGCTCCGATTATTGCGTCCAACCCAGTTGTATGTTCATTGCGACGGTCCGAGGCCAAATAAACCGCTGGAAATACAACAGGTAAAGGCGGTAAGAGATTGTATCAAGACCATAGATTGGCCATGTGAAATTAATACCCTTTACCGGGATGAGAATGCAGGTTTGCGTGACGGAGTAAGCAGCGCCCTGAACTGGTTTTTTAATGCGGTTGAAGCCGGTATTGTATTGGAAGATGATTGTCTTCCGGATCCCAGTTTTTTCCCATTTTGTACAGAATTATTGGAAAAATATGCCAAGCACGATGCTGTCATGCATATTGGCGGATCCAATTTGGGCGCCCATCTGAGTCAAAACATGCAGGAAAGTTATTTTTTTTCAAAACTAACCTTTGTTTGGGGTTGGGCAAGCTGGAGAAGAGCCTGGCAAAAAATGTCGTTGAATCTGGAACATTTTGAAACCTTTTCAGACTCAAATGAGATAGCGGTCTTGAGTAAAAACCCAATGGTACAGGCGTATTTTATGGAAAAACTAAGGGCAACTAAAGCCCGGGAAAACAACTCTTGGGCCTATGCATGGTCCTATAGCCTTTTGAAATCCAATGGATTGAGTATAGTTCCAAGTGTAAATTTGGTACAAAATACCGGTATAGGGGCAAGCGAGGCAACCCACACGACACATGACGACCAAAGAGCCAGATTGAGTGCTTCTAAGATGACTTTCCCATTAATCCACCCGGAAACTTTTTCCAGGCCGGAGGGTTTAGATACCAAACTTTTTTTTGCGGCTCAAAAAACCAGTGTCAGGCTGTTTTTTTGGTTTGTTCTACACAAACTTGGACTAAGATGAACTATATCATTTACGATTTGGAAGCAACTTGTTGGGAAAATATGCCTCCAGGGTATGTTCAGGAGACCATTGAAATTGGCGCCTATAAATTGAATCATTACGGAGAAATCCGTGGCAAATTCAACAGGTTCATCAAACCGTCTGTCCACCCTACCCTTTCTCCATTTTGCCGCCAACTAACAAGTATCGAACAATTAGACATAAACAGAGCGAAATACTTTCCTGAAGTAATTGAAGAGTTTCAGGATTGGGCCAGGATTTTCGAAGAAGAATACATGCTTTGCTCTTGGGGGAATTTTGACCGGAAAATGTTTGCTGCTGATTGCAGGCTACATCGTTTAGAAGATGCCTGGACAGAACATCATGTAAACCTGAAAGAACAATACCGGGTCATGAAACGTTTAAAATCAGGCATAGGGCTTAAAAAAGCGATTGAAGTGGAAAATATGGTTTTTACCGGACAACATCACCGAGGTATATCTGATGCGGAAAATCTGGTTAAAATTTTTCTGAAATATTTAGGTAACTGGAATGTTTGAAACCGTTCCTGCTATCATAAAACAGGCTACTTTTGCGCCGCGAATTTGACATTAATCGCCCTTTTCACCACCTCAGTACAAATAAAATCTAATTATGGGTTTAGCTGCCGATCGACTTGACAACCTGGAACTAATCCGCCAAAGTGCCCGAGATTTTGCGGAGGCACACATTCGCCCAAATATTATGGACTGGGACGAAGCACAGACTTTTCCTATGGATATGTTTCATCGCATGGGGGAACACGGCTTTTTGGGTGTTTTAGTTCCTGAAATCTATGGTGGTGCAGGACTCGGCTATCAGGAATACATCACAATCATTGATGAAATTGCTAAAGTATGCGGTTCCATTGGATTGAGTGTGGCGGCTCACAACTCTTTGTGTACCAATCATATTTTATCTTTTGGCAGCGAGGAGATCAAGCAAAAATACTTGCCATTGTTGGCCAGCGGCCAATGGATTGGCGCATGGGGACTGACTGAACCCAACACCGGATCTGATGCCATGCGGATGCAATGCGTAGCCACCCAGGACGGAGACTACTGGATATTAAATGGGACAAAATCCTGGATTACTCATGGCAAAAGCGGACACGTTGCCGTGGTGATTGCCCGTACAGGCGAGTTGTTAGATAGTCGCGGGATGACTGCCTTTGTCATAGAACGTGGTGTTCCGGGTTTTTCAGCAGGAAAAAAAGAGAATAAGCTTGGTATGCGTGCCAGTGAAACGGCAGAAATGATATTTGACAACTGTAAGGTGCATAAAAGTCAAATATTAGGGGAAGTTGGGGATGGGTTTATCCAGGCTATGAAGATTCTTGATGGTGGTCGTATCAGCATAGCTTCACTTTCGCTCGGCATTGCAAAAGGCGCTTATGAAGCGTCTGTTAAGTATGCGAAGGAACGTCAGCAGTTTGGTCAACCAATTGCTGGTTTTCAGGCAATTTCTTTTAAACTGGCAGATATGGCCACTAAAATTGAAGCTGCGGAATTGCTTACCAGGCAGGCTGGCATGTTAAAAGATGCTAATGAAAAATGTACAAAACAAGCCGCAATGGCTAAATATTATGCCTCTGAAATAGCCGTAGCGGTTAGCACGGATGCTGTCCAGATATTTGGTGGTTATGGATATACCAAAGATTTTCCGGTTGAAAAATTTTATCGTGATTCCAAACTTTGCACCATTGGTGAAGGCACCTCTGAGATTCAAAAGCTTGTCATCGCCCGTGAAGCCTTGAAGGGCTAAGTGCTAACGCAACAGTTCCAATATCAGTGGGGCATTAGCAGATAACTTCAATGTCCCGTTTAGTGGGATGGTTGCTCCTGATATAACGTCCAATGCCTTAGGGAAGCCCACCATTCGCTCCTGAAATCTGGTGGTGTCAAGTATTTTAGGTTGATCTGAAAAGTTCAGTACGACCATTATGGTTTTCAAATCGTCATACCGAAAGTAGACATAAATACCTTTTTCCGGCTCCTGGTCAATGGTGGCAAATTGCATGAGTCTGCCGGTTTGTAAAGCTGGAGTCCGGTTTCGGTAGTGCATCAATTTTTGTGTAAATGAAAAGGCATCTTGCTCTGCCGATGTCCGACCGGAAGCCTCGAATTTATTCAAAGTATCTCCAGGCCAACCTCCGGGAAAATCTTTCCGGAAGGTCCCCCACCCTGTTTTACCATCTCCTGTGCTCAAAATTTCTGTAGCATAATATACCTGGGGAATACCTCTTGTAGTTAGCAAAAAGGCCATTCCTGTTTTAAATTTATCCAAATTTTCACCAATTTGGGTGTAAATCCTTGACATATCATGATTGTCAAGCATAATCAGGTTCTTGAATGGATCTTTGTAGAAATAATCTTGTGCCAATACGTAATAAATTTTGGACGCACCTTCCGTCCAGGTTGTAGGCTTAGTTAAGGCTTCCTGGATTGCAAAGCACAGCTGAAAATCGACGACACCGGGCAAATTGGAATCAAAATTTCCACGAGCCATAGGTTGGTCATCCGCAAAAAAACCTTGTACCGGTACTGCATTTTCCCAAATTTCGCCAAACATGGCCAGGTCAGGATATTCTGTTCTAAGTGCCTTGCACCAGGTACTGCAAAATTCCTGATCAGAATATGTATAGGTGTCTATCCTGAAATCATCGAAACCGGCGTATTCGACCCACCAAATAGCCTGCTGGATCAAATATTTGGCAACTTGCGGATTCCGTTGATTCAAATCCGGCATTCTTTTATCAAACCAACCATCCTGGAATCGTTTTTTATCATATTCCGAAGCATACGGATCTACCAGCGCAGGCGCCCGGTAGGAGGTCTGGGTATAAGCAGGCCACTGGTTTATCCAGTCTTTCGATGGCAAATCCTGCATCCAATAGTGATTGTCGCCAATATGGTTGAGTACGACATCGCGAACAACCTTCATCCCGTTTTGATGACAAGCATCAATCAATTCCTTTAGTTCCTGGTTGTTTCCAATTCTACGATCAACTTTATAGTGATCTGTAACAGCATAACCATGGTATGAAGCCTCAAGCTGATCGTTTTCGAGTTCCGGGTTAAGCCAAATGGTAGAAATACCAAGGGACTTCAGGTAGTTTAAGTGGTCAGAAACCCCCTTTAAATCGCCACCATGCCGGCCTTCCGGATGACTCCTGTTTGCGCCTTGCAACATACCTGTCACCTGATCATTATCCGGATTCCCGTTCGCAAACCGATCCGGGAAAATCAGGTAAACAATATCTTTAGTCGAGACTCCCTGTGCTTTAACGCTGTTGTTACGCATGAGAATGGGATATTCGAGCGTGAAAATCCTATCACCATTGGTAAAAACTAATTGCAGTTTTTGCGGAGGCGCATTTTCCTTGATTTCAAGGGTAACAAACAGGTAGTTGGGGCTTTCAACAGTTAGTGTTTTGAGCAATTTAACCCCTTTCGCATGG
>JAEUUS010000429.1 GCA_016787545.1 Saprospiraceae bacterium
CTGGCGCCCCAGATGCCATGGTAACGGATTTTGATATTCTTGCCTACATAGTTTTCCAGGCTTATTTTGCGTTCGCGCAACTGAACGGTTGGCAGGTGATTGAGGTTATTGATCGTGAAAAAGGTTTCCCAGGTTCCACCACAATCTGTGGAGGCCTGAATTTCAATTTTTGATCCACCCTGTAAGACTGTGGCAGTTTGACCTTGTGAGGCAAAATTGGTAATACGGTAGGTAAATCGCAGGGAGTCGCCGGATTGAACCAATCCCATCCGGGGCATATCGGCCGTGAACTCGGTATTCCCGCTGTACAGGTTAAAAGCGAGCACTTTGGAGATGTTGTTATGCTCACTTGTAACGGAAAACCCAAAAGTTGGGTCGTAAGCCCAATCTGCAGGAGGGGCATCGAGCGCTTCAAAATTTTCCTGGTAAGGAAGCGGATCCGGGGTGTGATTTACCACATAAGTTATGGTATCATTGGCATGGTCCTGATCGCCGCCAAGGTTGGTCCAACATTGAATAACAAACGATCCATCGCGGCTGTCAAACGGTACGCTGAAGGTATGAGTCAGCTGCTGGTCAACGCCAATAGTACCGTTTACATTTTGCTGGACCGGGGCGCCACCATTAATACTGTAGGCCACCTTCAGACTACCTTGTGCGGCTGAACCCGCATTCAGGAAAGTAAACACAACCTGATCGTTTTCCAGTCCACATTCTTCTTCATCTCCCAGAGTAAACAAGGAAAGTCCGGCCAAATCTTTTGGGAATGCTTCAAAAATCCGGATATCATCAATACCGCAGCCACCTCCGCTAAAGAAGGGCGATGTACGCAATACGAACCGCAAATGCACCTCACTCTCACCGGCAGTACCGGGCAAACTGTGGCGGGCATTCATCCAGCCATTGCTATTGCCCGACCAGGCATCTGAGAGGCCCAGGAAATCGATTTCTCCGTTGTACCAGTTTTCACCTTCACCAACTTCGCCAACTTTCTCCCAGTTTTGGCCGCCATCCACAGAGGTTTCAAGCCAAACGCCATCGAAATCCTGCTGCATGGCGAGATTGATTGAAAATGCGATCACAGGATCAGTGTCTACCTCAGAAAAATCGAAACAAGGAGAGGTCAGGAATGACGCTTCGTTGGCATTATAACTACCGGTGAGGCTTGTTACCCAAGCAGATTCTCCGCTTGCTGCGTTGGGAATGGCAGGTTTATTTGGTTTTCCATATTCCCAGGAAGAGTTCTCGCCCCCGGGTTCCCAACCGCCGCCCCAGGTTTCAAACAATTGCACATAAGTGGGCTGAAGCCTGTTGGTGAAATAATAGGTAAACGTGTCGTTTTGTAAATCTTCATCCGTACCCAGTTCCGTGAATACGTCCAGCCGGTATTCTCCTGAAACAGAGAAATTGCTGAGGGTTTCAAAGGCAATCACCACACTGCTGTCTTTGCCCAAAATACCGGTGTAAAAACCGTCGGAGGGAGGCACAACCGGAGCGGCCTGGCCATTCACTGCATACCGGTAGGTGAACAGCGATTGTGGTGCGGAACCAAAGTTTTTTACGACCACTTTAACGGAATCCATACCTAAATCACAGCCGCTAAGCGGAGCTACTACGCCAGTAATGCCAATGTCGTTGGTCCAGTATGTTTGGAAAGAAACAGGCCCGGAGAATGTTGAATATCCACCCGCTACATCACAGTATTGTTGCACGTAGGCATCATACCAGGTCTTTTTTTGCAATCCCTGGATGGTTACTTTGTTGAGTGCCGACACCAGGGTGTCGCCTTCACCGCCATTCAGTGAAAAGCCTTGCGGGCCGTACACAACACGCCAGGAGACCGGTGCGTTGGTGCCGCCGGTATTGGGTTGCCAACGCAGTCGCACGCGATTATCCCAGATGTTGTCCACCGCAAAATTGGAGGGCTGACCACATTCAATGCAATCACCTATTCCGTTGTAAAGCGTACCTGCAGCAGGAGCATTGCTTTCAAAAAACAAGGCTCCGGTGTTGTCAAATATTTTAAAAGATACTTCCCAGGGGAAGCTGGCAGTTGTATAAGTAAACACCAAAGGCGCTCCATCCGTTACCGGAAAAGTAAGGGTGCTGTCGATACCATCGTCGTTGATATTATCCAGGGTATAGGTAGTCATAACTGCCCCGGAAGTAATGGTCAGTTTGCAGCCATTCCAACCGTCGCCATAACTGTCGAACATTTGGAGTGTATATTGACATTGAGCCTGTAAAGCTTCAACAGCTAACAAAGAAAGGGCAAAAAAGAGTGCGCGTAGTACGGAAAATTTCATGTTGCAGCCTGGTTGTTGAATCGGGCAAACAAAAAATGAGCCCTGAACCGGAATCCAAAGGTAGTAGAAGCCCATTATTTTATAGGAAGGAAGTTTTGTTCTGCAAGTTTTGGCAAAAAAAGATGTGGCTGTGGTCTTCGCAACCTTCCGTACCTTCGCGCACTCTTTGCAACCAATCAACGTCAAATTACCCCCTATGGCGCGTACCCGACCGAACTATCTATATGCTGTCGCCAGTGTGGCGCTGGTACTGTATGTATTGGGATTTTTTGGGTTAATGGGCTTGCATGGGCAGAAATTAGTCACTTTTTTCAAAGAAAAAGTGGATCTCTGGCTGGAATTGAAACCCGGATTGGCAGAATCTGAGGTTGCCCGCCTCATTGCAGAGGTGCGTCAGAACCCGATGGTAAAAAAAGAAAGCGTTTCCTTTATTACCAGAGAACAGGCTGCTGCCACAATGAAGGAAGACTTAGGAGATGAAAGCATGATGGAAGATATGCCTGATTTGCTTCGGGATGTTGTACGATTTAATGTAAAGGCGGAATATCTTGATACCGAACCTCTCGAAAAATGGAAAGAGACTTTGCAACAGGATTCCTTAATAAGTGCCTTGTATTTTGAAACGGCCAACACCAATAATGTTGGCAATAATATTCAAAGTTTAGGTCTTATCGGACTGGTCTTGGGTGTTCTCCTGATTATTGCATCCATTATTTTAATTCACAATACCATCCGGTTGGCCATGTATTCCAACCGGTTCATCATCAAAAACCAGGAATTAGTTGGAGCTTCCTGGGAGTTCATCAGCCGACCATTTATCCGAAAAGGCATCGTCAATGGATTGTGGAGCGCAATGCTGGCTATTGCTGCACTATCCCTCACCCTTTGGTGGCTCCGTCAGATCATGCCGGATTTGGAAAAATTACAGGATCTGAATGCTGTTGTAATGGTTTTCAGTGGACTGGCTTTACTTGGCGTACTCATTTCAGGCATCAGTACCTGGTGGGTGGTGAACAAGTTTTTACGAATGAAATTGGATGAACTTTATTAATGTGGTTAATGTGGGGAATGTGGGGAATGTGGGGAATGGGGGGAATGGGGGGAATGGGGCTATAAAATGCCAAGGAAGGATAGTAACCGGGTGTATGGGGATTGGCGTTTGGCGGAGTGGATGATGGCATTGAGGAGTTTTCTGATTTCTGACAGTTTTTGCAGAATGGGTTCTGTGGATGGATAACCAGGAGAATATTTGCAAATAAGTAGCCAAAACTGGGTTTCACGGGCTTCTTTAGCGGCAATTTTCATTTTATAGATGAAATCTGCTCTGCTTTCAGGATCCTGAGCTTCCCATACATTAGCGCCAATGGAAGTCCCTGCTCGAAATAATTGACGAGCCAGATCAAACTTTTGCTTGTCGCAACATACCGAACAGAAAGACTCAATCATCAACGCAAACTCAAAGGAATGGCGAACAATAGGATTGTTTTGGTCAACTTCAGTCATCATGTTTCTTGGTTTTAGAGGTGAATTTCCTTCAAAATTAAACACTTTTTTCCCAATACGCAACCCCCTCCCCCACATTAACCACATTCCCCACATTAACCACATTAACCACATTAACCACATTCCCCACATTAACCACATTAACCACATTAAAAAAATATGGCAAAACGTCCTGCTCCTCAACCGCAGCAACAACGCAAAGCGGCTCCTGCTCCGGCGCGTCGCTCCAGCGAAAGTCGCGATAGCATTTTTACCGCTGCCGATCGTACCCTGATTTTCGGTCGTCAAAATTTCATCCTCATGGGTATTGGACTGGCATTGGTGCTGGTCGGTCTCGCACTTATGACCGGAGGCGCTATGCCTGACCCTGCCAAATGGGAACCAGAACGTATCTACAGCCCTATGCGCATCACTGTTGCTCCAATTTTAATGGTGGCCGGCTTCGTAGTAGTGGTAATGGGTATTTTCAAAAAAAATGCATCGGAAACGGTAGCCGACCAATCAGATACTGAAGCATGACCCTGCTGCAAGCTATTCTGCTGGCCATCATTGAAGGCCTGACGGAGTTTCTGCCGGTGTCGTCCACTGGCCATATGATTATTGGATCTTCGGCAATGGGGATTGCATCGCACCCATTTGTGAAGGTATTTACAGTGGCCATTCAGTTCGGCGCAATCCTTTCGGTCGTTGTGTTATACTGGAAGCGTTTTTTCCAAAATATCAACTTTTACATCAAACTGCTGGTAGCTTTTCTGCCTGCTGCTGTGTTTGGTTTATTGCTGAAAAAACAAATTGACGCACTGTTGGAAAACATTGTCGTGGTGGCCCTTGCACTCATCATAGGCGGGGTAATCTTTATTTTGCTGGACGATTTTTTTGCGCGCCGCCGCCAATTAGAAACCTCTGTAGATCAGGATGTTACTTTGCCCCGAGCCCTGCGGATCGGCTTTTTTCAGGTCATATCCATGGTGCCCGGAGTGAGCCGGTCAGCAGCTACTATTTTTGGTGGTTTAGCCCAGGGACTCTCTCCTGCTACGGCCGCTGAATTTTCTTTTTTCCTGGCCGTGCCTACTATGTTTGCTGCTACCTGTAAATCTTTGTACGATTTTCTCAAGGAAGGCACAGGCGAACTCAGCAACCAGGAAATGATGTTGTTGGGGGTAGGTAATTTGGTGGCCTTTCTGGTAGCCATGGCCGCTATTCGTTATTTTATCCGGTTCCTCACCAATCACGGATTCAAATGGTTTGGCTGGTATCGGATCATAGTGGGCATAATACTGCTCATTTTGTGGAAAATGGGCTATTTTGATGGCGTGAATGTGGGAGATTTTTGACGGTGAACAGCCTACGGCTGATGGATTATTTGACTTTTATTGAAACGAACATGCTTGATAAATTAAAAGCAATACGCGAAAAATACCTTTATCTCGAGGAACAACTCGGCGACCCGGCGACCGTGGCGGACCCTGATAAATCGAAAAAGGTAAATAAGGAGTACAAAAAACTCCAGCCTTTGGTACAAACCGCAGATAAATACGAAAAGGTGCTCACCGGCATTTCTGGCGCAAAAGCCATGCTGGCTTCGGAAACCGATCCGGAAATGCGCGACATGGCCCGGGAAGAAATCCTGGCCCTGGAACCTGAACTGGAGATTCTGGAAGCTGAACTCGTGGTGCTGCTCACCCCAAAAGATCCGGAAGATGAAAAAGACGTGATCTTTGAGATTCGTTCCGGTACTGGTGGCGATGAAGCTGCTTTGTTCGCCGGCGATCTATATCGCATGTACACCAAATATTTCTCGGACCATGGCTGGGAAGTGGAATTGTTGGATGAAACCCCGGGCACCGTGGGCGGCTTCGCCAAAATTGTGCTCGATGTATCCGGTGAAAACGTGTACGGAAAACTCAAATTTGAATCCGGCGCCCATCGGGTACAACGTGTACCTGAAACGGAAGCTAAAGGCCGCGTACATACCTCCGCAGCTACTGTTGCCGTGCTGCCTAAACTGGAGCCGGAAGACATCAATATCCGAAAAGAAGACATCCGAACCGATGTGTTCCGGGCATCCGGCGCTGGCGGTCAGCACGTAAACCGGACAGAATCCGGGGTGCGTTTCACCCACTTGCCTACTGGAGCCGTTGCAGAAAGTACCGAAAGTCGCTCGCAGCATAAAAACCGCGAAATCGCTATGGGTCGTCTGGTGCAACAAATCCGGGAAGCCCAACTTCAAAAAGAAGCTTCCGCACTTGCCTCCGCCCGCAGAAGTCTGGTAGGCTCCGGAGACCGTTCCGAAAAAATCCGTACCTACAACTGGCCGCAAAATAGGGTTACTGACCACCGACTGGAAGGTGAAAACAAAAATTTTAACCTCGACAAAGTAGTGGAAGGGGATATCGAGCCAATCATTGAAGCGCTGACTATAGCGGATAACGCGGCAAAATTGCAGGAATAAAGCAGCGTTTACCTATCTTGGTTGCCAAAACAAGTCCAGCTATGAAAATTCTTGCCTTCGGAAAAATTGCTGATGTGCTGCGCCAACCTGCACTGGACTTTAGTGGTCCAAAAACTGTTGCCGAACTCCGCGAACGCCTGGAAACGGAATATCCGGACTTGAAATCTCTCCGTTATTTGATTGCCGTAAATAAACAAATAGCGGAAGAACAGACCACACTCGCCGAAAACGCTGAAGTGGCCTTGCTCCCACCCTTTTCAGGCGGATAGTTTCTCTTGCCAACGCCATGCATACCTTACAAGATAAAACAGAGGCCTTTGGCCGATTGCTCACCATCATGGACGAACTCCGGGAACAATGTCCCTGGGATCGGAAACAAACCCATGAAACACTGCGCAACCTTACCATTGAGGAAACCTATGAACTGGCTGACGCCATCTTGTCGAACGACTTGAATGGGATCAGGGAAGAGATTGGTGATATCATGTTGCACATGGTGTTCTATGCCCGTATAGCCTCCGAACAGGGCGCCTGGGACGTAGCGGATGCTTTGCACGCTATTTGTGACAAGCTCATTTCCCGCCATCCGCACATTTACGGAGATGTCAAGGTGGCCGACGAAGCGGAGGTAAAACGAAACTGGGAGCAACTCAAACTCAAGGAAGGCAAAAAATCGCTTCTCGCTGGTGTACCCGCAGGCTTACCCGCCATGGTAAAGGCCTACAGGATGCAGGAAAAAACCAAGCAGGTAGGATTTGAATGGGAAAACACAGAACAGGTTTGGGCCAAAGTGGAAGAAGAAATCGGCGAATTGCAGGAAAATGTGCGCAATAACGCCCCGATTGCAGACATAGAAGAAGAATTCGGAGATGTGTTATTCTCCTTAGTAAACTACGCACGCTTCATTGGTGTGGATCCGGAAACCGCTCTGGAACGCGTGAACCGTAAGTTCAAATCGCGCTTTGAATACATCGAACAACAGGCGCCCAAGCCCCTCCAAGACATGACCCTTGCCGAAATGGATGTGCTTTGGAATGAAGCGAAGAAAACGAAGGTTTGAGGGGTTTGAAGGGTTTGAAGGGTTTGAGGGGGGTGAAGGGTTTGAGGGGTTTGAAGGGTTTGAAGGGTTTGAGGGGGGTGAAGGGGGTGAAGGGTTTGAGGGGACCTGCTATGAATACTCTAATTTGTGATCCTATAACGCCAGCACGGCCAAAACGACCTCAAAATGACCACTAAATGACCCCAAAATAACTCCTAAATAACCCCATAATGCCCCTTAATTAACGCCTCAAACTTCAATAACCCCGGAACGTATTCCGGGCGTTCCAGAAAGACATCAGTACCGCTACAGCAAGCCAGATATACATCCATATCTGCGCCGGGAAAAGCCCTACGACCTGCTCATACATAGCCAGATCGCTACTGGGTCCCACGTTAAAATCCTGAATGATATACAATACCGCCGCCAGGCCCAGGAACATCAGCACATCCTGATCCCAGGTAGTTTTCAGTGCAAAAAACACCAGCGATGCCGCAAAAGCCCACAAAATGCCGGTACTGGTAAACGATTCAAACCAAATTAACCCTATCAGAGCCATCAGCACCGCCATGGTAATCAGGGTGCCTTGTGCTAATCGGTGGTGTTTAGCGCCAATGCGGAACAGTACATTTCCCAAAATGGCGCTGCCTAAATAGCCACCTACCAGCACCAATCCGGCACTACCACCGCGCGTTATAGTGTACCCACTGCCGTCGGGGTTAATCTGCAGACCTTCCACCTTGCCACCACTGAGCAAAGCCCCCAGCGCATGCCCAAATTCGTGCAGGATGGTGACCAGCAGGGTAACGGGATACAATACCAAGGCGCCGAAGGATCCTCCCATATATTTCAGGATGAGGTACACCATCAGGAAGAGGAGTAGTCGGAAATGCAGTTGTTTTGGCATAGTTTACAGGTCAAACCCATTTTCGCGGGTTATTGTAGCATAAAAAGTGGCAGCCGGGGTTTGCTCCCGTTCCATGGTATCGAAGTTCACACGAAGCAAGCCAAACCGGTAGCTGGGTCCGAGGTGCCATTCAAAATTATCCCAGGTACTCCAGTGGATATAGCCAAGCAATGGCACCCCATTTTTTATGGCATTGGCACAAACGCTGAGGTAGTCTTTAATGGCCTGAATGCGTTTTTGCGGATCGTCGGTACAAATACCATTTTCCGTAATAAACACCGGTTTTTGATATTTTTTATAAAAACTCCGCAACACCTTCCCCAACCCTTCCGGACGATATCCCCACATTTTATCGTAAGGAATATTCCATTGATCAAGCTTTCGGCGACCCTGCATGGCATCTACCGGAAATGGGTCGAAAATCATGTAGGCATAATAGCTCAGTCCCCAAAAATCACAACGTTCAAAGGGTCGCGCTGCGCGACGCATGAACCACCAGCCCACAAAAGCTGCTACTAATTTTCCTAAAATTCCGCGACCTTCAAATAGAGCCGTATTGAGTGAAATCCCAATGGGGGCATCGGATTTTTCACGGATCATGCGAAAAGCGATGTCGTGCGCCTCGCCCATATTATCCAGCACCCGGTTGGCCAGAAAATAACGCGCCTTTTTAGCTGGAGGAAAATTACCCAGTAGGAAGGCGTTCATGGCATACACATTTGGCTCGTTGAAAGTATTCCAGAAGTGCACATATTCCCCAAAGTGTTTCACGCACAGGCGCACATATTCCAGATAGAAGGGAATATTGTCTTCGTTGGTCCAGGCGCCCATTTTTTCAAACCATTCCGGGTGAGCAAAATGGTGCAGTACCAACATGATACTCACCCCCCGATTGCGAAGGTCTTCGAAAAAAAGTTGGTATTCTGCTACTACCTCAGGTACAAATTTGCCTTGTGGTACAGGTTGAATCCGGCTCCAGTCTATCCCGCAGCGGTACAACGATCCAAACTGAGCAATCAGGGCTGCATCAGTGTTGCGACGCAATTCATGGTCGGTAGTACGGTCAAACACAGCGCCATCCAGGGCTTTTTGGCCCCGCCAGTTGTGCGGGCCTGCTGTTTCCACTTGTGCGGCAGCGGTAGAGGTGCCCCAGATAAAACCGTTCGGAAAATCAATGCGCATGTCGGAATGGGTGCGAAAGGAGGCGCAAATTAACTTCTAAAAATGGTTTCAAACCCCATCCAACTCCCTTCCATCTAATTTACCCCAGAAAATCATTACGGCAAACCCGGTTTACCTACCTTTAGGCTGGTATTATGCGCTCCAATGCCTTGAATATGCCGAGTTCAGCCGCCTGGTTGCTGCTTGGGCTTCTTCTGTTTCAATCAGCTGGCTGGTTGATGGCATGGCAGTGCATGCACTGGAATGTGCGTTTGGAAGCCCGTCGTGTCTTGTTTGCCGGAGAGGACCTTCCTGAGCGCAGTTTTTCCAAAAACTATTTTGATGGCATTCGGGTTGGCCGGAAAGAAATCCGGCTAGAGGGGCATTTATACGACTACCGAAAGGTTTCTGAAACAGCAGACTCCATCCGGGTGGCTCTTTACCATGACCGGCACGAAGAGGCCCTGTTTGGCGCACTGGATCAGTTGCTCCAATCCGGCGAATCCACCGGAAAATCCACCGTGCCGGCGTTGATCAAATGGCTGGCGCAAAGCCTTGGCGCCTGTTTTATGCCGCCAGACCCCGTAATTTTACCCGTATCAACCACTTTGGCCAGTTCCAGGCCAGTTTTTTCTTCTTATTCATGGGGTGCCCAATTTGCACCCGGCGTTTTTGCCCCACCGCCTGACTCTGGCAGGGGATAGTATCATTTTCCTTCTCACACAGCTGAACACCCGGCTGCTTGCACGTATGCGCAAGCGGGTACACCTGCGTGGGCTTTTCACTACATTATAAAAACGCATATCATGAAAAAAACAACAGTACTAACCATGCTGTTCGGGTTGATTTGCAGCGCCATTTTTGCTCAGGCGCCTGCTGATACAGCCAATAATGCCGTTGTTTTGAACGAAACAGTTATTTCTGCCAATCGGAGCGTACAAAGTCGGGCCACCATTGCCCAGGATGTACAGGTATTGCGCCGCAGCGAAATTGAGCGAACCAATGCCCAATCCACAGCTGATTTACTGATCAATTCCGGCGCTGCATTTGTACAAAAAAGTCAGCAGGGCGGCGGCAGCCCGGTATTACGTGGCTTTGAAGCCAGTCGTATTCTGATGGTGGTGGATGGCGTGCGCATGAACAATGCCATCTACCGCTCCGGACACCTTCAAAACATAATTACCATGGATAATGCGGTACTGGACCGTGCAGAAATCCTGTTTGGGCCTGCATCCACGGTATATGGTACCGATGCGTTGGGGGGGGCTATTTGTTTTTACACCAAAAACCCGGTTTTCTCTGACGGCGGGTTTAAAACAACAGGTAACGCATTCCTGCGGTATGGGTCGGTGAATGA
>JAEUUS010000527.1 GCA_016787545.1 Saprospiraceae bacterium
GTTCCATTTTAGTACATCATTTGCGGGGAAAGCAGTTCCCGAAGTCGTTTTTTGGCAGCAAACAATTGCGATTTGGAGGTTCCTTCTGAGATGTCAAGCATTTCGGCAATTTCTTTGTGCGCATATCCTTCCACTTCTGCCAGTACAAAAACTGCCCGGGCGCCTTCGGGCAAGCGTTGGATGGCCTGTTCCAACTGCATGGCATCAATGGGAGAAGTGCCCCAGTCCAGCATGGTGTCGCTGTACTCTTCCGGCCAGGAGGTCATGGATGATTTTCGTCGGTCCACTTTTTGCAGTGCTGCGCGCACCACAATGGTTTTAATCCAGGCGCCCAGGGTACTGCGCTGTTCGAAACTTCCGATGTGTTTGAAAACCTGCATAAAAGCATCCTGCAACGCCTCGCCTGCCCAGTCAACATCGCCGGTAATCCGGTACGCAGTTGTGTACATTGCCTTGCAATACCGGTCGTAAAGCGCTTTTTGCGCCCTTCGATCGTTCTGCCGGCAAAGCGATATGAGTTGTTGGTCTGTCACAGGTAAAACAGGTGCTGTTAGATGTCTTTGCTTCAAAGAGTACAGCGATGCAAAGAAAGGTTGGAATGGGTGGAAAATTTTTTATTACTATCTTTCCGCCCTAAACACAATACTACAACATGAAGCAACACAAAACCCTACTTCTACTGGCCATACTATGCCTTGAATTTAGCGCCGCTTCCGCACAGGTAAGCCTTGGATTACGGGCGGGGTACTTTTGGCATAATTTTCACTTTGATCCAAAACCAAAAGACGACTTTGAACTGAAGCCATTTACTGGCGCACAATTTTCATTGCCTGTAGAAATTGGTCTGAGTTCACACTGGGCTATTCAAACAGAAATCATGTACGGAAAGCATGGCGCCAACCTGAAAGTGTTAGACGAACTTACCATAAATGGCATCCTGCTAACTGGTGAATTTACCTACGATTATCGACTCAATTCCTTGGAATTCCCTTTGTTGGCAAAATGGAAATTAGGAAAGAAACGCAATTGGTATTTGATAGCAGGCCCTTCCATTGATATACTTCAAAACGGAAAATTCAACCTAAAAGGCAGTATTTATTACCTGAATCCCAATGGAGGAGGCTTAGAACTAATCCCGGTTGATGAATTATATACTGCCAGGTTTGTGCAGAACAATTTCGACCCTACATTAATTGAGGAAGATGAGTTTCCAAGCACCAAAACCAATTATAACATGCATGTTGGCGCCGGTTTTAGTACCAAACTTGGCCCTTGCCAATTGTTCTTCGAAGGACGCTATATTGCCCTTTTGACCGATTTCAGTCCAGAGCCTAAAGACGATCCGGACTCTAATGATGGAAAGGTTAAAAGCTATCGCTGGGGCGGCAGTCTGGGCATCCTGTATCCCCTACAGTTTTCTAAAAAGCCAAACAAATAAATATACCCGCTTTGAGCCCGAACTAAAGTACCTTTGCGCCTCTTTTCACGAATTTTTTCATAAATAAGGTGCTAACAGTTCAGAACGTCGGGTTACAATTTGGAAAGCGGGTGCTTTTTGATGAGGTCAATTTAAAATTTACCAAAGGCAATTGTTACGGCGTTATTGGCGCCAACGGAGCAGGTAAATCTACCTTCCTCAAGGTGTTGTCGGGAGCTATCGACAGCACCCGGGGTAGTATTGAAATCACTCCGGGCGAACGCATGGCCGTTTTGTCCCAAAACCACTTCGCCTTCAACGAACATATGGTGCTGGATACCGTGATGATGGGTCACCCGCGACTCTACAGCATCATGAAGGAAAAAAACGCCATCTACGACAACCCGAACGCCACGGAGGAAGATTCCATGCGGGCGGCTGAACTGGAAGGCGAATTTGCGGAAATGAACGGCTGGATGGCGGAAAGCGACGCCGCAGAACTGCTCAGCAATATGGGTGTACCCGAATCCCTGCACTACTCCCTCATGGCTGATCTCGACGGCTCCTACCGTGTAAAGGTGCTACTCGCACAGGCCCTGTTCGGCTCGCCGGATATCCTGCTCATGGACGAGCCTACCAACGATCTCGACGCCGAAACCACCGACTGGCTATGCGATTTTCTGGCGGATTATCAGAATATTGCCATAGTGGTTTCGCACGACCGTCACTTCCTCGATATGGTTTGTACCCACGTGGTAGATGTGGATTTTGGCAAAATCCGGATGTTCACCGGCAACTACACCTTCTGGTATGAAACCAGCCAGATCATGTCGCGCCAGATGGCCGATAAGAATAAAAAAGTAGAGCAAAAGCGGCAGGAAATGATGGATTTTATTGCCCGTTTCTCGGCCAATGCATCAAAATCCAAACAGGCTACCAGCAGAAAAAAGGCGCTCGAAAAACTCAACCTGGAAGAAATTCAGGTATCCAGCCGGAAATACCCCTACATCTCCTTCCGTCCGGAACGGGAACCCGGCGATGTGATCCTCGATATTCAAAAGCTGAGCGCCAAAAACAACCTGGGTGAATACCTGTTCCGCGACCTTTACCTGCGCCTGAACAAGGGCGATAAAGTGGCTATTTTGAGCAGAAACGCCATGGCAGTATCTGCTTTGTTCGATATCCTGTCGGGCGAAGAACAACACTATGAAGGTGAATTCCAGTACGGCCAAACCATTGCGTTTCAGTACCTGCCCAACGACAACGGCGCTTACTTTACCGGCGAACAGGATCAGAACCTCATAGACTGGCTCCGGCAGTATTCCAAAGAAAAAGACGAAGCCTTTATCCGCGGCTTTTTGGGACGTATGCTTTTCAGCGGTGAGGAGGTGTTCAAAAAATCCAGCGTATTGTCGGGAGGCGAAAAAGTGCGCTGCATGTTGTCCAAACTCATGTTGGCCAACCCCAATTTCCTGATCCTGGATGAACCCACCAACCACCTCGATCTGGAGTCCATCACAGCCCTCAATACAGGGATGCAGGAGTTTACAGGCAATATCATTTTTACTTCACACGACTACCAAATGTTGGATTCCGTAGCCAACCGAATTGTAGAAATCACGCCAAAGGGTCTGATAGATCAGTCCATGTCGTACGGAGATTACCTGCACAGCGACAAGATCAAGCAGTTGCGGGCAGAGATGTATGGGTGATAGGGTATGACCTATAATATCAGTCAGAATTCGAAAAAATAACCTGTTGCAATAAAAGCGTTTTTTACAACAGTATAGAATAACAGGGGTAAAACAATTTGAGAAAATTTGAAATCAATCCCTCATAAAAAGGCAAGCTGGTTAATAAAAAATCGTTGAATTGGGTCCTTGGTCAGGTTTAATTTTTAATAAATTTACCATGTAAAATGCCTACAGATCCACTAATAATCAACTGATAAATGCCAGAAATTAGTCTAATTGTAAC
>JAEUUS010000558.1 GCA_016787545.1 Saprospiraceae bacterium
GCAGTTGACGCAGGTCTTTTCCGTCAATCAGAATTTCGCCTGAGCCCGGGTCATAAAAACGTGGCAACAAATCGGCCATGGTGCTTTTGCCGGCGCCGGACGCCCCCACCAGTGCTACTATTTTCCCTTTGGGTATGATTAATTGTATGTTCTCCAGAGCGGCTCGCTCCGCATTTGCATATTGAAAACCGACATTCCTAAATTCAATTTGCTGGGTAAAATCCGGGATTTGCTGGGCATTCCCGGAATCAGAAATGAGCTCAGGAGCATCCAGTACGGCTTCTACCCGTTCCAGTGCGCCCATGCCTTTGCGGATACTGTAGGTTGCTGCAGAAAAAGCTTTGGCGGGCTCTGTGATCGAATAAAAGGCGTATAAAAAAGTAATAAACGTAGGGCCGGATAACTTATAGGCAAACACTAATTTGGCCCCGTACCATAATAAAACAGACGCCACAGCAATCCCCAAAAATTCAGATAATGGAGAAGCAAGATCCCTTCTGCGGGAAAGTCGTGTGAGTGTGTGTGCGTAACCGCTGTTTTCTTTGCCAAAACGTTCGCCTTGCCAATGTTCGGCGTTAAATCCCTTCAAAATACGCAAACCTCCAAGCGTCTCTTCCACCAGCGACATCACCATGCCCAATTTTGATTGCGCTTCGCCGGATTGTTTGCGCAGGGATTTACCGATTCCTCCAATAATAACGCCGCTAAACACCATCAATATAAATACAAATGCCGTGAGTTTGGGGGATACCCACAACATGTAAGCCAGACTCCCGCTAATCACAATAGGCTCACGTACAAGAGCCTCCATAACCCCCATGATACTCCATTCTACTTCCTGAACATCCGCCGAAAAGCGACTCATCAGATCGCCTTTGCGTTCCTCTGAAAAGAAGGAAAGCGGCAAACGCAACATTTTTTGCAGCAATTTTTGACGCAGATCCCGCACCACGCCGTTGCGTACCGGCGCCAGAAAATAAAGCGATAAATACCGGAAAAGATTTTTACCCAGAAAAGTAATCACCAGAAAACCACAGACCAACACCAGTGCTTTCTCCCGACCATAATCCTGTATCAAATAAGCAAAAAAGGTATCCAATTGATGCTGTATACCGGTATCCGCCAATTTGGGTGCTGTTTGAACAGCCGTTGATGCTGCAGGATCTGCGAATAGGATTTGTAAAAACGGCAACAAAGCCGGAATACTCACCACTACAAAGAGCGACATCAATATGTTACAAACAATCGCCAGCGTCAGCAAGCGTTTGTAAGGCAGGTAATATCGTAATAGTCGAAGCATATTGTAGTTTGGTGTTTTGGTGTTTTGGTGTTTTAGTGTTTTGGTGTTTTAGTGTTTTGGTGTTTTAGTGTTTTAGTGCCTTTGCGTCTTAGTGTTTTGAAATCTTTGCGCCTTAGTGCCTTTGCGTCTTAGTGTTTTGGAATCTTTGCGCCTTAGTGCCTTTGCGTCTTAGTGTTTTGAAATCTTTGCGCCTTAGTGCCTTTGCGCCTTTGTGTTATTTCTTTGTGTCTTGTCCACCGATGCCGTGTTTAAACAACGACCTCATTGCCAATAACATACTGACCAGCGATAATACTGCTCCCATCAAAAACGGCGCCCCGGGAAACTGAATGGAAGACGCCGGAGCAGTAAAATGGGCAAATAAGTTGGTCATCAACAAGGGGCCAATAATGGATGTAAGGCTGATCAAACTGGTAAGCGCACCCTGCAATTCGCCCTGTTCGTTAGCAGGAACCTGACCGGAAATAATACTTTGTAGAGAAGGCCCCGCAATGCCGCCAAGGGCAAATGGTACCATAAAGGCAAACATCATCCAACCCTCCGTTGCGAAAGCAAACAGGACAAATCCGATGGCATATAAACTCAAGCCAATCAACACCGCTGTTCGCTGCCCAAATTTCGGAATCAATATTCTGGATAAACCTCCCTGCACCAAAGCCGTCATTAAACCCGTAAAGGCTAAAGAA
>JAEUUS010000666.1 GCA_016787545.1 Saprospiraceae bacterium
CATCAGAGGCCAGGTGTTAGATCAGCAATCAGAAACACCCCTGATCGGGGCTACGGTGCAGGTGCTGAATCTGGAAACAGGTATTGGCGCCAGTACCGATATGGAAGGCCATTTTGTGTTAAAAAATGTTCCTGTTGGTCGACAGACATTGAGGGTGAGTTACCTGGGTTATGAGCCCCAAACACTTCCAAATGTGCTGCTTACCGCCGGTAAGGAAGTAGTATTAACGATTAAATTGGTGGAATCTTTCACTGCGATGGAGGAGGTGGTGGTGGTAGCCCAGGTAAACAAGGACAAAGCCATCAATGATTTGGCTACCATTTCAGCACGCCAATTCAATACAGAGGAGGTGAGTCGGTACTCGGGAGGCAGGAATGACATAGGCCGACTTGTAGCGAATTTTGCAGGGGTAGCCGCTAGTAATGATGCCCGCAACGACATTGTTATTCGCGGAAATTCTCCTACAGGCGTGCTTTGGCGCCTTGAGGGTATTCCTATTCCCAATCCAAACCATTACGCAACACTAGGAACGACAGGTGGCCCAGTATCTGCACTCAATCCCAATATGATCGGCAATTCGGATTTTTTAACATCCGCGTTTCCTGCCGAATATGGAAATGCCACCGCCGGAGTTTTTGACATCAACCTGCGCACAGGCAATAAGGACCGCTTCGAATTTATGGGGCAATTAGGCGCATTTACAGGATTGGAAGCCGCGACAGAAGGCCCAATTCGCAAAGGAAAAGGATCTTTTGTACTGGCTTATCGTCATTCTTTTGCCGAAATTGCCAGTTGGGCAGGTCTAAATGTAGGTACCACTGCGACTCCCAAGTACAAGGATCTGACTTTTAACCTGGATTTTGGTACTACCCATGCAGGCAAATTCAGCTTATTTGGCATTGGAGGTTACAGTAACATTGATTTTCTGGGAGCGGAAATTGACACTACAGACCTGTTCGCGAACCCAAATGAAAACGCATATAATATTTCCAAATTTGGCGTTATTGGGCTAAAGCATCACCTATTACTCAATGAACGCTCCTATTTGCGTACCGTAATTAGCGCCACTCATTCCGGGAATTCATATCTCACAGAAGACCTGGAAATGCGGGACGCAAACAATGCCTTACTTCAAATGCTGGATGTACAGGATGCTGAAAACACTTTCCGTTTGTCATCATTCTACAACCTCAAAATGAATCGACGTTTCACCTTGAGAAGCGGAGTTTTACTGCAGGAACAACTGTTGGATACCTACACCAAAACCAGAGTAGGTGTTCCGGATGCAGATGGGGATGGATTGCCAGACTGGTTTACTCAACGAGCGTTTGATGGTCACTTTACCCAGGCCGAGGCTTATGCGCAGACACAGTGGCGAATCACACAAAAGCTGACCTTAAACACCGGAGTGCACGGTTTGTATTTCGGGCAAACTGCGGATGTGGCGTTAGAACCACGAGTAGCGATCAACTGGCAGTTCGCACCTAAATCAACGTTGAATATTGGTTACGGCATGCACCATCAAACGCAGCCACTTCCAGTTTTCTTGTTTCGCGAGCGCTTGCCTGACGGATCTGCCGTTGAAACCAATAAAGATCTTGGGTTTACCAGAAGTCAACACTTTGTAGTTGGCTGGGATTTTAAACCCGCAACCTCCTGGCGCATTAAAACAGAAGCTTATTATCAGGATTTATCCAAAATTCCGGTGGAATCCAGCTCATCCAGTTTCTCCCTGCTGAACTCAGGCGCTGATTTTGCTTTCCCGGAAAAAAACAACCTGGTCAATAAAGGGACAGGCTCAAACATTGGCATTGAATTAACTGCAGAGAAATTTTTTAGTCAAGGCTGGTATAGTCTTGTGACGGTAAGCCTGTTTGACTCTAAATACAAGGGTTCAGATGACGTAAAGCGCTCCACTGCATTTGACGGAGGATATGTAGCTAATATATTGGCTGGCAAAGAATTTAAACTGGGAAAATCGGGTCGCAGATTTCTTACACTGGACACCAAATTAACCACGGCTGGCGGCCGACCCTATACTCCGGTGGATTTGGCAGCAAGTCAGGCTGCAGGCAGGGAAATATTGTTGGAAGATCAGGCCTTTAGCCTGCGTTTAGGTGATTACTTCCGTTGGGATGTAAAAATTGGATATCGGAAAAACAGCACCAAACGTAAACTGTCTGAAACCTTTTTCCTTGATTTTCAGAATGTGACTAACCGCCAAAATATCTTCGCCACCCGGTACAATGAAGTACGGAACGAAATTGGTAAAACTTACCAAATAGGCTTCTTTCCGGATGTTATGTATCGGGTTGAGTTTTAAAGAATGTGTTTGAAATAACAAAAGCGGGAATCTGAAATCTAATTTTACCGCAGAGGCGGAGAGACGCGGAGTGCCTGACAACCAAGTATTTGCAGCTCTCCGCCTCTGCGGTAAAATTACTTTTCAGCTATTAAGACAGCAAAATTTGATATGAAAAAGAAGGTGTGTTTTGAGGATGTTTCCGGGTTCAACGATCGTTGGATCATTCTATTTGGTTTGCCTACCGCAAGCCTGTTTATTACTTTTTTGCTGTTTAGCGACACCATACTCAAGAATGGATTGGGGTTTATCACGGTTTGCATGGGCATGTCGGTCATTCATACCGGTATTTTCTGGATTTCATTGCGCTGGGTGTACATCCGTTCTAAATTACGGTATCCAAAATTTGAGCAGATTGGCCATCGGATTATGTGGTATCTGATAGCGTTTTTGGCCATTTATTTTGTAGTAAACAAGCTCCTGATAGTGACTGTCATGGATTGGTTATCACAAAACCCCAATGA
Source organism: Saprospiraceae bacterium (assembly GCA_016787545.1). GTDB lineage: Bacteria > Bacteroidota > Bacteroidia > Chitinophagales > Saprospiraceae > M3007. The sequence continues at coordinate 2,827 of JAEUUS010000666.1, forward strand.
AAACGACCCCAATCCAATCGTCACTTTCATCTCGGCATTCCTGATGTCGGCCCTGTTGATTATCCTGTATGAAGCCATTTCGTTTTACATACAGCTGCAAAAAACAGTAGCTGAAAAAGCCGAACTGGAGCGGCAAAATGTAGAGTCCCAGCTTGAAGGGCTTCGGAATCAGGTAAATCCGCATTTTTTGTTCAACAGCCTCAATACGTTGGCTTATTTAATCCCGGAAGACTCCGATAAGGCGGTGCGCTTTTTGCAACAATTGAGCAATGTATACCGCTATGTGCTGGAGAGCCGGGAAGCCAAGATCATTCCGTTGCAAAAGGAACTTGAGTTTTTGGATGCGTATGTGTACCTGCTCAAGGAGCGTTTTGGTGAAAATTTAAAGGTAATTGTGCACGAATCGGTGCAAAATCCCAACTTCGCTATTGTGCCATTAACCCTGCAAATGCTGTTTGAAAATGCCATTAAACACAATGTCATTTCAGTAGAAAAACCGCTAACTATTGAGCTCTTTCGGGAAAATGGCAGCCTGATTGTCAGAAACAACCTGCAAAAAAAGAACCAGGTGATGGATTCAACCGGCGTGGGCCTGGAAAACATTCAGAATCGCTACCGTATGCTCACCGATAAGGAGGTGGATCTCATTGCTTCACAACAATATTTCACGGTAGCATTACCCATTATACACCTCAACCATTGATCTTGAATCATGTTGCAAACCTTGTTAATTGAGGATGAAATCCCGGCAGCGCGCCGGCTGAGTAAAATGCTCAACGACACGCGTCCGGGCATTCGAATACTGGACACCCTTGATTCCGTGGAAAGCTCCGTGCGCTGGTTTCGCACCTTTCCCATGCCCGATCTGGTGTTTATGGACATTCAAATTGCGGATGGACTGAGTTTTGACATTTTCAGACAGGTAGAAATCCAGGCGCCGGTTATTTTCACCACCGCCTTTGATCAATATGCCGTTCAGGCATTTAAAGTGAGTGCTGTAGACTATTTATTAAAACCTATAGACCAGAAAGACCTGGAAAAGGCCCTGACCAAGTACGAACAACAATCCAACAAAACTGCGCCGCTGGATATCGAAATGTTGGCCAAACTCTTGAAAAAAGAAACCTATAAAGAACGCTTTTTGGTCAAAAACGGCGCTTTACTTGCCTTTATCGCAGCCTCCGACATCGCCTATTTCCGCTCGGCAGACGGGTTAACGCAGGCTTTTACTTTTAACGGAAAAAAGTATTTCATTGAGCACAGTCTGGAAGAACTGGAATCATTACTGGATCCTAAAGACTTTTTCAGAATCGGCCGGGGTATGACTATACGCCTCAATGCCCTGCAAAAAATCCATCCACACCTGAACGGCCGACTAAAACTGGAGCTCTCCCCTGCCCTGCCCGAAGAAGTATTCGTGAGCAGGGAACGCGCCGGCGATTTCAAAAGCTGGTTGGGTGCTTAGAGCATGTTGGGTGCAATAGCTTACCTTTGCAGTCCCTACCCATTCTTATTCCTGATTTTTTCTCTTTTTCTGCATCGTTTGTCTACTGTATTAGTCAAGCGGTACGGATTTTGTTGTATTCCCGTTTTTCTTCATTCCGACTGTAGAGGAGCTGTGTGTCCCCCCGGTGGATTTGAGCTTATCCTTGACTGTCATTAAAACACAAACACTAATATGTGTGGATTTATCGGACTTTTTGGCAAAAGCAATGCAGAACAATGGCGCGAGCAGGTGCTCGGCATGTCGAAAAAACTGCGTCACCGCGGACCCGACTGGAGTGGTGTGTATACTTGTGATCAGGCCATTTTATCGCATGAACGTTTGGCTATTGTAGACCCCGCTTCAGGTGGTCAACCCCTGTTTTCTCCAGACCGAAAACTGGTATTGGCTGTAAATGGCGAGATTTACAATCACAGGGGTATTCGCCGGCAATTTGAAGGCAAATATGATTTTCAAACCGAATCCGACTGCGAAGTTATCCTGCCATTGTACCAAACCAAAGGCAAAAAGTTTTTGGAAGACCTGAACGGCATTTTTGCGTTTGCGCTTTACGACACCGAAACCAATGCCTACCTGATTGCCCGCGACCACATGGGGATCATTCCGCTCTACATGGGCTGGGATCAGCACGGCAATTTTTACGTGGCTTCCGAACTTAAAGCGTTGGAAGGCATTTGCAAACAAATCAAGGAGTTTCCTCCCGGCCATTTGTTGTACAGCCCGGATGGCATGGAGCCACAACCCTGGTATAAAAGGGAATGGACCTCCTTTGATGCAGTGAAAAACAATACTTCTGATATTGAAGTGCTCCGCAATGCACTGGAACATGCTGTGGAACGCCAACTCATGTCGGATGTACCCTATGGCGTATTGTTGTCAGGCGGTCTGGATTCCTCCATTATTGCTGCAATTGCCAAGAAATACGCACCGCGGCGCATCGAGACAGGCAGTATCAGTGAAGCCTGGTGGCCCCAGTTGCACTCTTTTGCAGTAGGCTTAAAAGGTTCTCCAGACCTTGCTGCGGCCAGAAAGATGGCCGACTACCTCAAAACCGTTCACCACGAGATCCACTTCACCATACAGGAGGGTCTGGATGCCGTGCGCGATGTAATTTATCATTTGGAAACCTATGATGTGACCACCATTCGCGCCAGCACGCCTATGTACCTGATGGCCCGCGTGATTAAGTCCATGGGCATCAAAATGGTGCTGTCGGGAGAAGGTTCTGATGAGCTGTTCGGCGGGTATCTGTATTTCCATAAAGCGCCAAACGCTCAGGCTTTTCACGAAGAAACGGTTCGAAAACTGGGCAAACTCCACCTGTACGATTGTTTGCGCGCCAATAAATCACTTGCAGCCTGGGGCGTTGAAGGTCGGGTACCTTTTCTGGACAAAGAATTCATGGATGTAGCCATGCGTCTGAACCCGGAGGACAAACGTCCGGGCAATGGCAGAATTGAAAAATGGATTCTTCGGAAAGCATTTGAAGATGTGCTCCCGCCCGAAATAGCCTGGCGCCAGAAAGAGCAATTCTCTGATGGAGTGGGATACAGCTGGATTGATACGCTGAAAGAAATAACCTCAAAGGCTGTTTCCGATGAAGAGTTGGCAAACGCAAAATATCGTTTCCCAATCCATCCACCCATGAGCAAGGAAGAATACTATTACCGCAGTATTTTCTCCGGCCATTTCCCATCGGATGCCGCTGCAGCCTGTGTGCCCTCAGTGCCATCCGTGGCCTGCTCCACACCGGAAGCGCTGGCTTGGGACAAGTCCTTCCAAAACCTCAACGACCCATCAGGACGGGCGGTAAAGGCGGTGCATAATGATGCGTTGTAAATGGATGATCCATAATTAAGACGCCCCAATAATTGTCTAATTTATTTATAATGAGTAAATTAGACAATTGCTGGGGCGCCCTGATTTGTCCAAAAGCTTAACGAACAAGTTTTACGTTTCTTGCAATTGGCTCTCCCCGGTCGTTCTTACTTAACGTAAACTCAACCAGATCACCTTCCCGGAGATCATTGAAATCCGTATCTAATAGGAAAGAAAAATGGAAGAAGAGGTTGTTTGTCTGAGGATAGTTGATGAATCCATAACCGTCTTTCAAGCTGAAAATGGTGCTTTTTTTAGACTCACCTTCTTCAATGGGTTCGATAGCTTCCTCTGTTTCTCCTGCAGTTGGTGGAAGGTTCCGCTTACGTTCTACAAATAGCCTGTTCACAGAAAAATCAGGGTCGTTGTCGTCCGTAATCAGTTTTTCCATAGCCATTGGATAGGTAACCTCTTCCCAAAGCGCCTGAGAAGTTACTGTACTTCTGCGGCGTCCTTCTTCATCAAAGAAATCATAATCCCAGGCAAAAAGCATCACACGTACACCCAATGTGTGCAATTTACGAACCAGGGGTACAAAATCGCTATCGGATGCTATAAGGACAATAACATCGAATTGTTTGTGGAGGGCAAGTTCAAATGCTTCCAAGGCCATCCAGACATCGATACCGCGCTCCTGCCTTTGTCCAAAATAAGTGGTTCTAACCGGCAAATAATGCGTTGTTACGCCTTCCATCATTAATATGTCGTCAAAAAGGCGATCATAATACAGCCGGTTTCCTTCATTACTTGCTTCCTGCGCAGAAAGTCGGCCTCTAAAATAGTGGGCATCAACTATCTGGCATAAGTGCATATCTTTTTGTTCTTCGTCGGAAATTTTATATCGAATGAAATCGTGCAAGCCAGCAATGCTTAACCGCCCTCTGCGTTCGTGGTGATAAGCATAATAATTGGAGACATGCAGAAAATAATTTCCATCGTAAAACACCCCGATACGGGTTAACTTGTGTTGGGAATCTGACATTTTGTGCGAATGTAAAAGTGCTATTGATAATAATGAATTTCGTCCATCAGTTCTAGGATCTCGGTGTTTCCAATCTGCTTTGGTTCAATTTTCAAAGGATAAGTAGGTGTTGGAATAAATAAAGGTATGAACGGTCTTGACGTCAGAATGTGCTGTTTCAGACATTCTGCCGCAAAGGACTGGCTTTTTATTCAAATATTGAAATTAAAATTGGATGAAGGCATTTCAGAATCATGCAATAACTGCATTTAAGAAAATTTTAAACCGCAGAAACATGAAGAAACAGATCAAGATTGTGTTGATTCTCAATGTCTCTGCGGTCTGTTTACGCAAGGTAAGTGGTCAATATCTGTTCCCCAAAAAGGGCACTATAACCTTTCAAAATCCTTAAATAAGGAGTACTTTACCACTTCTACCTTATCCCGATATTCTTTCCAGGACTTGTCAAATAGTTGATTGACTCGCTCAATCACCGCATCTGTTTCCTTTTTCGCTGCATCCATGGCTATTTTGGCTGATGCATTCGGTCCTCCCCTATTGGCTTCAATGTAGTCAAATGGTCTGCTCAGGTAATTATTCAAGGTATTGGGGTTGCGCTGAATCCCCTTAACTTCTTTATGTTGGAAGAACAACTCCTTTAAGGTACTGATGGAGTCCTTCAAGGCTGAGCCCAGTTTTACAGCGTCTTTTTTCAAGCTATCAGGCACATTACTGAACTGGCCCTCTACCAGGGAAATGGTTTTTTCAGCTTCCTTGAGCCGGTTGTAAGCTTTGGCGGCGCGTTCTATTACCTGATACATGTCTCGCATGGCAGCCGCTTTTGCTTCACGTTCCGCAGGTGTTATGTTTAGTCTTGGATCGTCCATAACCTTAACCGTGATCGAATCCCGGTAGCCCATATAATCAACTTTAACCCAATATTCACCGGGTATGGCGGATGGGCCACCACCAGGCTCCAATTGATCAGGTCCAAACTCATTCTTGGATGGAAAGCGGACACCTTTGGTATCCATACCCCACCAAATTCTGCTCAAAAATGCAGAATCCAACTCTGTTTTATACCTCCGGATGGTGTCGCCCTTCATGGAAAGTACCATCACCGTGGCCTTTTCTTTTTTAGTGTCGCTCTTGCCACCGCTTGCTTTGGGTTTGCTTTCTTCTTTTTTACCCTCCTTTTTGTCCTCCGTATCAGCCTTTTTCTTCTCCGCTTTTTTCAATCCGGGCTTTACCCAAACCGGAATGGATACGGCTGTACCTTTATTATGGCCCTGATAGGTGGCATCTACTGCAAACCGCGGGCCGTCAAAAGAACGATACTCTGCTAAAATACCTGGCTGGGCTGCAAAAAGCTTGAATGGCTGATCCAGCACACCGGCGCCTTCTTTGGCCAGGGTACGCAGTGTGGAAAGGTTGTCCATTATCCAGATGCCTCTGCCAAAGGTGCCCAATACCAGATCACCATCGCGCTGCTGGATTTTCATATCAAAAACCGGCACAGGAGGCAATGTTTCTCCCGGAAACTGGATCCAGTTTTGACCATAATCGATGGAAACAAATAGCCCATGTTCCGTACCCAGGAAAATCAAATTGGGGGAAACCGGGTCCTGTGCCACAGAAAGGCAATAATTGCCTCCATTGGCTCCATTTTGGGTTGGCAGGTTCTTGGGCGATGCCAGACGATGCCATTTTTTGCCAAAATCTGTAGTATGGTACAAATATGGTTGCCAGTCGTTCTGACGGTAATTGTTCAACACCACAAAAGCCTCACCAGCATTCACCGGCGATGCCTCAATAGCCGGAATCCAGGCATTTTTGGGCGCATTGGGTAGTTTATCCGCAAAATTTTCCCATGTTTTGCCTCCATCTCTGGTCAATTGCACGTTGCCGTCGTCGGTGCCCACCCATACCACACCTTTTTCCACCGGACTCGGATTGATGGCAATAATGGTGCAATGGTTTTCGGCATTGGTAGCATCAAAAGTTAAGCCTCCAGAAATATCCTGGTGCATTTTGGAGGTGTCGTTGGTAGTCAGATCCGGACTAATAATCTCCCAGGTTTGTCCTAAATCTGAAGAATAATGTAAGAACTGTGAGCCAAAATAAATGCCGTGGTTCACGTACGGATCCTGAGCAAGGGCGGCATTCCAGTTAAACCGCAATTTGGTTTTACTATCCGGGTGAATGGGTTTAATGTATTTATTCTCACCTGTTTTTCTGTCCACCAAACTTAATTCTCCTCCCTGAGATTCCGAAAACACAAACCTGGCATCGTCTTTCCGGGGCATAGTTTCAAAACCATCCCCAAAGTTTACTTCCTGCCAATCTGAATTCCGGATACCACCTGATTTCCAAACAGCGGATGGACCTACCCATGAGCCATTGTCCTGAAGACCTCCATACACGTTGTAGGGCCATTCATTGTCGGTTTCCACGTGATAAAACTGGCCAACCGGAATGTTTTCCGCAAAACGCCAGGTTTTGCCGCCATCATAAGTAATGTTCAGACCGCCGTCGTTGCCATTGATGATATAATCCGGATTGTCGGGGCTAATCCAGAATGCGTGGTGATCCGGGTGAATATGCCAGCCAGCCCAGGTGTTGAAGGACTTGCCTCCGTCTTCACTGCGGGAAATGAAGGTGTAAATGGAATAAACCCGGTTTTCATTCTTTGGGTCTACATAAATCTCGGAATAATAGAAAGGACGATCTCCCTGTCCTTTATCGGCCATTTTTTGCCATTTTTTGCCACCATCGGTACTTTTATAAAGGGCATTTTCCTTGGCTTCAACCAGGGCGTACACTACTTCCGGGTTGCTTTTGGATACCGCCAAACCAATTCTGCCCAGATCGCCTTCCGGCAAGCCGTCTTTATCGGTGCGTTTCTCCCAGGTTTCGCCGGCATCGTAGCTGACGTACAGACCTGAACCTTTACCGCCACTTTTGAAGAACCAGGGCCAACGCTGGTATTCCCACATGGCGGCATACAACTTGTTCGGATTTTGTGGATCTGCCACCAAATCCGCGCAGCCAGTCAGGTTGTTCACAAACAACACCCTTTTCCAGGTTTTGCCGCCATCCGCACTCTTAAACACTCCACGTTCTTCCGTTGGGCCATAGGTAGATCCTTGAGAAGCGGCAAAAATGACATCGGGGTTGTCGCGGTGCAACACTACCCTGTGTATGGTGCGGGTGTTTTCCAGTCCCATGCAGATCCAGTCTTTCCCGCCATTGATGGTTTTGAAAATTCCTACGCCAAAATTCTGCGAATTGCGAGGATTGCCTTCGCCAGTTCCTACCCAGATTTCATCCGGATTATGCGGGTTTATGGCTATACTGCCTATTCCCAAAGTAGGCGCTTTATCAAAGATAGGCTCCCAGGCTGTACCGCCGCTTTTGCTGCGCCAAACTCCGCCGGAGGCTGCGCCGGCGTAAATCACTTCTGGATGCGTTGGATCTACTGCCAACGCTGTAATCCTGCCCGACATGGCCCCTGGGCCAATGTTGCGGACAGACATAGTTTTTAGGTGTTCGGTGCTGAGAGCGGGCTTGGATTGGGCTTTCATCGTGCCGGGCATCAGGATACACCAGCAAATGAGGAAAAGAATTGATTGGGTACGCATGTAGTTATATGCCGTCTTTTGCCACCTTAAATGCGGTGAAACAGCTCGCAAAACTGCAAAAAGGGTTTGTAATCTGTCGGTTTCCCGACGAATTTCGATGAATGCCCGGATTTAGGGCTTGTTCAAATTTATATTGGTTGCGGTGTGCCGCAACTGGAGCACCTGTTCTACTTCCTGAAGAGAAATATCGCAAGCGGCAAACAACACCAATAAGTGGTACAATAAATCGGCGCTTTCATTCAGCAATAAGTCTTTTCTATGCCCCAATGCCTCAATAACCACTTCAACAGCCTCCTCCCCTACTTTTTGGGCTGCTTTGGGTAGGCCCGATGACAATAGTTTGTTGGTGTATGAACCCTCTATGGGCAGCTTTTTACGCTCCTGAATGAGGTTTTCAAGCGCATACAAGAAGCCGGAGGCCTGATTTTTTTGTTGCCAGCAAGTGTCCGCGCCGGTATGGCAAACCGGACCATTCGGGTTTGCCAGCACCAGCAGGCTGTCCTGATCGCAATCCAGCAGAATATCCACTACCCGCAGGGTGTTTCCGGTGGTTTCACCTTTGGTCCAAAGACGCTGCCTGGAACGGCTGAAAAAGGTTGCCAGACCTGTTTCCTGAGTTTGCTGCAAGGCTTCGCGGTTCATGTAACCCAGCATGAGTACTCGTCTGGTACTGGCATCCTGAACGATGGTTGGAATCAGACCGTCTGACATTTTATCAAAATCCGGTGTTTCAAAGGCGAACTGGGATGCCATAGTTGTGTAAATCTTGTTTGAGTGATGGAATAGAAATCTCGCCAAAGTGGAAAACACTGGCCGCCAATGCAGCGTCGGCCTTGCCTTCGGTAAAAGCGGAGATAAAATGTGAAACCTGGCCCGCGCCGCCAGAAGCGATGATGGGAACGGGCAGGGTTTGAGAAAGTTGCCGGGTTATTTCCAGTGCAAACCCGTTTTTAGTGCCATCATGAGCCATTGAGGTAAACAATATTTCACCGGCGCCACGGTCTACGGCTTCGCTGGCCCAGCTGAGCAAGTCTCTGCCAGTTGGCTGTGTGCCGCCTTTCAGATAAACCTGCCATTCAGGATCGGGTCTGGCATCTACCGCCAATACAACACATTGGCTGCCAAAGGCTTGCGCAAGCTCTGATATGAGTTCCGGACGTTTGAAGGCAGCAGAGTTAATACTTACTTTATCCGCGCCGGCCTGAAGCAAATCACCTACTTCAGCAACCGACTGGATGCCGCCACCTACGGTGAAGGGGATGTTTAACACAGCAGAAATCTGCTTAACCAAAGACACCATGGTCCTGCGGTTTTCCTGTGTGGCAGTTATGTCCAGAAAAACCAGTTCGTCAGCTCCTTGTTCGGCATAGGATGCAGCCAAAGAAACCGGATCTCCGGCTTCACGCAGGTTTTGGAACTGTACCCCTTTAACGGTCTGTCCGTTTTTAATGTCCAGACACGGAATGATTCGTTTGGCTAGCATTTATTTGATATTCAAAAAGTTGTGTAAAATCTGCTGCCCGATTTTCCCGGATTTTTCCGGGTGAAACTGAACAGCAAAAAAGTTGTCCCGCTGCAATGCCGCTGAAAATGGCAGGGTGTATGGCGTAGTCGCACAAGTGTTTACGCTTTGAACTGCATAGTAACTGTGGACGAAGTAAACGTAGGATTCAGGCGGAAGCCCCTGGAACAGAGGCCCATGGGTAGCTTCCAGGGTATTCCAGCCCATATGTGGCACTTTGTACTGCCCGTTGGCTTCGAATTTTAGTACCGGAACATCAAAAATACCAAGGCAATCGGTGTCGTTTTCAGCAGAATGGCGGCAAAAGAGTTGTAAGCCCAGGCAAATGCCCAAAACAGGCTGATGAAGGCTCATAATGACTTCATCAAGACCGGAATTGCGCAGGTAGGCCATGGCAGAAGAAGCCTCCCCTACCCCCGGGAATATTACCCTGGAGGCAGATCGGATCTCCTCCGGATCATCGGTCCAAATGGCCTGCGTTCCAAGCCGGTCGAGCGCGTGCAATACCGATTGAATATTGCCGGCCGGGTATTTAATGACTACAGTTTTGTTCATAACAGGCCTTTGGTGCTGGGTAAATTTTGGTTGAATGGATCTCTTCTTACTGCCATCTTTACAGCTTTGGCAAAGGCTTTAAAAATGGCTTCAATTTTATGGTGTTCGTTTTGACCTTCTACCCGAATATTCAGATTGCACCTGGCTGCATCCGAGAAGGATTTGAAAAAATGGAAAAACATTTCCGTGGGCATGTCGCCTATCTTTTCGCGGGTAAAAGTGGCATCCCAAACCATCCAGGGACGGCCGCCAAAATCCACTGCAACCTGCGCTAATGCCTCATCCATGGGCAACGTAAATCCATAACGTTCAACCCCTTTTTTATCGCCCAGAGCCAGCCCAAAAGCCTCACCAAGGGTCAGTGCTACATCCTCAATGGTATGGTGTTCATCCACCCACAAATCGCCCTGTGCCTTGATGGAAAGATCCAGCTGACCATGTTTGGCCAATTGATCGAGCATGTGGTCAAAAAAGCCAAGTCCTGTTTGGATCTGACTTTCTCCTTGTCCGTCCAGATTTAGCGTTACCTGTATATTGGTTTCGCGGGTAGCCCGCTGGTGACTAACCTTGCGCGCAGGGAACTTCAGGCTTTGGTAAATTTCTTCCCAGGTATGGGCTATTTGAAAACCAGCCTCCGACGCGTTTTCAGGGCTGTATTCAATTCCCTGAGCGTGTTGGAGTACCAATCCGGGTGTGTTTTCCGCCTCTATGCCGCTTTGGTTGAGCAGCAGGATGCCCCGGCAACCTAAATTTTTTGCCAGTTGCATATCCGTCAGCCGATCCCCAACCACCCAGGAATTGGCCAAATCCCATTCGTTGGTAAAATACGCTGTCAGCATGGCCGTACCGGGCTTTCGCGTAGGCAGATTTTGGTGTTTAAAAGAGCGGTCTATATGGATTTTACTAAATACAACACCTTCATTTTCAAAGGTTTTTAACATTTTTTGGTGTGCAGGCCAAAAGGTTCCTTCCGGGAAAGAGCTGGTGCCCAGGCCATCCTGATTGGTTACCATAACCAGGGTAAAATCCAGCTCACGGACTATTCTGGCTAAAGCGTATAGCACTCCGGGCATGAACTCCAGTTTTTCCAGGGAATCCACCTGCTGGTCTGGCTGAGGCTCCTGGATGAGGCAACCATCGCGGTCTAAAAACAAAATTCTTTTCATGGCATGTTATCTGTTGATGGGAAAGGATTGGATGCTATTCAGTAATTGGTCGTTTTCTTCCGGCCGGCCGATTGTTATGCGCAAACAGTTCTGACACAAAGGCTCCTTGTTTCGGTTTCGAACAACCAAACCGTTTTGCAACAGATGCCGGTATAAACCATCAGCATCCTGCACTTTGATCAACAGGAAGTTAGCCTCGCTGGGATAAACCTGTTCCACCACTTTAAGGGATGATAAAGCAAGGGCCAGGCGTTGTCTTTCCTGAATAATGAGCTGTTTTTGAGTTAATACAATATCCTGATTATCAAGAGCCTGTAAGGCCAGTGTCAGGGTTGAAGTGTTGATGTTGTAGGGATACCTGATGTTGTTCAGGATTTGGATGAGGAAAGGATGTGCAAATGCCATTCCCAGTCTGATGCCAGCCAGTCCCCAGGCCTTTGAAAAGGTTTGCAATACCACCAGATTAGGAAATTCATTCAGGTGGCTTATCCAAGATCCTTTTCCGGAAAACTCCTGATAGGCTTCGTCGAGCACCACTATGCCGGGGAATTTTTCCAGCATTTCCAATACAAACGATTCTGGCAGGCAGGATCCGGTTGGGTTGTTGGGGGAACATAAAAACAGCAGTTTTGAATGCTGATCGGTAACCCGCAAAACGGCCTCTGAATTGGGACTGAAATCCGGGTTTTGCCAGGCACTTCGAACATCTGCCTGTTGGATCTGAGCCTGAACAGCGTACATGCCGTAGGTGGGCGGCATGATAATGATGTTATCCCGGCCGGGTTGCACCAGTGCCCTTAAGAGTAGGTCTATGGCTTCGTCGGAGCCGTTGCCCAGAAACACCTGGCCCGGATTCAGTGATTTTGAAGTGGCAATGCGCTGCAAGACTTGTTTGCGCAAACTGCCTGGATACCTGGCCAGGTTGGCATCAATGGGCCCGCCAAAGCTGTTCTCATTGGCATCGAGCATGATTTTTTGCGCCGAATTGCCGGCATCAAATTCATCCCTGGCCGATGCGTAAGGCGCCATGGAAAGTATATTGGGACGAATGAGTGAGCGTAGCTTTTCCATATTGATTTACAATGAGTTAACCCGGATTCGCACCGCATTGGCATGGGCTTGAAGTCCCTCGGCTTCTGCCATTTGCTCGATGGTTGGGGCCAGTTGGCGCAACCCGGCAGGCGTAATCTGCTGGAAGGTGATTTTTTTGACAAAACTATCTACCGAAACACCGGAGTAACCTCTGGCATAGCCATTGGTTGGCAACGCATGGTTGGTACCACTGGCATAATCTCCGGCGCTTTCAGGCGTGAAGTGCCCCAGAAAAACGGAACCGGCGTTTTCCACCTTATCCACCCACTTTTCGGGATTTTCTACCGATAAAATCAAATGTTCGGGCGCATACAGATTGGCCCATTGTAAGGCAGTGGGGATGTCCTGAACCAGGAGTAAGCGACTATTCTGTAAAGCTTCCTGCACCAGCTGTTGCCGGGGCAGTGCAGTTGTTTGCGCAGCCAATGCCTGCAGAACTCCGGATGCCATATCCGGACTATCTGTAATCAACAAAACCTGACTGTCCGGACCGTGTTCGGCCTGACTCAAAAGGTCGGCTGCTACAAAATCAGCGTTGGCGTTTGCATCAGCAATTACGCATACTTCTGACGGGCCGGCCGGCAAATCTATGGCTACGCCATCCAGACTAACCAGTTGCTTGGCGGTAGTGACCCAGGTGTTACCGGGGCCAAAAATTTTCGACACCGATGGCACCGTTTTCGTCCCGTAGGCCATGGCCGCTATGGCATGTGCGCCTCCGAGCGCGAACAGGTTTTGTATGCCGCACAATTGCGCGCAATATCGGATGGCAGGGTGTACCGTGCCGTCTTTTTGTGGGGGCGTACACAGTATAACCTCCTGGCATCCTGCTATTTGTGCAGGAATTCCGAGCATGAGTACGGTGGAAAACAAGGGCGCCGACCCGCCGGGTATGTACACCCCTACCCTGCCGATAGGCACGTTTTTTCGCCAGCAGCTTACTCCTGGCATAGTGTCTACCGGCTCCTCCGCTCGAAGCTGGGTTCGGTGGAATGTCTGGATATTTTGGTAAGCAACCTGTATGGCTTCTCTCAAGTCGGCACTCAATTCGCTGGCTGAAGCCTTCAGGGCATCTTCAGAAACCCTGAAAGAGGTCAACTTAACGCCGTCCAGTTCAACAGAATAACGGGCAAGCGCTTCATCGCCTGAAAGCTGCACCTGTTGTAAAATTTCCGCTGTCCGGGCAGACACAGCAGCCGAGGTTTGGGCGGTAGGCCGTGTTACTAAATCGGCACTGTTTTGCAGGTCCGGATATTCGTATATATTCATGATTGTCAAGGATTTAAAGAATCATACGTTCAATAGGGACAACCAGAATGCCTTCTGCGCCAGCCTCTTTCAGTTGTTCCAATACTTCCCAGAAAATGGTCTCCGGCACTACACTGTGCAGACTGCTCCATCCCTCGGTGGCCAGGGGTAAAATGGTGGGACTTTTCATGCCTGGTATGATGGATACAATCTGATCAATCCGATTGTTGGGCGCATTCATCAGGATGTAGCGGTTGCTTTTAGCGTTCTGATTAGCTTGTATCCTGAACAGCAGGCGGTCGAGAATCTCCTGTTTTTCAGGCGCCAGTTGCGGGTGTGCAACCAGTAATGCTTCTGATTCCAGTACGGTTTCAACTTCTTTGAGGCCGTTTGCCAATAAGGTGCTTCCGGTACCAACGATGTCGAAAATAGCATCAGCCAGGCCTAATGAGGGGGCTATTTCCACTGCGCCGCTGATTTCGTGTATTTCGGCACGAACGGCATTGGCACTGAGGTAAGATTCCAGGATACGCGGATAACTGGTGGCAATGCGCAAATTTTCCAGCGATTGTTTGCCGGTAAAGGGAATGCCTTTGGGCAGGGCAATGCTCAGGCGGCAACCGCCAAAACCCAGCCGCTGCACGTATTGAACGGTTTTTTGCTTTTCGAGCAACACGTTTTCGCCAATGATTCCGGCATCTACCACATTGCCTTCCACGTATTCCGGAATGTCGTCATCCCGGAGAAAAATGATTTCCAGTGGAAAATTGGATGCCTGTGTGCGCAACAAACGATTTGGGCTGCTGCCAAAAGCAATGCCCGCATTTCGAAGCAGCGAAACAGAATCCTCGAATAATCGTCCTGATTTTTGAATGGCTATTCTTAACATATTTGAGTAGGTGGTGGAAAAACAAAAGCGGCTTGCCGTGGGTACGACAAGCCGCTTTTGGTGTAGAAACAAGTAGACTGCAGATATGCGTCAACACCTCATCGCTTGCCGGGTGGCAACAGATGATGATGGTGATGCAAGCATACTGCGGTTTGACAATTCATGGCGGCAAAGGTATGGATGCTTTTATGTACTGTGCAAGTAGTACACTGGATTAGCTCATACATTTTGTTCAAAAATGGTTTTAAGTACCTGATTTACAATAAGAAGCTGTCTGAAATAAAAAACATGAGTCATTCCCGAAGGAACAACCCATGTTACTTTGTTCACAATATTCAAAAGTACTATCGAACCACGTTTAATTTGGCCGTGAAAGCCCGACCATTTTGTTTACTCTCCAGGCGTACAAAATAGGTGGCCGGAGGCAATTGAGACACATCCAGGAAAAATACATTTGCATCCTGCTCCACGCGTACGGAAGCAGCAGACACCAAAGAGCCACCCAGACTATGCAGGGTGAGTCGGGCCTCAAATGCGGAGCCGTTGTTGGTGAAGCCAACCTCTACCTGAATATTGGCAGGATTAGGGAATAGCGTAATAGGGTTTTCTGCCTTGAAAGCCTGACTCGTACCTACCATCATAGGCAAATAACAATCAGGATTCACCACAAATGCAGAATCAACCAGATTCATTTTGCTGTAACCATTAAACATGGTTTCAGTAAGCACATTTTCATTTGCGCCAAGCCAATCCTGAAGTAATGTGGTGAATACCTGACGGTAATCAAACTGTGCTCCCTGCAACTGGTTGTCATTGGTCAGGTTTGACAAGTTTACATTCGTTCCTTTGGCGCCGGCTGCTATGTTCTTGCCAAAAACAAACATTGGAGCAAGGGTGCCGTGATCCGAGCCATCGGAACCATTTTCCTTAGCGCAACGACCAAATTCTGAGAAAGTACAGGCTGTTACCTGATCTGCCAGACCTAAGCCTTCGAGATCGTCAAAGAAAGCTTTTATGGTTTCTGCAAGTTCGAGTAAGAGGCCGGCATGGTCTCCCTGGGCGCTATTACCTCCATCAACCTGTGCATTGTGTGTATCAAAACCTCCAAGCTGACACAAATAGATTTTGGTTTTGCAACCTCCTTTAATCAACCTTGCGACGGTTTGTAACTGAGGAGCAAACCGGCTGTTGGGGTTGGTCGTGGGGTAAGTGGTTAGAAAATTGGACCCTGCATTGAAGACATCTGAGATTCGCTGGGCATATAAACTGGTACTTTGTTCTACTCCCATAATGTATTCCAATTCATCGCCATGTTCAGAGTCCGGCACATTCAGAATAGGCGCTCCACCAATAGTCTGAATCAGGGAATAAAAGCCGGAGGCATCCTGACCGCTAAGGTTTATAACGTTTTGATGTTCTGTTTCGGTATGGAAACCCGTTGATGTGGTTGGGTCGCCCACTTGTATGCCCAGTGGATCGGGCATATTTGTGGTTGGGTTACCCATGACATCCGGAAAAAAGGCTTGTAATGCCCTTCCCATCCATCCGGATTTAATATTGTTATTGGCGATGGTGCCGTCTCCTCCTGTCAGCCATAAATCAGTGCCTTTAAAATGGCTTTGATTCATGCTTTCGTATCCAACCCCCTGGATGATAGCAGCCCAGCCTTTATCATATAGTTCCTTGATTTTGGCAAATGAAGGGTGCACGCCAACCTGATCATTTATTGCCAATGTGCCGTCCAAATTAATGTAATCGCTTTCTTTTATGCGAATGGTTGGGCGTAAATTGGCATAAGTGTCGTACTGCTCTATTGGAATAATGGTGTTCAGGCCATCATTACCTCCTTTGAGCTGGATGAGTACCAATACCCGGTCTTCCACGCCATCACAGCTGTTGAGCAATTTAGCCATGTGGCTGTTGGCGAAAGCCCGGAGCGGATGCCCGTTTACCACGAACGGCGTTACGCTCGCAGCTGGAAATATCTTTAAAAAATTTCTGCGTTTCATGTTGTAAGTCAATTAGTTGAAAGTGAATGGAAAAGGAATCGTTCCGACTTAAAACGTCTGATACTCTGGCGAGTACAGGATAGCCTTGATCAAACGTTCCAGTGCAAGCGTGACCTCCGTTGGGTCATTGGTGGTGAGATAGTTCTCCCACTCATAAGTCCAGTCACTTGGTGGCAAATTGTCTAAAAACACCTGAATATGGAAATAATTGAAACGGTCAGTATCCACTTCTTCAGGCAAAAGGTATTTAAGCAGGTCCTCCACAACTACTTGTGAATCAAGTGGATTGGAAATCACCCCGCTATTTTTCACCCAATTCGCAATATTAAGTTTGGTGCCAAGGGGTTGGTTGTTTGTATTGGTTAGTATACCAGTTAAAAACATCTCGCCCATTTTATAGCGGGCAATGATGGTGCTGGAATTAAACCATTGGTGACTAAAATCAGGTTCCTGGTAATAGGCTGGATAGCCGGCAACGTCGGGTGCAAAGAACAGTGGCAGGTTGGCTGTTCCAAAGGCGCGCTGCAACATGCCCCGTTCAAATATTTGAAAATAGGCCGCTGTATTTGCCATTGGATCGGGCAATGGCATATTGAAGAACGACATGGTTTGATAATTCAATTCCAAAGGCGACTTGATCATCCCCCCAATCACTTCATCCACATTGTTTGAATCATCTGCGTCAAAGAAATGCTGACTGGACAACAACTGCTTCAGTACAGGCTTAACTTCGAAGTTATTGGAAATCAAACTCGTAGACAATGGAACGATGATGTCATTTTCAATTTCGGGGGTAATGTTCCGACTTACAAAAAAGCGGTAGAGTCTGCGGCAGAGGTTCTTTGCGGTTTCGGGTTGCGCAAAAACCATATCAACAAAGGCCTGTAACTCTACCCACATTCCGTTGTCGGTGGAAGCTCCTGAAATTACCGTGTTATTGAATTTAGACGAAAATGTTTTGTTTGTAGTAACGTGTTGATTGATTTGAGTAGCTCCACGTGGAATCCCGGTTTCCTGGTCCACCACATCTCTGTTGATTCTGGTTCTGAATCCGGTGAAAACCTTGGCGGCTTGCACAATGTCATCCTCTGTATAATTGGTATAATCACCGGGTGCAATTTGAGGACCTTTTCCAATGGTAAAGAGCTCCAGAAATTCCCTGGCAAAATTTTCATTCGGGTTGTTTTTATTGTTTTGGGTATTGTTCAGATACAGCAACATATTATTGTCTGTAACCATTTTATAGGCCAGTTTTTTGAAGTTGCCCAATGCTCCCCACCGTAACAGTTGGAGGTAATCAAAGAAATTTGAATTTCTGGCAGAATTAGCCGTGGTTTGAAAAAACTGGTGGAAAAAGAAGGTCATTTTATGACCAATTCCAGTATCCTGAAGCGCCTCATTGCACCACCAACTCATAATCCAGCGCCGCAGTACAAAATCTTCTGCCGGCAAATCGGCCTGTGCAGTACCCGGCAACGGCAACAGCCAGGTTTCCACAACAGCTCCTTGCGTTTGAAGATCTTTGTAGATGGGTTGATCCAATTTTACCGGAACCAGTTGAAGAAGCGCATTCAAAGCAGTATCCGCATTTTGAGTGGCCATTTGATCCACTTTTTGCTTGGAAAAATGATAGCTGGTCCGCCGAAGTAAATGGGCCGCACGGCGGTGTCCCAATGCGCCCGTTAATGGAGAGAGTGATGCCATAATTTGGGAGAGGTTGATTAATAAAGTGATGAAAGAAGGTTTTGGCTCGGGGCATTAAGGGTTTGACCTCTCCTGATGGTGGAGGTTTAACGAGTTGTTTGAATTTTTTGAAAAAGAATAAAACCCTATTCAGGAAAAGTGGCCACAAATTCCTTCACAGCTGTAACAATATCCTCAGGCCAGGAGCGCAACAAGAGGAAAACACCTGAAAACATAATGACTTTAATCAGAAATGCAGCCTTGTCGAAGTCAGGTTTCCCATTTGACCGATAAATAACGATGGTGGCGAGCATTGAGGGGATTAACAATAAACAAACGCCTGCTATGAGTTGCCACTCAGGGGCCTGGGTTTCCTTCCAGAACATCATCAGAATGCCCAAAAAAACGGAAAGTAATACACCAGTCATTCCAGCTGGCTTTTTAGCAAATCTGGGCCCTTTTAAAACGGCAAGTGTATTGCAGCCACAGGCGGCATCTCCGGGAAAATCCTGAAGATCCTTTACCTGTTCACGTAAAAAATTGGAAATAAAGGCAAAAAGTGCATACAGCCATACAAGGGCTATAGCTTGATGGATGGTTTCCGGTTCTACAAATGAGGTAAGCCAAATGGCTCTTTGTTCTGGCAGTAATATTACCAAAGGCGCCAGGGCACAAAGGAAGGATACTAGCAAGTTTCCGATGACTGCGGTACATTTAAATACCCAGGCGTATAAAAACAATAAGAAGGAAATGCCAGGAAATACCCATAGTGGCCAATGATCATGCGGACGCAATGTGCGATCTACCATAAATGCCATCCAATGGGCCGCACCAACAACCAACGCATACATCAAAAGAGCAAACGATGGTGTCAAGATGCGCCCCCAAAAGGCAAGTTTGGGGCGGTTCATGGCATCATTAAACCGATCATAATAATCATTCAGCACATAACCAGCCAATGTTGTCAGAACTGTAGCTGAAGTTAACAGCAAAAAACTGCGTTCCGTTAACAATGGGATTCCCCCAGACTTTAATATAGCAGGCCTCAAAACATACCAATAGGGTACCCACTGGATTAGGAATACCATGAGCAGGTTGGGGAGCCGAAGCATCCGAATAAAAGCAAGGGGGTAATTCACCCGGCGAATGTAGCCATTCAAATGACTACATCACCTCACGGCTTACTGAATTTTTTTAAACGATAAACCAGCGCCGGTTCCACCTAATGGACGATACTGCAAGGCATTTGTGGAACAATTAGTCACAAACATACATTCTGCATGGTATTTTCCTTCAACAATCGACATTTCTGTAAAACACCATCCATCTGAAGTGTCTATACCTTCGGTATTGCAAACCGGGCTTTGACAAGCGCCATCAACATCTAAAGCTGCCTGATGAACAACCTGACCGTTCTGTGTATGGGTCATTTGAGTATCTGATATCTCCAAAACATAGGTAGGATCCTGCTCGCTTTGCCATTTTCCCTGTAATACTTTTAATAAATCATTCTGATCTGGAATGGCAGCTTTGCCAGCGCTTTCTCCTGATGGAGTGTTGGTAGCCTGTGCAGATTTTGGTGTATTTTGGCAGGAGAAAAAAACCAGTATGCCTGCAAAAAGCAGGGTTGTAAACATTTTTGTCATAAATTAAAGCGTAACCAATTGCTTTCGCAGGAAGGTGAATTGTTAGAGCAAATTAAAGGGCAATCCCTGGAATCCTATGCATTAAAAAAGATGAAAACTTTTGCAAGTGTCTAATTCATTGATAATCAATGCTTTGTTAATTGCAGTCGTCGCACCTAATGACAGTCATACCATAGCCACTGTTTTCAGGTAAATTCAAAGCAATTTGCGTGCCACCTGGCAATTCCTGAAAGTTTACCTCAAACTGAATGGATCGATGGTTGTCATACCTGATGGTAAGACCATCAGAAGATATCTGAAGATTATCTTTTTGACACAGGCATCGAGGGAGGTGCTCGCCAGTATAAACATGAATGTCGCGCCCAGTTTTATGCAGCATAAATGCCGCCGTCATCTGTCCTTTTTCTACAATGATCCTGCAAGGTGTATTGCCCAACGCAAAATATCGCCGGTTATAGTTTTGTGGATCTGCATTTATGACAGCAACTTCTCCTTTTTTAGCACTACACCAATTATTTGGATCTCCCAGCGTTGAACTAAATACATGGGGGCTTATGGCAAATTTAGGCCCATTATTGACAGATTCAGGATTGGGCTGATTGCATGCCAGAAATAGCGGAAAGAGGAAGAGTAGGTAAATTTTAGTCATAGCCAATGGATAAAATGTATTGCACTACCCTTCCTCTTGCTGAAAAAGCTTAGTGAACAATAACGATTTCGCCTGGCGCAACACCTGCCCTGAACTGGGTTAGGTGGGAGCCGTCCAAACGACGCACAAATATCTCTCCATTACTTGTAAAATCCTTTGCATCGCCGCAATAAAACAATCCGGCATCAGCATCTAATGCCAAAGTGTAAATGCTCCCGCCAAATAAATACTCAAACGAGAAATCTGATCCGTTTTGCGCCATTTTATACACTTGGTTTTGCCCATAGAAATAGGTCAATTCCGTAGCCGGATCAAACACCAGATCGTCAGCGAATGCGGGTGTTGCAATGCCAAAACCGTTATTAGAAAGATAGTTCAGCCTGCCTTCTGGGTTGGTATCCAGAAAATATCCTTTACACAGGTAGAATAACTTGCTATCCTGGCCTTTTTCATACCAAAGGAGCGATGCCGGGTTTTTGCCCGCTGGAACAGTACTTGTTTGCGCCAGATCGTCAGCAATTTTAATCTCTGTTATGGAGGAGTCAAGGCCGTATCCACCGGAATTGGCAACATATACCTTATTGTTTGCCAGTACCATTTTCTCTGGCCCCTTGCCTGTAGGGATGGTTTTTTCCACTTCTAAGGTATTCAAATTAACCTTGGCCACACTTCCGGTTAAACCATCTGCTCCCCATTGACTCACATACGCTACATTGGCACTTACCGGTAAAAAATACCTGGGCTGCTGAAGTGTGCCAATGGTGTCCAGAAACTCAAAGGTGGCGGCGTTTACTACCACTACCCTATTGGCGCCATTCACAACAATATAACCCTTGCCGTTGTAAAAAGTCAGAGATTGAACAAATTGACCCAAACTTGCGCCATTGTTAGACTTTTCATAAATGGAATCCCGCACCTCACCTGTATCTGGATTATACCAACTTATGGTTCCTGTGCCGCCGAATGGGCCTTCGTTGACAACAAAAATACCTTTTGAATAATCCTGATCGGATGGCGGTGGAAGGCAGCAGTCTTTTTGGTCGCCACAGGCAACCCAGGAAAAAACCGACAGAAAAAAACAGCTTAGAATGAGTGATAATTTGACTTTCATTGAAATAAGTGAAATGAAAGGCAAAGGAGTAGGTATGATCCCGTAATTGCCTTAAAGCAATGCCGGAAACATGGTCTGGAACGAGACTTTCTACCCGAAGCCTGGTGAAGAAATGGCACTTTTGGCAGGTCTTCTGGCTCATTACCTGCTTAAAAGTCCTTCCCGGCAAAAGCCAGTGGCGCTCAAGTTTTAAGCATTTAAATTTTCATGAAAATCATGAAAATTGGTAAATTACAGCAGCGGGGACTGCCCCGGATTTACACCGGGTTCCCTTTTCATTCCAGTTTGTAACTCCGGAAACCAAAAGTGGTGCAAAGGTACTATTAAAATCCGCAAACCAATCTGCGGATGTCTTCAAACCAGGTTATGCCAATTAGTTCCTTGATCCTGTTGTAATCCTTACAGGCTTCTTCTTTTTTATTTTGGTTCATATATGCCGTTCCACGGTAATATAAAATTTCACAGTTGTCAGGCTGAAGGTTGAGTGCCTGAGTCCATTTGCTAATGGCCTCGTCTGCTTTTTCTGATTCTAGCAATGTTGCTCCCTCGTCGGCAAGCAACATTGCCTGATCAAATTTTTCATTGATCGAAGCACAAAGGGGGGCGTCGGATTTAAATACTACTCTGAGCGGCAGAGAAGTATTAACTGCTTTGCCGCCATATTCAGCAGGAATCCACAATCCACCGGATTTTCTGGCTAATCGGAGCGCTTCAAATTGAAAATCCATTCCTAAGTTATTGAAATCCAATTGGTTTAGGATTTTTAGGGTGCCATCTGTCTGGATCATGGACGCCATTTCAATGACTCCGGTTTTACAGCTGTCTTCCCAGGATACAGGGTAATCCAGTCTGTTGATGATAAAGCTTACCAGAGAGTCGAGGCCACCTTTGAAATCGGCAGATTTTTCCGGATTGGTATATATAGTGTCTCCTTCAAACGTAACATAATATGGAAGTGATTCCTGTAGGCGGAATCTGATCGGAAGAGCATGTTTAACCCTTACAGTTTTCCCGGCAAGCAAGCCCGGTTGCCATCGCATTCCAAGTGAGTCAAGGGAGTTCAATACCCTGAGAGCCTCCTTGCCACATCCACTTCCAATGTCTTTAAGCAAGGACAAATGGCTCATCCGTCCATTGGGCTCAATGATGCAGGACACAACTACTGTTCCCTGAATGTTATTTGTCCTGGCCTCCTCCGGATACCTGATATTTTGAGCCAGAATTACAAAAAGTTGATTTTCAGCGCAGAGTTTAGCGCTATCTTTTGTCCAACCAGGGTGAATTTCAGGTGAGCAGGACCGAAACAATGGAAATGGCATTGCATCGGCAATTTGATAAATGGTGGTATCCTGAGTATTCTGGCCGTTGGCGGCAAAGGACAAGAAAAACAAAAGAAAGGAAAACGCTGCAGATTTCATGTTTATTCAAAATAATGGCGCGAAGGTATCGTAAAATGTAATTTGGTTCCGGCAGAAAAATAAAGCCCTGCCGCATTCGGCAAGGCTTCTTTGGATGGATTTTACAATCCCATGAACAATTCTTCGGTTTTCGGAGCAGCCTGTTGGGAAGAAATCCCAAAACTTAACGAGGGCTGGAAACCCGAACCGTGCCGTTTTTGATTTTAATGGTAACAGGTGTGCTCATATAATGGAGGAAAATGGTGACAATGTCATTGGAAATTGGGGCTGCAAACATCTGACAGTCCAAACAGTTTCACCAATTACAATTTTAATCAATTGTGAAAAATAAATTGAAAATTATTACATTTAAATTGTTTTAATATAAATTATATACTCTTGTTTTTCAGGAAATTGAAAATTTTATTTCCCGTGTATTTGCTTTACAAAAAGTGAATAATAATTACCAATGGTTCATGCTTCCTGACGAAAAGTTGACAAGTTGCTCTTTCGTCAAAACTGTATCAACTTATTTATCTTTGCCGGTACATTATGAAAAATTTACTGATCATAGGAGCGGGACGTTCCGCAACAGCGCTTATTCAATATATTCTTGGCCAGGCCAAACAACACAACTTTTACGTAACCGTTTCGGATGCCGACATTGACCTGGCCCGTAAAAAGGTAAACGATCATACCCATGGTAGAGCCATTTGGCTGGATGCTTCCAAACCTAACGACCGTCGTGAGATCATTGCGCGTCATGATGTGGTGGTGTCCTTATTACCTCCCCAAATGCACCTTGAAGTAGCACAGGATTGTATTTCATTGGGTAAACACATGGTTACGGCAAGCTATGTAAGCAAACAGGTGTTCCGACTTGGAGATGAAGCGAGACAAAGAGCACTGGTTTTTATGAATGAAATTGGTCTGGATCCCGGGATAGACCACATGAGTGCTATGCAACGAATTCACCAAATTAAAGCAAAAGGTGGAAAAATCACGGCGTTTTATTCCTACACAGGTGGTCTGGTCGCTCCGGAAAGCGATGACAATCCATGGCATTATAAATTTAGCTGGAATCCTAGGAATGTAGTACTTGCTGGTCAGGGAACTGCTCAGTTTTTAGAGGACAGCAAACTAAAATATATCCCATACAGGAGATTATTTCGGCAGTACAGACTTGTTGATATTCCGGGGATGGGAGAATGGGAAGTTTACGCCAACCGCGACTCCCTGTTATACCGGGATGCCTATGGACTGCAAAATATTCGAACCTTGTTCAGGGGTACCATTCGCCATCGCGGCTTTTGTGATGCCTGGAATGCTCTTGTAAGGATCGGACTTACTGATGCAACGTTTCCAATCGTCAATAGCGATCAATTAACTTACCATGACCTTATGGAGGCTTTTCTTGGCATAAGTCAACATTCCGGTTCTGTGAAAGACCGCATTGCCAAATTGATTGAAGTAGAGCCAGATAGCGATGTGATGCATAAACTGGAATGGCTTGGTCTGTTCAGTAAAAAACGGATCAAGGTAAAAGATGCTACACCAGCCCTGATTTTGGAAAATCTATTACTTGAGAAATGGGCTTTAGGGCCTCAGGATAAGGATATGGTGATCATGCAGCATGTGTTTGAATATGAATTGCAGCGTAAAAAGAAGAAACTCACCTCCACCCTGGTCATGAAAGGTCATGACAGTGCAGATACGGCCATGTCACGATTGGTCGGCGTACCGTTAGGGATTTTCGTCAAATTATTGATGCTGGGTAAAATTTCAACTACAGGTGTGAATATTCCCACTATGCCAGAGGTATATGAACCCGTCCTGGCTGAATTGGAAGACTATGGTGTGTCTTTTGTTGAACAAGAGGAGTAAGGCTTGAACCAAACAGCCAATGCAGACGTTTTAGGTAGTGTTTCAACAGACATTTACTGTTATCATTCCATTTATACATGCTTGGCTTCAGATTTACCGATTTTCAACCGGACCCAAACGAATCTACTTTTGATCGTTTGTTTAAAATATTCCAGGAGCTGATGTTGTACACCTCAGGGGATGTTTTTGAGGCGTTGGCTTGGCTAAATGAGTTGGATCGGGAATATAAGTTGACCAATGAGGAATATGGGATGGGGGATTTCATTAAAGATCTTGAAGATCTCGGATATATTCAACGTGATCCGGATGCTCCGGGGGGCATGGGCCCAAGCGCCAAACTGGATATCAGCCTTCGCCAAAAAAGTCTGGATGATATTTTTGGCGACATCAAAAAAGCCAAAAGTGGTCAACATACTACCGGTACCATTGGCCGTGGAGATGAATTTACCTCAGATGTAAAGCCGTTTGAATTTGGCGACAGTTTGGAGAACCTTGCCATGACAAACTCCCTGAAAAATGCTTACATCAACCATGGAATAGACGATTTTAAACTTTCGCAGGATGATCTGGAAGTGCACGAGACGTATTTTCAAAGTCAGATGTCGTCTGTGCTGATGATAGATATTTCACACTCCATGACACTTTACGGGGAGGATCGAATTACGCCGGCAAAAAAAGTTGCCCTGGCGCTAGCAGAATTTATCCGTACCCGGTTCCCAAAAGACACACTTGATATCATCGTTTTTGGAGACGATGCCTGGCCAATTGAATTGAAGGATGTGCCATATCTGACCAACGGAGAATATCACACCAATACGGTTGCGGGTTTGGAATTAGCATTGGATATCCTGAAAAAACGCAGAAATCCAAACCGTCAGATCTTTATGGTTACAGATGGAAAGCCTACCTGCCTGAAAATTGGTAAGAATTATTACAAGAATTCCTTTGGGTTGGATCGCAAAATTGTAAACCGATGCCTGAGTCTGGCTTTGCGATGCAAAAAGATGAATATCCCCATCACTACCTTCATGATCGCCCGCGATCCTTACCTCATGAGGTTTGTTGAAACTTTTACTCAAACCAATCAGGGAGCCGCTTTTTATTCCAATCTGAATGGCTTGGGATCATTCGTTTTAGAGAACTACGAGAAGCGAAAAAAGAAGTGAGCGTGCACTCACTTTTGAACAAATCCCAACTTTTTGCCTTCCTCCAGCATTCGCTGGAAAGCCATTTCATAATCATTGGTAATTTCTCCGTCCAATATGGCTTCCCGCACTGCTGTTTTAATTAAGCCTACCTCTCTGGATGGTTGAATATCAAAGGTTTGCATAATCACCTCACCGGTAATGGGTGGTTGCCACAGCCGCAAACGATCTGCTTCCGAAACCAAGGCCATACGCTCCTTCAGGTATTCATACCCCTCCAGGTAACGCCGCATTTTATTCGGATTCTTGGTAGTAATATCTGATTCGCATAGGATCATCAGCGAGTCAATGTCTGGGCCGGCATCAAATAAAAGCCTTCGCACTGCGGAGTCGGTTACCTGATCCTTGGTTAATGAAATGGGTCGCAAATGGAGCAATACCATTTTCTGAACAAATTCCATTTTTGAGTCGAGTGGCAACTTGAGGTCTCTGAAAATTTTGGGGACCATTTTAGCGCCCAGCCATTCATGGCCATGAAAGGTCCACCCGCCTGATTCTTTATCAAATTTTTTGGTGGCAGGTTTTGCAATATCATGCATCACCGCCGCCCACCGGAGCCATAGATTTTCAGAGCGCTTACAAACATTATCCAATACTTCAAGGGTGTGGTAAAAATTGTCCTTATGCGCTCGGCCATTTCGGTCTTCCACTCCTTGCAAGGCCGCCATTTCGGGGAAAATGAGCTTCAATAATCCAGTTTCAAAGAGTAACTTAAAACCAATGGAGGGCTTATCCGTTTTCATAATCTTTTCCAATTCGCCTATAATGCGTTCTTTGGAAATGATGTGAATCCGGCTTTTATATTTGGCAATTCCGTGTAAGGTTGATGGTTCAATGTCAAACCCCAATTGGTTAGAAAACCGGATAGCCCGCAACATCCGCAACGGATCATCAGAGAATGTTTGGCCGGGATCAAGGGGTGTTTTGATAATTTTCTGTTCCAGATGCTCCAGCCCGTTAAATGGATCCAAAATATGTCCAAAATCCTGTTCTCCTAAACTCATGGCTAAGGCATTAATCGTGAAATCACGACGGTTTTGGTCGTCATTTAAGGTACCCATTTCAACATCCGGCTTGCGGGAATGCGGGCTATAGCTCTCCCTGCGCGCGCCCACAAATTCATACTCAATGTTTTCGCACCGGAGCATAGCTGTTCCGAATCGACTGTAAACCACTACTTTAGGTCTTGGATTCAACTTAGATGCCACCGATTCGGCTAATAGAATTCCATCACCAACACATACGATGTCAATGTCTTTGGTGGGACGACCAAGCAACCTGTCGCGAACAAAACCGCCAACCACATAGGCCGGAAAATGAAGCGTACGTGCAGTATCGCTTACTATTTCAAGGAATTTACGCTCCTCAGGCAGCAAGGTGAAATACATATGTAAATACTATAAGTCAATGGATTGGAAAACTAACCGTCACACACTTCACTCAGGTTCATTTCCAGTACTTCGGCTGAATGATTAAAAACCATATTAGTGTAAACTGCTTCAATCTCATCCAAAATTGAAAACAATACGGAAGGTTCCATTTCTGTAACCAATCTCGCTCTGAAAGGTTTGATGTCGGGAAGTCCTTTAAAATAAGGAGCGTAATGTCTTCTCATTTCCAGTACACCAAGTTTCGGGCCTTTCCAGGCCAGACTGTCTGTGAGGTGTTGTTGGGCAGCCTGAACACGTTCCTTTACAGTGGGTGGAGGCAAACATTCGCCGGTAGCTAAATAATGTTTAATTTCCCTGAAAATCCATGGATATCCAATACTGGCACGCCCGATCATGATGCCATCTGGTCCAAACCGCTTTTTATATTCGAGCGCTTTTTGTGGACTGTCAATATCTCCATTGCCAAAAATGGGAATATGCATGCGCGGGTTTTCTTTCACACGTGCAATCCAACTCCAATTCGCTTCTCCCTTATACATTTGGGCGCGGGTACGTGCATGAATGCTAAGTGCCTGTATACCAACATCCTGAAGTCGTTCGGCAACTTCAAGAATATTAATACTTGAATCATCCCAGCCCAATCTGGTTTTAACAGTTACCGGCCTGTTGGTGCTTTTTACCACTGCTTCCGTGAGACGAACCATGTGCGGAACATCTTTCAAAAGCCCGGC
>JAEUUS010000382.1 GCA_016787545.1 Saprospiraceae bacterium
TGGCGATCTGCTGTTTTTTGGTGAAAGCAAAAAGAAAATCTCCCACGTCGGACTGGTCGTAAAGCGAGGCCCTGAAGGCATTACCTGTGTACATAGCACCACCAGTCGGGGTGTAATTGTAGAAAATGTAAGCCAGTCTACTTATTGGAAGGATAAAATATTGTTTGCGCGGGATGTCATCTCGGAGGATTGAGGGTGCCTCAAAAGTAATTTTTACCGCAGAGGCGGAGAGAGCTTGATAAACAAATTACTTACACCTCTGCGTCTCTCCGCCTCTGCGGTAAAAAAACTCAAAAACGCTCATAAATCAACTGCAGTATACGTTGCGATTCCGCCCGATATGGCTTGGCCGGGCCTGTGAAATTATTATGCATCAAACTGAATATCAGCATTTTACCACTTTTAGCGCGCAGATACCCACTCAGGCAGGCTACACCGCTCATGCCGCCGGTTTTGGCATGTAGGGGCAGACTGGTTGGCCAGTCTTTAAACGGGCCGTTGCCGCCCGGATATGGAAAATACGACAGGAGTTTTTCCCTGGGCTGTTTATCCCACAAGCGTTTTAGCACATAAGCCAGTCCACCCGGACTAATCAAATTATACCGGGAAAGCCCGCTACCATCCACCCATCTTGGCATTGGCTCTATAGCGGCAAAAGAGGTATTCAGCATTTCCTGAATGATCATTTCATCCTTCAGTGCACCAAATTTCCGGTCGGCGCACATGAGCAGCAGCTGTTCGGCCAGGAAATTATCACTGACATACATCATCTGGCGCAAAACCGTATCTCTAGGTGTGCTATACAGGGTTCGCCAGGGGCCTTCAACCTCTGTTTCGCAGGAACCCGGAAAGTTTTGGTAACAAACATGATCAAACGACTTCCCCAATGTATCCGGCAGGTAAAAGGTCATCATGCCGCCATCTACCGCCATTTCCGGAATAGGTACTTTGTCGGTAAAACCAACACCAAAAATGGAATCCGGATGACTGAGCAGAAAATACGGCAGCTGCTCCAACCTGAAAACACCAACTGTTTTGGGATATAAGTCGTTCCCTGGTTCAAAAACCGGAGTTCCGGGATGTTTGGGCGTACTTGTCCATTGTCCTTCGCCTGTTTTTTGCCATTGGATCAAATTGCCGTAATACGGAAAATCGGAGCGTTCGGCAGCGTAGGTATCGTTGTAATCGTCCCAGGCCCAACCCTGACCATATCGGGGCACCATGCGGCGCTCAATGATCAGCGGGTCTTGCTGTTGCTTCATCCACTGAAAGGCTGATTGCCAGGCCTGAAAATTCGGGTGCAAAAATGTAGGATCCCCTTTCCCTCTCACCATCCAGCGCTGGTCGTTGGTGCGGGCCACTTCCAGACTCGGCAGCGAATCGCCCAGGTATTCCAGGCTGGTGGCCAGGGATAGAATTTTGGTACAGGAGGCCGGAGTAAACAGCTGCTGGTCGTTCACTGAAACCAGGGTTTCGCCGGTTTGGGCATCCATTAAAATGAACCCGGTATGCGCATTGGCATACACTTTAGACAACTGGATGTCCCGTTTTACCAATGTTGCCTTACGTGCAGTGGCAGATTTACCCGCAGCACAGGAGGCAAGGGCTGCCAACAATACCAGCAGCCCTGCAACATACCAAATACGATGTTGAAACATGCGTTATGCTTTTGCCCTGGCCAACTTACTGTTGGCGTAACCATAACTGAAATAGATCACCAGGCCAGCCACCAGCCAAATGAAAAATCCCGCCCAGCTTTTAGCCGGAATTTGGGCCATCATGTAAAAGCAGGAAACCAAACCGAGGATCGGAATCAGCGACAGGTTGTACCTGAATGCCAATACCGCCAGCACCAAACTGGTCAGGATGAACAACCACATGGGAATTTTATGTTGAAACAGCGACCACCCGGATTCAAATTTAGCAGAATCCGGCACTGGAGCCTCCTCCACTGTCCGGGTGTATACATCGGATTCCAATGCGCTTAGATAGTCGCCAATAGCGCCATTCGCTGCAGTCATTCCTGCGCTGTCGCGCGCACTCAGGAAGCTTTGTAGTTCAGGAATTTGTCCCTCAGGTACATGATGCAGGAAATCTTCCACCCCATACAGTTGTTTTTCGTTGCTCAGCCAGGCTTTGGTATCCGTTGGATTGTGTACAGCCAGGTAATATCCTGCCGCAACGAGCATCAGGGGGAATATCCACTTGGCATTTACGTAAGGCGTGCGGAATTTACCCCGCGGTGCATCAGGTTGAACCTGCAGTTTCAACACCCCGCCGCATACCAGCACAAAGGCGAAAAGCGTACCCATGCTGCACAGGTCCAACACGGTGTCGCTGGGAATGAACAACATCGGAATAACTACAAAAAAACCGGTAATGACCGTTGCAAAGGTTGGAGTGCGAAACTTGGGATGGATATAGGAAAAACGTTTGGGCAGCAAGCCGTCGCGACTCATGGTCATCCAGATGCGTGGTTGCCCAAGCTGGAACACCAGAAATACCCCGGCCATGGCCACTACGGCGCTTACCGCAATGATACCGGAGAACCATTTCAGGTTGATTTTTTCAAATACATAGGCCAGTGGGTCGTTCACATCCAGCTCCGTGTATTTCACCATGCCCGTTAGCACCAGGGCAATGATGATGTACAAAATGGTGCAAATAATGATGGAATAAACCATGGCACGCGGTAAATCTCGCTGCGGGTTTTTACATTCTTCCGCTGTGGTAGACAGCGCATCAAACCCGATATAGGCAAAAAACACGGAAGAAACGCCCGCCATGACCCCGCCAAAACCGTTGGGGGCAAATGGATGCCAGTTGTCTACATTCACGTAGCCGGCGCCCACAATGATTACCAGCACTACCACGATCAGTTTGAGCACCACCATCAGATTTCCGGCATTTTTGGATTCTTTCATGCCAATATACACCAGTGCTGTGATCAGGATAGACATCACAATAGCAGGAACATCGAGGATCATACGCAATCCGCCCAGCTTGGGCGCTGATTGCCAGGCCAGGTAGGCTTCCCGTTGGGATTGGCTGAAACCTGCTTCTGTTTGGCCTCCCTTTATAGCTGCCACCCCGGCATCGTACCCTTGGTGCGCCGACACGTAATCAATGGTGGCCCATTCCGGTATATGCCAGCCGGCGCTGTCGCACAAACTGGTGAAATAACTGGACCAGGACACAGCCACCGTGATATTGCCCACGGCATATTCCATCACCAGCGCCCAACCGATAATCCAGGCAATAAGCTCGCCAAACGCCACATAGGAATAAGTATAAGCGCTGCCAGACACCGGAAGCATGGAGGCAAACTCCGCATAAGCGAAGGCGGCAAAACCGCATGCCAGCGCCGTAAATATGAACAAAAAGACCACTGCCGGGCCGCCGTTGAAACTGGCTGATCCGATGGTGCTAAAAATGCCTGCGCCAATAATGGCCGCAATACCCAGGGCCGTCAGGTCGCGTACACCCAGGTTTTTATCCAGGCCGCCGGAACCATGAATTTCTTCATGTTGGGCCGTGGAAATGGCGTCGTCAATGGATTTTTTGCGGAAAAGATTGTCTAATAGAGCCATAAGGGATAGAAGTGTTTCTCGAGTTGTGGAAACACGGCTCGTGCTGCCGGATGCCGTTTTCCGGCGTCCAAAGTAGGACTTTCCGGGAAATCAAATCCGTGCTTTTTGAAAAACAGACACCTCCGAACCTTCTGCCAAAAAACAGGATGCAGGCGCAGCGGCCAGACTGGCGCTAAAGGCGGGTCCGTAAAGCCGGGTGAAATCGCCGGCAACCTCCAGTTTTTTTACCGGATAAATATCCCATCTTGGGTGTTGCACCTGGTATTCATTGGTAGATTGAGGGCCGGTTTGTGCGTATCCCCAATAGTGCTCAGTGATAAATTCTGCCTCGCTGCCCACTTCCAGCGTACGGGCTATTGGAGAGGTTTCCGCAGCTAATTTGTACCAGTTTCCACCCCAGAAAGGTTTCCACTCATAGGATATTATGTGCCGCTCGGGTTGCAAATCCCAGGTGTGACGCATGCGGTAAGTGGCGTAATGTTCGCCATAAACGGTGTTGGCCACGAGTGTAATGGCTGGTTTTGGCACAATTTCCTTGATAAAAACAACGCCCCGTCGCCACTCGCCCTCTACCTGTCGCCGAACATAAAACCGCAGGTTAACCTCTTCAAAATGGCGATGGAATGGCACAGACACCCCCAAAATGCGGGTGTCCATGAACATAAAACCCACCAGACTGACGTAGCATTTCCCCTGCCAGAAATCCAGCTCCGTGCCGAATGGGACGTATGGCTTAAGCACTGCGGGGTCAACTTCGTAGTTAGCCATCAGGAGTTTGCGCCAGGATGCGGTGAGGAAGGTCATGGGTGTTGGTTTGGTTTCATGTTAAAACAAGTCAAAACCCTGATTTGTTCGGGTGTTAAGGTTGTGGTATTTGAGTGCGATGAGTTTTTTCACCACTGAGGCACTGAGGGCACTAAGGAGTACCCTCTACCTCCTTCTGTGCGGTCCATAATCCATAGAACCCCATCGCCGGGGCTTTAGCCCCAAAATATTTGAGGATATGTGCCTCCAACCTATCCCCCGGGGCTTTAGCCCCAAAATGTTGGTAGCCCACGGATTAAATCACCCCCCCTGCCGCATCGCGGCAAAACTACCAACGTTATGGGGCTAAAGCCCCAGGGGGCCATATGTCCTTTAATTTTAAATGTTCCTTATCCTCTGCACCTTAGTGGTAAAAAAAAGAGCCAACCCCAATCAGGGCTGGCTCATATTCTTATTCAAAACTTTTGCTAATTAAGCGTACTCCTCAATTGGCGGACAAATGCACACCAGATTGCGGTCGCCATAAGCCTGATCGATCCTGCCCACTGTTGGCCAGAATTTAAAGCCCTGGCGCAGGTATGGCAGCGG
Organism: Saprospiraceae bacterium; assembly: GCA_016787545.1. GTDB lineage: Bacteria > Bacteroidota > Bacteroidia > Chitinophagales > Saprospiraceae > M3007. The sequence continues at coordinate 4,944 of JAEUUS010000382.1, forward strand.
GAACGAAGCCTTTTCGCGGGAATATTTGTGGTTCCAGCTGTCAGCCGTCACTTCTTCGCAGGTGTGCGGCGCATTGTGAAGTGGATTGTTCTCAGTGTCAAATTCGCCGCGTGCTATGGCGTCTATTTCCTCGCGGATAGCCAATAAGGCATCACAGAAACGGTCCAGCTCGGCTTTGCTTTCACTTTCCGTAGGCTCGATCATGATGGTGCCTGCAACCGGGAAGGAAAGGGTTGGTGCGTGGAAGCCGTAATCCATCAAACGCTTGGCAATGTCTTCGGCGCCTACCAGCGATTTGAACGGACGCATATCTACAATCATCTCGTGTGCGCAGCGACCGTTTTCGCCGGAGTACAGGATTTCGTAGGCGCCTTCCAGTCGTGCCTTGATGTAATTAGCGTTGAGGATGGCGTATTTGGTGGCGTTGGTTACGCCTTCTGCACCCAACATACGAATGTACGCGTAAGAGATCAGCAAAATGCTGGCGCTTCCCCATGGGGCTGCTGAAACAGCTGTAGTGCCCTGTGCGCCGCCAATTTCCGCAAAAACATGCTTGGGCAGGTAAGGCGCCAGGCTATCGTTGCAGCAGATTGGGCCCATACCAGGACCACCGCCGCCGTGTGGAATGGCGAAGGTTTTGTGCAGGTTCAGGTGACAAACATCTGCGCCAATGGTGGCCGGGCTGGTCAAGCCCACCTGTGCATTCATGTTGGCGCCATCCATGTACACTTTACCTCCATACTGGTGGATAATGTCGCAAACCTCCTTGATACTGGTTTCAAATACGCCATGAGTAGACGGATAAGTAACCATTAAGCAGGAAAGGTTTGCAGCATGTTGCTCCGCTTTAGCGCGGAGGTCGTGCAGGTCAATATTGCCCCGCTCGTCGCAAGCAACTACTACCACTTGCATATCTGCCATTACAGCAGAAGCCGGGTTGGTGCCGTGCGCAGAAGAAGGGATCAGGGAAACATTCCGGTGGCCGCCTCCATTTGCCAGGTGATAGGCCCTGATGGCCATCAAGCCAGCGTACTCGCCCTGAGCACCGCTGTTGGGCTGCAGGGAGCAGGCAGTAAAGCCGGTTATTTCGCAGAGATATTTTTCCAGCTCACTGATCATGTGTGCATAGCCCTGTGCCTGAGATACAGGCATGAATGGGTGCATATTCGACCAGTTTTCCCAGCTAACCGGAATCATTTCAGTGGCAGCGTTCAGCTTCATGGTGCAGGAACCCAGGGAGATCATGCTGTGAACCAGCGATAAGTCCTTGTTTTCCAGGCGCTTGAGATAGCGCATCATGTCGCTTTCCGTGTGATAGGAATTAAACACCGGGTGTGTGAGGTACTGGGAGTCGCGCACCAGTCCCAGGTTGCCCGTTTTGGATTTAGCCAGTGAGGCGTGGATACCGAAAATGTTAAGGATGTCGTTCAGATCGTTTTCTGTAACCGTTTCGTCCAGTGTAATCTGAATGGCGTTGCTATCGTAGAAGAAATTGATGCCTGCATGCTCTGCTTTGGCGCGAATATCGGCCAGTTGCTGCGCTGAAACCTCGATACGGAGCGTATCAAAGAATTTGGCGTTGGTTTGTTTGAAGCCACTGCTTTGAAGTGCAGCTGCCAGTGAAACAGCCATATCGTGGATGCGCTGTGCAATGCCACGGATGCCGGCAGGGCCATGGTACACCGCGTACATGGCGGCCATATTGGCCAACAATGCCTGGGCGGTACAAATGTTGGAGGTTGCTTTTTCGCGGCGGATGTGCTGTTCGCGGGTTTGGAGCGCCATACGCAGGGCGCGGTTGCCGTGTTTGTCTACGGAAACGCCAATGATACGGCCTGGAATCTGACGTTTGAAGTCTTCCGTGCAGGCAAAATAGGCAGCGTGCGGACCGCCGTAACCCATGGGTACACCCAGGCGCTGGGTATTGCCAATGGCAGCATCGGCGCCCCATTCGCCCGGAGGCGTAAGCAATGCCAGCGAAAGAATATCAGCAGCAATACAAACGAAATTACCGTGTGCCTTGGCTTTTTCCACAAAAGCGCGGTAATCTTCGATATTACCCTGAGCATCAGGATATTGCAGCAGTGCGCCGAATGTTTTTTCCGTAAATTCAAAAGATTTCCACTCGCCGATTTTCAGCTCGATACCGTGCGGCATGGCACGGGTTTTCAGGATATCAATGGTTTGTGGCAGTACTTTATCCGACACAAAAAACTCATTGGCTTCCTGTCCGGCCTGGGCGCGTTTGTTTTTCTCGTTGTAAAACATGTTCATCGCCTCGGAAGCGGCCGTGCCTTCGTCCAGCAAGCTGGCATTGGCAATAGGTAAACCCGTCAAATCGCTCACCATGGTTTGGTAATTGAGCAGACTTTCCAGTCGGCCCTGAGCAATTTCGGCCTGGTAAGGGGTATATTGGGTATACCAGCCCGGATTGCTGAACAGATTGCGCAGGATAACTGAAGGCGTAATAGTGCCATGATAGCCCATGCCTATATAATTCCGCATAACCCGGTTCTGCATCGCAACCTGCTTCAGTTCCTGCAGGTATTCAAATTCAGATTGTGCAGGAGGAAGGTTTAAAGGCTTTTTCAGTCGAATGGAGGCTGGAACGGTTTGCTCAATCAGTTCGTCCAGAGAATTCACCTTCAGGACTTTGAGCATTTCTTTGGTTTCAGATTCACTGGGGCCGATATGCCGACGCTCAAAGCGATCGGGATGTGGAAATAAACTCATGAGATAATGAGTGAGTGTGTGAATGAGTGAATGAGTGTGTCAATGAGTGGGCTGTATGGTGGTGCACTCAAAAACGCGGCGAAGGTAGAAAGGTTCAGGGAGAATCAAAGCGGGTGCGCTTAACAAATATCCTTCTGAAATCCCAAAATAAAATGATTCCGAACAGTGCATATTCCAATGTAATCAGCGGAAAATTTTCCAGATACGCATTGTGTTCGTAGTGGCTGTACGACAACATAATGCATGCCGACCAGGCCAGCACCGCACGCCAGTCGCCCAGCAGGGAAAAAACGAGTGGAACACCCAAATACCAGGGTTGTACCGTGGCGGCGCACAGTAAATACCCCAGGCCTCCGAGGGTAATGGCCTGGAAAAGTTGAGTGGTTTGCTGCACCTGTTCAGCTCTTGACCGGATGATCCAGGCGCTTGCCCAGATGATCAGCACACCCAGCAGGCCCAGCAAAGGGCCGGATTTATGGCCGATATCCCAACCTGTAGATTCGTAGCCCAAATACCTGATAACGTAATAGATACTGGCATTGAACTGAAACTTGCGGAAATACAGGTCTACACTGCGCAACATATTGGGCGCCATCACCAAAATGGGCAGGAATAGCGCCAGGGAAAAAACACCTACCCGCAGCATAAAATGCCAGCCTCTTTTAAGGCCCAGCCAACGCCACATGACAGGTAAAAACAAGGCAGGCGATAGTTTGGTGGCAATGGCTAAGGTCCACAGCGCTGCCCCGCCAAGGTATTTTTGTTGCAACAGCAGCCAAATAGCGGCCAGCATAAAAAACACCATCATACCTTCAAAGTGACAGTTGCCGGTAAATTCCAGGATAACCAAAGGATTCAGCGCATACCACAGGCCCGCAAACGGTCGCCCAACCCTCCTGCCCAGTTTGTGCAGGTAATACAACACACCAACTTCTGAGGCCAGGATGAAGATCTTTATGACGAATATGCCGCCCTGTTCCCAGGAAGGGAATAGAAAGGTAGCAAGCCAGAAAATGAACTGATTGACAGGCGGATAAATGGTGAAATACCGCTGGGAATTGAGCTTGGCGTATAATTCAGGACTTAATCCGGCTACCTGCACGGGTTGAGACATCCAGTATTCCGGTGTTTGGGAAAACGGGTGAATACCAGCGTTTATCAGATGACCGTCCCATAAAAACCGGGCATAATCGTCGGAAAAATTGGGCACACTGAACAGCAAAACGAAACGCAGTAGCAAGCCCAGTCCAAGAACGGCAGGAATTAAGTCTGAACGGTCCTTTTGCTCCAGATACAGCGCCATGCCCAGATAAATGCCAAAATACAGCAGATACACCAGGATAAAGGGCCAAAAATCAGTTCTATTCACCCCATATCCGAGATACAGCGTAAAGCCCAGGGCAGCAGCAGAATAACCTATCAACAACCTGATTGAGTGCACGGTGGGTGTACTGATTAATTAAGCCGAAATGTAGGGTGAACTTTGAATTAGTTGGATTTTTTGGGAATGGGCAGCTTTCACCACTAAGTCACTTAAGACACTGAGGTGAAATGTTCTAAAAATTCTTAGTGCCTTTAGTGACTTAGTGGTGAAAAAACTTCGGCTTTAAAAATCCTCTCCTCCTCAAACTTTCTCCAACCAACTTTCAAACATTTTTCATATTTGCGCAAACAATGAAAAATGTCCGCGCCATCTTCAGGCTGGTGTATTTCGCCTTGTACACCAGTATCAAAATCAGCCAGATTGTGCTGGCCAGCCTGATCGGCGGGGTGAATATGCGGCGTTCCATGCGTATTCGGCGCAGCTGGGCCCGGCATTTATTGCCCGCCATCGGCGTTCGGATCAAAAGCAGCGGCACCCCTCCAGACTTCCCCTGCATCCTCATGGGCAACCACCGCTCGTACCTGGATCCCATCATCATCCTGCACGATACGTATGCCTATCCGGTGTCTAAAGCCGAGGTATCTAACTGGCCAATCGTGGGGTATG
>JAEUUS010000387.1 GCA_016787545.1 Saprospiraceae bacterium
CGGTTTTGATAGATCCTGGTTTTGTAGGTACCTATTGTACTGAGTATACCAATGCGCTGGGGCTGCGCAGGGTGGAGGGTAATCTGGCGGATCACTTCCTCAATCATATGCACCAGCTCTACCCTGGAACCCATGATGCCCAACAAAGCTACCATCGGCTCATAAATCTGCGGCGCGTGGGCTGTATTGCAGGCTATGCCAACATGTGTGCATCCTGCATTATTCAATAACATAATAACCCGGGCCAGCGCTGAAGCCGGATTCTTATCAGTCAAACCCAATAAAAAGGAAGTCCGGTCTGTAATTTCATTGGGAAGTGAGGCCAGTAATACCGGCAAATGCTCCTGATCCGTAGCAGCAATGGTGTTCTCTACAATCTGTTTGTACAGATCGACGCCTGCCATGGGTCCTATGCCGCCTACGATACCGATCATTGGAGTGTTTGAGTGTCTGAGTTTTTGAGTGTTTAAGTTGGCTTTCGGTTGGGCTTTGGTTGGGGTTGTTGCCAACTCCTTTTTTCCGCTGTTGGCGTCCTCGCCAACAGCCACGGCGGAGCGAGATTTTTGGAAAAATTACAGCCAAATCATGGCTTAATCTGATGCCAACAAAGGCAAAATAAATGATCAATCTCTCTCCGCCTCCGCAGTAAAACCTTCAAGCTTTGGAAGCCCCTTCGCCAGACCCTTCTATATCCTCCATTTCGTGCAACTTTTCCACCGCATCTTTCTTTTTATAAATCTTCCAAACCTGAATGATAGCCGTTACCGCGAACACACAACCAATGACAAAATTGATGGCTTCCTGACTCGCGTCCAGTTTTTGAACAGCGATTTTTCCACCAAAAATAAAAATGCAGTGCGCCGCCAAAGTACCCAGTGCTATGCCCAACAAATAGCTGTTGTAAAACCCTTTTTTGTGTTGCATAATCCCTTTGGTAAACAACACGGAACTCCAACCCAGCCAGAAGGGAATAGCTGCCGGACTAATAGCCCGCATACTCAATCCTAACCAAAACCGATGCATTGTGTGGGATAACAACACGTTTTTGGCATCATGATGCCCAAGTGCTGCCTTAAAACTACCAATGGCTAACACGGCAACTATGATCACCGATAGCCATTCCATAATCCGAAAAATGCGCTCCTGCTTCCGCAACCAGTTCAACGCCACCAACAACAAACGCACATAAATCACCTCGCCAACGATACTTCCAACGGAAAAATTAATGGCCGGACGCCATCCCTCCGTGATGCTGATCTGCATGGCTGATAAACCAATGGTTCCAATGACCATCGAGCCAAAAAAACTGATGGACATTCCGGAATAAAAAATGCGGAACAGACTTTTCATGTCAGGGCAAGAAGGTGGTTAATCGTACTGATCCAACAGCGCCAAATGCTTATTCACGGCACGAAGATAACGCAAGCCTTTCCAAAATGGCCAATAAGGATGTCCGTGCTTGTTGTTCCAGGCACAAACTTCGTACAACAACTTCCAATGATACAAAATCACGCCCCAGGCTTGAAACAAACTCATGCCACAGTGGTACATATGACTCGGCGATGCGCCAGCGCCATTGTATTCCAAAATGCCAAAATTTACACCTTTTTTCAGGTCTTCAATAGAGGTGCATTTGATGTCATAACGCCCCCAGTAAAAACCTCCGCTATGTACACTTAGCTTGTCGAAAAACGCCGTCAACTCGGCATCTGCTTCATTGGAAACGTTTTTGAGCCGCGCGCCCCTGCTTCGGTTTACCGCATAGGAAAGCACATAACGTTCCTGTGGAGCAGGCGTCCAATCTAATTTGTCTTCGTGTTTTCTACAAAATTCTTCTGCGCGCAGGCTCGCGTAAGGGTGCTTGTAAATCAAATCGCGGAGGTTGTGTACTCCATCGCCATAAACCTCCAGTGCCTGACGGTGAATGATGCCGGTAATTTTACCGGTTTGCTCCGACGGGTGCCGTACGTAAAACACCCCTAATTCTACCGGCATATCCAATAACGTCTGAGCCAGATAGTTGATCGGACAATAGTTGTGGTATTCCAGGAGCTGCTCATCGTTATCAATCTTGCGAAACAATAAACCCTTGCGACCTACATCCGGCTTTACAATGAACGGATATTCCAGGCCGGAATCGACAATGCGTTTTTTGACGGCGTCAAAATTTTCTCCTGCCTTCACCAATACAGTTAATGGGTAGTACCCTTCCGGAATAAAAGGGTAAACGTCGGTTTTTGCTTCCCCTTCGTAGCCACCAAAGGCAATATTTGGGTTGGAAGCTGTAAAAAACCAAAAAG
>JAEUUS010000713.1 GCA_016787545.1 Saprospiraceae bacterium
TTGGCCACTGTAGAGGGTGGCTGGTTGCAAAAAAGTTTGGAGGAAACCAGCTTCATTACGCTGGCACACGATCAAAATCAACTGACGTTTGAATTTGCCGCCATGGATTTTGCCGCCCCGCGCATGAACCAGTTCCGATACCGGCTGGTAGGTGCAGGAGAGCAATGGATAGAACCAACCGTTGAAAATTCAGCCACTTTCGCACACCTTGCGCCAGGCGAATACACGTTTGAAGTAGAAAGTGGGGGTAGTAAGGGTATATGGAGTGGCAAAACCGCGAAATTGACCGTGGAAATTTTGCCCCCCTGGTATCAGACTTATTGGGCTTATAGCTGTTTTTTCATATTGGCTATGGGTGGGTTATGGAACGTTTATCGCTTCCAGGTAAACCGGGCTCAACTACGCAACAAACTGGCTTTCGAACAAAGGGAGGCCCATCGACTCGTGGAGTTGGACCGGATTAAAACCAACTTTTTCAACAGTGTAACGCATGAATTCCGCACGCCACTTACCCTCATGATTGAGCCGGTGCGGCAAATGTTGCAGGAGGTGAAAGATCAGGTTTTTCGACATAAACTGGAACTGGTAGACCGCAACGCGCGCAGGCTACTTCAATACGTTAATCAGTTGTTGGATTTGTCGAAACTTGAAGCAGGGAAAATGCCGCTCGATGCACGCCCTACCCTGCCTGCGCAGGCCACCCGGATGGCCGCTGAGCCGTTTTTGCCGTTAGCAGAACAAAAAAATATAACCCTGAAACTGGTTTTGCCGGAAAACGGAAAAGATGTCATGCTGGACACCCTGGTATGGGAGCAATTGGTGTCTAATCTGTTGTCGAACGCACTGAAATTTACAGATTCTGAAGGCATTATTACCCTGGAACTTACCACCGAGGAGCAGCCCGCAGACGCATTGGTTAAACTGCGTGTAAAGGATAGTGGCATTGGGATCGCACCGGAAGCGTTGCCCCGTATTTTCGACCGTTTTTACCAAACTGAGCATGGTCGTGGAGGCACTGGTATCGGATTGGCCTTGTGTAAGGAGTTAGTAGCGCGAATGGGTGGGCATATTTTGGCAGAGAGTGTGCCCGGACAAGGCACTGAGTTCAGGGTGATGGTACATTTACCTTATTCGCCAGAATTTCAACCGCCGGTGACAGACCAGCCCGAGCCGGCATTGTTGATGCCCGCCAAACCGGAAAATGCTCCGGAGAAACCATTATTGCTGTTGATTGAAGACGATCCGGATTTGCGTTTACTACTACGGGCCTCTCTACCTGTTGACTACAGAATTGCAGAGGCTGCCAACGGGTTGGAAGGCATACAAATGGCCCAGGAACTGGTGCCGGATTTGGTTATATCCGATTGGGTAATGCCGGAAAAAACGGGTCTGGAGGTGGCGGAAACCTTAAAGAAAAACCCAACCACCTCGCACATTCCTTTCATTCTGCTCACTGCCAAATCTGGCGCAGATGCCCGCCTGATGGGTCTGGAATATGGCGCCGATGTATTCCTGAGCAAACCTTTTCGGGCGGATGAATTAACGGTTCAGGTGCGCAATCTGCTGGCCTCGCGCGAGCGTCTTCGTGCGCATTTTTCGCAGTTGTCTAATGGGAACAGTATCGCAGAGAACGACAACGGCATGTTACCGGCTAAAGAACATGAATTCTTGCAGCGATTGATACATGTCATTGAAGTCAATCTGGATAATGAAGCTCTGGATGCTGATGGTTTTGCACGCGCCATGTTTTTATCGCGCTCCCAATTGCATCGGAAAATTCATGCGCTTACGGGTTTGTCTTTGACAGAGTTTGTGCGCAATTACCGCCTGGATCGGGCGCATGAGATGCTGGGGCGCAAAGAAGGGAGTATTTCAGAGGTTGCCTGGAGAACAGGGTTTCCGAACGCGAAGTATTTTTCTACTTGTTTCAAAGAGCGGTTTGGGATAACGCCCAGCGCCTTGGGTAACGCGAGCAGGGAACGCTGATGGAACGCGTGGTAGAACGCGGATTTTTTTTGGGAACGCGGATGACGCTGGTGACGCGGATTTTTTTTTGGGAACGCGGATGACGCGGGGGACGCGGATTTTGATTTGGAACGCGGATGACGCTGGTGACGCGGATTTTTTATTGGAACGCGGATGACGCTGGTGACGCGGATTTTTTTGGGAAACGCGGATGCCGCTGGTGACGCGGATTATTGATTTGGAACGCGGATGACGCAGATGACGCGGATTTTTTTGGGGAACGCGGATGCCGCTGGTGACGCGGATTTTAATGCTGCCTTCGGCAGCCTTTTTAGGTTAACTTGAAATTTTAGTTCCAGTTAACCCAAAATTGCCGAAGGCAATTTTCAAAATCCGCGTCATCCGCGTCATCCGCGTTCCAAATCAAAAATCCGCGTCATCTGCGTCATCCGCGTTCCATATCAAAATCCGCGTTCTATCGGCGTTCTACCAGCGTTCTGAACACTTTTTCGGTGGCCACTGAGCCGTTGCGGGCGTGGAATACGATGAGCAGAAGCCCTGATGGCGTATCCTTTCCTAATTCCAGTTGCATGACGGGCTGCAATTGACTGGCCTGGAAACGCTGAAGTACCCGACCATCGGCGGCAAGTACATCCATGCTGAGTATTTCCGGAAGCGCCTGTTTGAGCTCAATGGTGAGTTGATCATGCGCCGGGTTTGGCCAAACTTTGATATTGGCGCTCAGGAATGGCTCGCCGGTAGCCACGAGTTCGTCTACGAATGCCGTTCCGGTTTGCGTACATCCGTTGTTGTCGGTTACAGTTACCGTGTATGCTCCAGCCTGCAAACCACCGATAGTCGCGTCAGTGGCACCTGTATTCCAGATGTATGTGTATTGTCCTGTACCACCGCTGGCAGTTACGGATGCCGTGCCGTTGTGGGGAATATCATTATGCGGTGTAGCAGCCATTTGCAACACAACCGGAGCCGGATCCAACAGCGCAAAACTTGCTGTCAGTGTTGCACCGTTATGGTCGGTTACTGTCAGGTCATAGTTTCCGGCAGGCAGGTTGGTCAGGTTATTCCCCTGGAGGTTTGGATCGTTCCAGGTGTAGGTGTATGGGCTGGTGCCCAAGGTAACCGTCACACTAATGGAACCTGTAGCCGTGCCAGCGCACAGTGGTGGGTTGGAGAAAATGGAGGAGAATACCGGCGCAGGAATAAGCGCAACGGTGGCTGTTCCCACACCCGTACAACCAACGGCATTGGTGACTGTTACCTGATAAACGCCGGCAGGTAAATTTTCAATAGTAGCAGTCGTTTCGCCGTTGCTCCAGAGGTAGGTGTAAGGCGCACTACCACTATTTACCGTAATTGTTGCTGTACCGTTATCGTTATTGCCTGTTGTTGGACTACTGCTTGCCGTTATATCCAGAGCTGCCGGGGCTTCCAGTATAAAGCTGTTGATCCATTCGCCACGGTAGGAGTCGGTGATGGTTACCTGATAGGTTCCGGCAGGCAAACCGGTCAGCAAGCTACCTTGCAGGTTCGGGTCGCTCCATTGATAGTTGTAAGGCGGAATACCACCGTTCACAGCCACCTCAATTTCACCGTTAGACATTCCAGCGCAGCCTGGATTCTGTTGCGCGGAAGTGACAACAAGCGGTGGGTTTGGAATTAACGGATACCCGATGGTATGGAAGGCTGTATTGGTGAATACAGGGTCGTTTTGGTCAAAATAAATGGCCACCTGGTTTTCAATCACCGTGCCATCAGGCAAATCTGGCTGCTGCTGAATGCGGAACTGC
>JAEUUS010000103.1 GCA_016787545.1 Saprospiraceae bacterium
CACTTCTACCTCTTGTGCTGTAGATTCTATCGTATTAGAGGTAGATTATAGTCTTTTTGATTCTGTTTGTCATCGGGGTACCATTACCAGAATTTTTGAAGTATTTGATACGCAAGGAAATATAGGTGGTTGTGCTCAGGCGATAACGGTTAATTATCAGCAGGATTATTTTGTAAAATTTCCGGATGATGTGATAGTAACGGTTTGTACAGATTCCGGACTGTATGGAGAGCCTGTATTGCAAAACAATGGCTGTGCTGATTTTGATGTTTCTTATACGGATGAAATTTTCACGATAGTACCGGATGCCTGTTATAAAATTGAACGCACCTGGAAAATTATCAATCATTGTCAGTACGATTCATTGGAATCGCTGATCACTGTGCCCAACCCTACTCCGAACGTGGTCAATAATCACGCAAACAATTTACCGGGACCGATTATTTCCCGCTGTGGCACAGCTGGTGTTTGGTCGCCAACATCCGTCCGGATAAATCCAACAGATCCACAACCTACCAATTATTGTACCTTCTGGAGTGAGACCTCGAACGGATATGCATACAAACAGATTATCAAAGTCATAGACGGGCAGGCGCCTTCCGGAACGTATACGGTTCCGGCCTGCAACAATCAGAACTGGACCTCGAACAACAATGCCTTGTTCTGGAACGAAGTTTATTGGTGGGATAACAACCTGCAACAACACGATCTTTGTGAGGAAATTACGGAGCTTAGTTTCAAAGGAACTGACCAATGTTCTGGCGCCGCTGTCAATATTGAATACTTGTTGTTCCTTGATCTGGACAACGATAGTGTGATGGAAACAGTGGTAAATTCAGTGAATACAGGCAGTGCCGGCCTGGGGTGGAACAATGTGCTGTTCAACAACCTGAATACGCCTAATTTTTCCGGTGGTACGCCACGGCAATTCGATGAGCGCCCCGTTCCGGCCAATCAGAAAATGGGTTTTGCTTTGGAAGAATCGGTTTCAGGAAAAGAAAAAACTGCCCATGTACGCTGGAATACTTTACAGGACAGCAGTACGTACTTTTCACCTGAATTGCCTCATGGTACGCACAGAATCAAATGGTTTGTGACAGATGGATGTGGTAACAACAAGGAATATGAATACACCTTTACCGTAAAAGACTGCAAGGCGCCAACGATAGCTTGTCTTCCCAGCTTAAGTGTTAATATTCCACAATCAGGCAAGGTCACGTTTTGGCCCACCGATATCATACAGTACATAGAAGATAACTGTACACCCGCTGATCAGATTGATATCAGCATCCGGAAATGTGGCGCCGGCACAGGTTTCCCGCTTGATGGCAATGGAATACCCTTCGCTGATATTTCTTTTTACTGCAATGAACTTGGAAGTCAATGTGCAGAAGTTTGGGTGAAGGATAAAGCGGGGAATACCAATTATTGTGAAGCTTCAATCCTCATCAATGATGGTTCAAACGTGTGTTCCGGAGACACGCTTCATGGCCGGGTGCTGACAGAGCAAGGAGAGGGTGTTGCTTATGTAGACATTGAAATAGACGGGTCTTGTAATTTTTGTCCGCCTATTTTCCTCTCTAATAGCGCCACAGATGCCAATGGATATTTTTCCATTAGTCCCAACGTTCCGCTGGCTTCCACCTTTGACCTGGTTCCGGTGCGGGATGATAACCCTTTGAATGGGGTAACCACCTACGATTTAGTGTTGATTTCCAAACATATCCTGGCACTGGAGTACCTAGATTCACCGTATAAACTGATCTCCGCAGATGCCAACAGAAGCGGCTCAGTCACCACTTTTGATATTGTGGAATTCAGGCGTTTGATTCTGGGTATTACTACAGAACTGTCCAATAACAATAGCTGGCGATTTGTGGATTCCAGTTTTGTGTTCCCCAATCCACAAAATCCTTTCCAGACCAGTTTTCCGGATACTATTCAGCTGGATCATCCGCCTTATAAGTTCATTGGTATGAAAGTGGGAGACGTGAACCTTTCCGGAGCCCCCAACGCACAGTCGCCAGCAACAGAACGTTTTACCGGACAAGTATATCTGGATCTGCCCGACCAGAAGGTTCAGGAAGGGATGGAGCTGGCGATACCTTTAACGGCTTCGGAAATATTGGAGGGTTGTCAGTTTACCCTGGAAACGGAGGGGCTGGAAATTTTATCCATTCAGCCTGGCCCAGACATGCAAGCCGAACAATTTGCGTTGTTCCCTGCTGCACTCACGACGGCCTGGGAAACCGGAGGAATGGCACAATTCTCCCTGCATGTGCGTGTGCAACACACGGGATGGCTGCACGATATGCTGCGCATCAGCGACCGGATTACAACTGCGGAGGCGTATAAACCCGGCCATACTGCACAAGAAAAACAACAAATTAGTTTGCGATTTGACCACCAGGACGGTGAACTGGTGTTGTACCAAAACCAACCCAATCCATTCGAAAAACGCACCAATATCAAGTTTTACCTGCCGGAAAGCAGCGCTGCCACCCTCAAGGTGATGGACGGGCAGGGAAAAACCATTTGGATGCAAACCGGGGAATATCCGCAAGGGATCAACCACATTGATCTGGATTTAAGTGCCATTAGTGCAGCTGGTGTGCTCTATTATCAATTGGAAACTGCTACCGGACGAGCAGTCAACAAAATGATAAAGCTGTAGACCAGGGACCTGCGACTTGTGATTTACGATTTGCGATTTGCGATTTGCGATTTTACGTGGACTATGACCCCATCGTAAATCGCAAATCTTAAATCGTAAATCGCAAGTCGTAGGGTATCAATCTTCATCCTGAATCATCACATCCCGGCTTTGGTTTTCGGATAAGGCCATTTCTTTTTCGCGTTTGCGTTGTACACGGGCTACCACGATGATACTGGCTTCGTAGAGGCCGTATAATGGAATGGTCACCAAAGTTTGTGAAACGACATCCGGCGGGGTAATGATTGCGGCAACGATCAGAATAACTACAATAGCCTGACGGCGGTTGTTGCGCAGAAAAGCGGGCCCAATGAGGCCAATTTTGGCTAAAAAATAAGCCAATATCGGCATTTCAAAAATCAAGCCTGTGGGCAACGTGAACATCGTCATATAGGTCACATAGGAGTCAAGTGTGGGCGACACTTCCAATCCTTCGAGGGTATACCCTGCCAGAAAACTGATGGAAAAGGGGGCAATGATGAAATAACCGAAAGACACCCCAAGCAAAAAAAGCGCTGTACAAACGCCGACTACACCTCGCACTGCCTTTCTTTCCTGATCCAACAATCCGGGTCGAACGAATTTCCAGAATTCCCAGAAAATAAAAGGGAAGGCCCCGATCACACCCAGCCAGAACGACACATACAGGTGCTGCATCAACACTTCCCCTAATTGACGGGTAATAAGGTTGAAAACCGGCGGCGTAAAACACATGGCATCCCCCGCGCCACTCCAATGAGAGAAGTCGCAAAGAAGTCTGTAAGTGATAAAATCCGCATTTCTCGGCCCAAAAATGAGGGTATTGAACACGAAGTCTTTGTTTAAAAAACAGACTACACCCACCACCGCAATGGCTAATGCTGACCGCAGGATATGATTCCGCAGTTCTGAAATATGATCGAAAAAGGACATCTCTCCCCTTTCGTGTTCGTGCATCTGATCTAACGCCATGACGGTAACAAATTTAGCAAGTCTTCCTGAGGGTGTCTCAATAGTAATTTTTACCGCAGAGGCGGAGAGACGCAGAGGTATAAAAATTGATTGTCGAACTCTCCGCGCCTCTCCGCCTCTGCGGTAAAATTAAAAATATGACTTTTGAAGCACCCTCGTTTATATAAAAACCCGGAATCACTTTCGGGAAATGCGCGCAAAGGTAAAAAGTAATGTACCTAAGTTCGGAATTTCCCAAAAAGTTAACGAATCACTGGCTATTCTCCGCTTTTCACCAACTTCAATATAGTGCGCATCCCTTCGCCGGTAACCCGGATCAAATAAATCCCGTTTGGCAAAGTATTCAAATCCAGGGTATTGGTATAAACCACTCCTTCCGGCTGCCCCCCGGAGTACTGTGTTTGGAGCGTCATTCCCTGCATGTTTAACAGTTGAATCTGATATGAACCACTTTTAGGAATGACCATTTCGAAGTTGATTGAATTACCGGCAGGGTTGGGATAAAGCCGGGCTTCAAAGTCCTCCTGTTGTGGATTGGATACAGCCGTTGTTCCGTGAGAGAACTTCAAAATTCTGCTGGAAAACTTAAATTCACCAATCCACAGTTCGTTTTCCAGGGGGAGCAGTACATTAGGCATAAAAAGCCGGTCTATCCCGATCGCTGCATCATAAGTGTTCAGATCCGGCTGGCCTAACACAATCAAATTGGCTGGTTTACCCCAATCTTCCGGGTTTTCCCAGAGCAATACCCGGTGGTCGCCCCGGCTGGCAATGGCCAATGAGCCTTGGTGTGTAACTGCCTGTGAGGCCTGGTTTATGCGCACCTCGCCGGAATTGATTACTTTATAAGGAGTGGTAATCCCGGCAGCCAAATCAGTAATGCGATATATGTCTACGCCAGAAGGCGGCTCTGGTCGGGCTGCACAGAGGTATTCCCCATCTGAGTACAAATAACCGAACGGCCCTCCGCTGCTGCTGCTGAGGGTAAACGCCGGGTTTTGACTCGAATTATTGGGAATTCCTTGCCAGCCGTAAAGCATTCCGCTTTTTGTAGCGAGATAACAGAATTGATCATCCAGCGCCACGCCCCTGATATCGTCCAACTGGGCTGTACCTATCTGATTGACAAGATGATAGGAGGCAGGAGCATGGATAGTGGCTGCATCATTCCAAACGGATAAAGCATTTCGTCCACCGATCAGAAGCCGGTTGTTGTGCAGAGCACTGGCCCAAATCTGTGTGTTTCCGGTAGCCGGATATTTGTGGTCGTATGCCTGTCCTGAATATGACGGGAATTGATCCCAAACATAAATAGCGCGATCAAAATCTGAGGTTACAATCAGGCGTGTGCCATCGGTTACCGGCACCGGGTTTTGCACATATTGAATGGAATCAAGGGTTTGTGCGCTGGGGGAGGGCGAACCGAGGGCAAAATCAGGCGCCTGGGTTTGGCTGCCTGGCGCGCCGTTATACACCAGCACATTGTTGCCGTTGTAGTTATTCACAAAGCACTTACCGCCGGCATAGGCCACATCTACACCATCGCCGTTTTTGTAATAAGGAGGCATGAGTGCCAAATCCGGCGACTGTGCGGCGGCTGTGGGCATAGTATTCCAGATGTAGATGGACTGAAGTCCTCCGGCCATTAGTTTTCCATCAGGCAGCTTCTCGCCTTTGATCCATTCATTGCGGTAAAAATCGTAGGGTTGATTGGCCATTGCGGGGTAACTGTTCCAAAAGAAGGTGCCAGGTTGTCCGTTTACCTTGGCGTTATGATCGCCTACAAAAAAGTAGGAGCTACCATCGGTGGAAATATTGCGCGGGGTGCCGAATTGCGGGAGTTTAATCACATAATCCGGTTTGACATTGTCTGTAGCAGGGAAATTATTCCAGAAAAGCAGTGCTCCTCCGGTGGTGGCCACCGCAGCCAGTTTAACGCCATCTGTCCAGACGCCCCAGGGCCAGGCATAGAAAAGACCGGCCCCTGGATCGCCGAGTGCCGGCAGGAACAGCGATATATCTGCCGGTTGTCCATTTTGGGTTGGGAAACTATTCCAGAGCAGAATCCGATCGTTTTCCGTGTCGGCTACGGCTAATTTTCCATTTGCTGCCAGCGAAGCGTTCCCCACCCAGTTTAACTGGTGTTTTCCATTTCCGGGATTATTAGAGGTAAAATCCGGCTGGCCCAACACCATATCCGGAGTATCATTCCAGGAATCCGGCAGCGAATTCCACACTAAAATGCGGTTGTTAAAACGGTCGCAAACCAGTAAATGTGTCCCATCAGATGCTAATCCGTTGGGGTGATTAAACCAGGCGCCTGTTTGATTAAAA
>JAEUUS010000149.1 GCA_016787545.1 Saprospiraceae bacterium
TGATGCAAATGCTGCCGTGAATCCGGCGGCCATGGAAATTTGTGGCAACAATATTGATGAAAACTGCGATGGTATCTTGGCCACAGATACGGTGGCGCCGCTGGCAGTTTGTTTGCCCCAGGTGAAATATTACATGAATGATATAGGGCTGATTAGTATATCCCCGGAAAGTCTGAACGATGGCAGCACCGACAACTGTGCCACCAACCTGCATTTCAGTTCTTCCATTACCCAGCTCACCTGCTCCGACCCGCCAGTACAGATGGTTTTGGTAACAGTAACGGATGATGCCGGGAACAGCAGCACCTGCAATACCATTATTAAGTTTACCGACACCCTTGCGCCGGTGACTATTTGCGTGCCGGTTATTACCCTGGCCATCGGGCCATTCGGGCAGCCGGCTATTATTACACCGGAAGATATAGACGACGGCAGTTACGACAACTGCGGTCCGATCATTGCCTCCTGGCTGGATAAAACCCAGTTCACCTGTGCCGATTTGGGTGTGCAACAAGTAACGCTTACCGTGGTGGAAAATGGCAGCCTAACCAGCACCTGCACCGCATTGGTGAAAGTGAAAGATGTGAATGCGCCCATAGCCATTTGTGCGCAACAGTTGGTGGTGGGCCTGGATCAAAATGGCGTTGCCACTTTAACGCCGGATGCCCTGGATCAGGGCAGCTACGATAATTGCAGTGATACCCTGATGAAATACCTCAGCAAAACAGATTTTTCCTGTGCTGATTTGGGTATAGAGCAACCTGTTGTGCTGGCCGTGGAGGATGTGTATTTCAATAGAAATGAATGCACCACCATGGTCACTATAGTGGATAAAATAAAGCCAGTCCAGGTTTGTGATGAGGTAAGCACTGTAAGTCTCGATGCAAATGGCGAGGTGCAACTGCAACCGGCGGTGTTTAACGACGGCAGTTACGATAACTGTTCTGGCGGCCTGACCTTTGCGTTGGATATCTCTTATTTTGATTGCGACGATCTGGGAGATCATTTGGTGACCACTACCTGTACCGACGAAAGTGGCAATGAAAGTACTTGCCAGACTATCCTGACCGTACAGGATAAACTGCCCCCGGTGATGTGGTGTGTAGATTCCCTGACCATTGAGCTGGACGATATTGGCTTGATGAACATCAACCCGGCGGATCTGGATAACGGCAGCACCGATAACTGCGGGATAGTGGTTTGGGTTGTGGATCCGCCCCAATTATCTTCCCTGCAAATTGGGGTAAATGAGGTTACGCTGACCGGCATAGACACCTCGGATAATGCGGCCTCCTGCCTGACGGTGGTTACCCTGGTGGGCGGAGAAGTAAGCATCCAGGAATTGCCGGCAGAAGCTGTAAGCCTTACACCCAACCCTTCGAATGGTTTGTGTTACCTGCAGATGCAATTAGGCCGACAGGCACAAAAAGTGGAGCTTTTCAATGCCGCCGGACAATGGTTGTGGTCGGAAAACGGAGCGTTCAGCGCTTTGAACCTTGATTTTAGTACACAACCCGCAGGCACCTATTACCTTCGGGTTCAATCAGACCAATTTGCCCGCATGGTCAAGGTGGTTTTGGTGAAATAAATTTGGGTCATTTACAGGTCATTTGGGAGGTCATTTGGGAGGTCATTTAGGGTGCATTTAAAGGTCATTTAGGGGTCATTTAGGGGTCATTTACCCAACGTGGGTTGTCATCCAGAGCGCAGCGAAGGACCCACACAAGCCCGGTTCTCAGGATGCCTTGGCCCAATGCACTCAATTAACTTGGCTTGTGTAGGTCCCGGTTCCCGGGATGACAACCCACGTTGGGTAAATGACCTATTAAATGCCCCCTAAATGACCTCTAAATGACTATTAAATGCCCCCTAAATGACCCAAATGACCTCCCAAATGACCTAAATGTCCCTTTTAATCACCTAATCTCATGCGCACATATCTCATCCTGATCCTGATTTCTATCTCCGCATTAGTGGCGGCCCAAACCACTGAAAACTGCAGCAACGGCCTCGACGACGATGCCGACGGGCTGATAGATTGCTACGACATAGCCGATTGTCCCTGTGCGTCGGTGCATGATTGTACCCTGGAAAAAACCAGGCTGCCGCGAAACCTGGAGTTAAAATGGGCCTTGTCTATTGCTGCGGCCAATCAACGAACCCCCATTGTAGGGAACCTCAATCCATGGTCTGACGACATTCCGGAAATTATCCTGAATAGCTCGGGCAATTCTTTATTCAATCAAAGAATTGATATTTTAGCTGGGGATGGCTCCAATATCCCTAATCCGGATAATTTATTTACGGGTATCAATAACGTGGCTTTATACCAAATGCCTTCTATCGTAGATCTTGATCGAAATGGAGTGCCGGAACTGTTATACATAACCACTGATAAAAAAATCAGGGTATATACACAATACACACCTGGCGCCAATCCTCCTATGCAACTATGGATGGAATCTGTAGACACCGTCGCTTCTGCGACGTATTTGCCCTATCCGGCAGATTTTGACGGGGATGGCATTTCAGAAATTTACGCCGGGAATGAAGTTTTTGGTCTTGATTTAAGCAATCCGACAGCTCCGGCTCTGAAGCTTCTCGCCAAGGGTATGGGCCCCAACGGTTCCATTATTGGTCGAATTACCAGCCCTATTGCCGCAGATCTGCTCGATCCTGCCGATTGCAACGGCGATCCGGATTGTGCCGGACTGGAAATAGCCGCCGGATTTGGCATTTATTCTGTGGATATTGATCCCAATGATGGCGATGGCATGGAGCTTAAGTTGCAACGCGACATCAACAACACTTCCGGGCAAAATTTTGGTGATGGCTATACAACAGTAGCGGATCTCAACCTGGATGGCATCCTGGAGGTAGTGGTACCGGGTACCAGAAATCAGCAGTTGGGCGTGTATGTGTGGAATAAAATCGGTTTTTGGCGCTTTTTTTCCATGGGTTTCAATTCATTGGGTACTTGGGATGGAATGGGCGCCTGTTCTGTTCATAATGTTTTTGACGACCGTACCCAGGGCTTTGCAGAAGACTGGCCGGAGATTCTGGTGCGGTACGATAAACGTTTGCGTTGTTTTAGTCTGCATGCCCAAATGGCCAATGCCGGTGCGCCGTTCTGGTGGTCGAGCGACGGGTTGCTAGTAGATGATCCTTCTGGAAAAGGAGCGCCTACCTGTTTCGATTTTGACAATAACGGGCTGGCAGAGGTGTTAATCCAGGATGAAACAAAACTATACATGCTTTATGGAGGTTCTGCGCCTTTTCCGCCGGGTGTAGGCGCCAACCGGGTGATTACCTCTTTTCCAGCGCGGGGAAATACTTATTTGGAAAGTCCGGTTGTGGCGGATGTGGATGGAGATGGATTGACGGAAATACTGACCTATGATTTTACGATCATCAACAATGTAGGGATGTCAACGCAACTGGTTTTAACGCCGCAAAACCCTGACTATTCCCACTGGCTGCCTGCGCGAAAAGTCTGGAATCAGTATAATTATTTCCCGGCTGGTATCAATGATGATCTGACGGTTCCTGCGGTTCAGCAGAATAGTACACTCGAATGGCCCGGACCCGGCAGCGGAAAACGACCGCTCAATATTTTTCTGTCGCAAATACCCGCTTATTTCCACCCTGATGGCGATCCTTATTCCCCTTCAGCGGATCTGACTGTTGAAGTGGAGAGCGCCATTTGTATGTTGCCGCAATTTCAGGTTACCCTGCGCATTTGTAACCAGGGAGAAATGCCCTCGGCTGATACCACGAAAGTGCGTTTTTACCGGGGTGGCAATCCGTTTGTTGTGCCCACCTCCAATTCCTTTGGCGGCATATTTACGGTGAGTACCCAGGCTATACCGCCGGACAGTTGTTTTACCTACACGTTGAACCTGCCCCTTGCCAGCGGCAATATCTATGCGGTATTGAATGATTGGGGCAATTTCCCCACGCCATTGCCAGGCGGCGATACCTTGTTTTATCGTCCGGAATGTGATCTGGCCAACAACGTGGATGTTTTCACCATGAACCTCTCCAATGGTTTACCGCTGAGCCTGGGGCCTGATCGGGTGTATTGTGCAGGCACCCCCATTACCCTCTCAGCTACGCCGGGATTCAATACCTATTTGTGGCAAAATGGCGCTACAGCAGCGTCTATTCAGGTGGGTGCGCCAGGTTTGTATTGGGTGGAAGCCCGGGATTTGTGTTTCAATGTTCGTCGGGATACGGTGTTGTTGACCCCCGGCGAATCCTTACAAACCATTCAGGCAACAGCCTGCGCCGGAACCTTTTTTACCTACAATGCTCAAAACATTCCGGCGGGCGACACGCAGCAATTTACCTTCAGCAATGCTATTGGCTGCGACTCCATTGTAACGGTGGTGGTGGATCTTTTACCTCAGGATACCCTTGCTGAAACCCGCCAAATTTGTGCCGGCGATTCCACCCTGGTATTTGGCGCTTATGTGCAAACGGCCGGTCAATACACCCAAACCTTTACCAATCAGTTTGGCTGCGATTCCCTTTATCTCATAGAGGTACAGGTAACAACAGCCGTGCCGCCTACCAGCGAGACGCGCCAGATCTGCCCGGGTGATTCCACCCTGGTATTTGGCTCCTATGTGCAAACCGCCGGAGCCTATCCACAAACCTTCAGCAGCGCCACTGGCTGCGATTCGGTGCATACCATAACGGTGCAATTGTTACCCTTGCCTGCGCCCACCAGCGAGACGCGTCAGATCTGCGCGGGCGATTCCACCCTGGTGTTTGGCGCTTATGTAAAAACTGCCGGAGCCTATCCACAAATCTTCAGCAGCGTGAATGGCTGCGACTCGGTGCATACGATTACCGTACAATTGTTACCCTCGCCCGCGCCTACCGGCGAGACGCGGCAGATCTGCCCGGGCGATTCCACCCTTGTGTTTGGCGCTTATGTAAAAACCGCCGGAGTCTATCCACAAACCTTCAGCAGCGCCAGCGGCTGCGATTCGGTGCATACCATAAGGGTGCAATTGTTACCCTTGCCTGCGCCTACACAAGAAGCCCGCTCCATCTGCCCGGGCGATTCCACACTGGTATTTGGCGCTTATGTGAAAACCGCCGGAGTCTATCCACAAACCTTCAGCAGCGCCAGCGGCTGCGATTCGGTGCATACGATTACGGTGCAATTATTACCTGCGCCTGCGCCTACCAGCGAGACGCGGCAGATCTGCCTGGGCGATTCCACCCTGGTATTTGGCGCTTATGTAAAAACTGCCGGTGCTTATCCACAAACCTTCAATGGCGCCAACGGCTGCGATTCGGTGCATACGATTACCGTGCAATGGTTACCCTTGTCCGCGCCTACCGGCGAGACGCGGCAGATCTGCACTGGCGATTCCACCCTGGTATTTGGCGCTTATGTAAAAACCGCCGGAGCTTATCCACAAACCTTCAGCAGCGTGAACGGCTGCGATTCGGTGCATACCATTACCGTACAATTGTTACCCGCACCCATGCCCACGCAGGAAATACGCTCCATCTGCCCGGGCGATTCCACCCTGGTATTTGGCGCTTATGTAAAAACCGCCGGAGTCTATCCACAAACCTTCAGCAGCGTGAACGGCTGCGATTCGGTGCATACCATAACGGTGCAATTGTTGCCTGCGCCCACGCCCACGCAAGAAGCACGTTCCATCTGCCCGGGCGATTCTACCCTGGTGTTTGGCGCTTATGTAAAAACAGCTGGAGCCTATCCACAAACCTTCAACAGCGTGAATGGCTGCGATTCGGTGCATACGATTACCGTACAATTGTTACTTGCGTCTGCGCCCACAAGCGAGACGCGCCAGATCTGTGCTGGCGATTCCACCCTGGTGTTTGGCACGTATGTACAAACCGCCGGTGAGTACAGTCAGCTGTTCAGCAATGCACAAGGATGCGATTCCACGCACAGCATTACGGTGGCGTTATTGGCAGAATGGGAGCGAAATGATTCACTGTTGATCTGCTCCGGCGATTCCGTGCTGGTGCAAGGGCAATGGATTGCAACGCCAGGCGCCTATCAGTTTTTGTTGCCGGCCTCGAATGGTTGCGACACCCTGTGGTCGTTGAACATACAGGAAATTCCGTCTACGGCGCCGGTTTGGCATATCCAGCAGCCCAATGCCCTCCAATCCACCGGAACCATACAAATTACCGGACCGGCGGGAGCCACCTATAGTCTGGACGGGCTGCAATACGCATCCGTGTCAGCGTTTCAGGGTTTGCTGCCCGGACTGTACCGCTTATATCAGCAGGAGCAAGGTTGTATTACACAATATCCATTCGAGGTGTTGCCCTGGCAGGAGCAGTCGTCGGATGCAGTATATGCCCCCAACGTTTTTGCTCCGGATGCCGGGGGCGACAATGCCCGGTTCACCTTGTACACCGGCCAGACGGGTCAACGCAGCATATTGTGGTTGCAGGTGTACGATCGTTGGGGTTCTTTGGTGTTTTCCGGGGAGAACATTGCCTTCAACGCTCCTGCCAGCGGCTGGGACGGACTTGTGCGAGGCAAAAATGCCGCTCCGGGTGTGTATTACTGGCAAGCCATGATTTTACAGGAGAACGGCAAAGAGGAATTGTTCAAAGGCGATTTGACGCTAATTCGATAGTGAGAGTCTCACTCTAAGTGAGACTCTCACTATCGAACGGTAGGAAAGGATCTTTTTCCCATGCGAGTAGCCGCCTTCCAAAAGTGGGAGGCGGCTTGATTTTTTATTACATGATTGAGGAGTACATGAGTACATGATTGAAGAGGGGGGGGCGTTGATTTTGGGTTAAGCACGCTATATTGAGCGTCTCACTTAGAGTGAGACGCTCAATATAAGCCCGGCCGAACGCGCGCCCCCCCTCTCCCCTCATGTACTCATGTACTCTTCAATCATGTACTCCTCAGTCTTCCCGGCTGCCATCATCTGCCATGCGCACCATTTTGGGCGAGAAACGGGCGATAACATCCACCAGATCGCGTTGGGCATCCATTACGGCGTGGATATTTTTATAGGCCATGGGCGCTTCATCCAGGCCGCCGCCGATGAGGCTGACGCCGGCTTTTTCCAGTAAGTCGCGCATTTCGTGTTTGTGTACCTGTTTGAGGGCCTGGGTGCGACTCATTTGTCGGCCGGCGCCGTGGGAGGCGGAATGGAGGGAGGAGACCTCGCCCCGGCCGCGTACCAGAAAACCCGGGGCGATCATGGAGCCCGGAATAATGCCCATCACGCCTTTCCCGGCAGGAGTAGCGCCTTTGCGGTGCACGATCAACTCCTCTCCGTTCAGCGTTTCTTTCCAGGCAAAATTGTGGTGGTTTTCCACCCGGGCCAGTACCGTGCCGCCAATGGCTTTGGTCAGTTTTCGGTGTATCACCTCGTGGCAGGCGGAAGCGTAGTCGCCAGCCAGGTTCATAGCCATCCAGTATTCCTGGCCGGCTTCGGAATCCAGGTCCAAATAAGCCAGGTTGGCAGCAAAAGAAGGTAGTGGGCAGTTTGCTTTGGCCAGTTTGGTATAATGCCCGGCTATGGTGGCGCCCAGTCCGCGGGAACCGGAATGGGTGAGTAGGGCCAGATATCGGCCCTTTTCAACGCCCAAAACCGGGTCAGATTCCGGAAAATCAATAATGCCCCATTCCACAAAATGATTGCCGCCGCCGGAAGAGCCCAGTTGTTCAAAAGCTTTGTCTTTGAGTCCGCGCAAAAGTTTGTTCATGCCAAACTCCTTTCGGTCCAGCACCTGATGGTAAGCGCGGTCTTTCCCGGAGAATCCTTTACCGGCGCCAAAAGCGGTATGGGTCATGAGTTCGCGCTTATACAACGAACGACGTTCCAGAAAATGCTCCTCCGGAGTATCGTACACCGTGAGCGCCATCCGGCAACCAATATCCACCCCAACGCCATATGGAATCACCGCATTGCGTGTGGCCAGCACCCCGCCAATGGGCAATCCGTAGCCCTGGTGCGCATCAGGCATGAGCGCACCGGCCACCGTTACCGGCAATTGCATGGCAGTGTTCATTTGGTTCAGCGCGCCTTCTTCAATGGCGTCTTTCCCAAAAACTGCGTATGGCAAGGGGTTTTCCCGCAGGGAAGAAAAAGGATCTGATTTCATATAGTAATGTGCCTGTAACCTGAAATGGAGGTGTAAAGTTCCATTGATTTTTCACCGGGGGGCTTGTTGTCAACTGAGAGTCTCACTCCAAGTGAGACTC
>JAEUUS010000184.1 GCA_016787545.1 Saprospiraceae bacterium
ATATGGAGTACGATGTTGTTCAGGCGAATGAGCGGGGTCTTGCCAATCGTTTCAAGGATATTGTTGAAAACCATATGCCAAAGACTTGTTTAAAAAGTGAAAATCAGGTAAAATCAACAGCAAAAGTAGAGAGAAAACCCGGTAGGATTGCTATCGAAAATACAAATGTAAAATTAACAAAAAAAAGAATTGGGAATACTTGGATGTAAGCAATGTATCATTACCTTCGTGCGCCTTTAACAGAATATCATTCTGAAAAGGAAAGCAGTTACTGAATCGTTTCACTTTTAATCTCCAACACACACTATGCTTGTATTGTTTACCGCACTTGCAGCCATTGTACTGGTACGTTTTTACCCGCAAATGGTTGCCTATTTCACCGCTTTTGCGGCCCGCCGTTAACCAACGGCAATCCTGTTTCCCCGCTGTATTCAACTTCAAAAAATTAGAGAGGCCGGCCTGTTTAGGCTGGCCTTTTTTTGTTGAGCAGAAAGATCTGTGCCGTTAGGAGGCATCCTACGGTATGTACACTAGCTACTTGAAGGGGCAGCGCCCCGGAAATATTTGTAGCCATAAATTAAGGGGTGGAGGTGCAGCGCACCGGCTAGTTTCATTATCATATTCGTAATCTTGTAAACATTAGGTGGTGGAATAATTGGTTTATTATGCCGGGTAATTTGGCATTAGTTCAACAGCCTGGTAAAAAGACCAGCAGCGAACCAGCCAAAATCTTAGCGCCTTCGTGCCTTAGCGACTTTGCGTTTCTTTCCGCCTTTTCCCCTACTTTTGCCCTTGTAACCATGGATGCACGACGTATTAAACTTATCATAGGCCTGATGACACTGGCGCTGGCCGGTATCATTTGTTTACAGATTTACTGGATAGGCTGGAATATCCGGCTAAATGAAGAGCAATTTGACAAAAACGTATATGCGGCCTTGAATCGGGTGGCAGGAAAACTACAATCTGTGGAAAACGTGCGGGTACTGGAAGCGCTCAATGCTTCCCGTAAACAGGGCGGTGAAGCCAGTAAGAATATCCGGGAAGCTGCCCAATTTTTGGAAAATGGGTTTGCGCGACGGAAAGTAGCTACTTCAGGCACCGGAGATTCTTTGCCCAATCCATCTAACGGTTCTGCGCCGGGGTTTGAAAACAATATTACCCTGTGGGAATACATGAAAGTGAGTCAATTGGTGGATTCCAAACCGCTGGCCGAACGTATTCCGCTGGATCTGTTAGCCAAATCCATTCAGGAAGAAATTGAAAGCCGGGGTATTCGTTCGGAATACCAATACGGAGTGTATTCCAAGGCCCGAGGAAGCTATGTGATTGTCAATGATCACTTTGTGGTGGAAGACAGCGGTCCGCAAATGGCACACGGCGGCGCACCCACACTGTTTAATTCGCCGTATAAAGTAACGCTGTTTACTCAGGACATTGAATCGCCCGGCGATCTGTCCCTTTATTTCCCCAATCGTACCCGCATTGTACTGGAATCGGTGTTGGGCATGTTGTCGTTGTCTATTGTGTTCACAGCCATTGTGTTGTTTTGTTTTTGGTACACCATTCAGGTGATTTTCCGGCAAAAACAGTTGTCGGAGATGAAAACGGATTTCATCAACAACATGACCCACGAGTTCAAAACACCCATCGCTACTATTTCCCTGGCTGCCGACAGTATCAGCAGCCCGATGGTGGTGAACAATCCGGACAAAATCAAACGTTTTGTAGACATCATACGCCAGGAAAACCGCCGAATGAACAGTCAGGTGGAACGGGTGTTACAGATGGCGCTTATTGATAAAAAAGATTTTGAGCTCAAGCTGGGCGAGATCAATATGCACGAGATGATAGAACAGGTGGTGTCTAATTTCAGCTTGCAGATAGAACGTCGGGAAGGGATGTTGCGCACAGATTTTCAGGCTACCAAACCAGTCATTGAAGGCGATTCCACGCATATCGCGAGTGTGATCCACAACCTGTTAGACAATGCCAATAAATACAGTCCGGAAAAACCGGATATCACCGTTAGCACCCGCAACGTGCCCATGGGACTTGAAATAACAGTAACCGACAAAGGCATGGGGATCAGTAAGGAAGTGCGCAAGCATATCTTTGATAAATTCTACCGCGAGCATACAGGAAATGTTCACGATGTAAAAGGTTTTGGCCTGGGGCTCAGCTATGTCAAAGCCATCATGACCGCCCACAAAGGACTCGTGGATGTGCATAGCGAGCCTGGAAAAGGGAGCAGTTTTGTGTTGACGTTTCCGGGTAAGTTGGGGGGGATTTGAGGGTTATTTGGGGGGACATTTAAGAGCCATTTAAGGGTTATTTAGGTCATTTAGGTCATTTGGGGGTCATTTGGGGGGACATTTAAGGGTCATTTACCCAGCAAGGATTGTCATCTTGAGCGCAGCGAAGGACCTACACAAGCCCTTTTTTCGAAATGCCTTGGCCCTTCCACCCGAATAGCCTGGCTTGTGCAGGTCCTTCGCTGCGCTCAAGATGATAAAACACCCAAATTCAATCACCCAAATGACCGCAATCACCCAAATGACCGCAATGACCATAAATGACCATAAATGACCCAAATGACCGCAATGACCATAAATGACCGCAATGACCCAAATGACCATAAATGACCGCAATAACCCAAATGACATTAACACCCGCTCATGCCTCTCTTCTTCCGCGAATTTGGCGCCGGTGATCCGGTGATTATCCTGCACGGTTTGTTTGGGTTTTCCGATAACTGGCAGACTATTGCCAAGTCATTGGCAGAAAACCATTTGGTGGTTACGCCTGATTTGCGCAATCACGGTAGGTCGCCGCATTTGCCTACCCATTCTTATCCGGAAATGGCGGAGGATTTGCGCGTTTTTATGGAGGAAAAATGGATGTTCAGCGCAGTGCTGATTGGACACAGCATGGGCGGAAAAGTGGCCATGCAGTTAGCGTTGGATCATCCGGATATGGTGGAAAAGCTCGTAGTTGTGGATATGGAACCGGGCCCGGCTGACGATAACCACAGCGGTATTTTTGAAGCGTTGATGAGTCTGGATTTGGCAGCCATGACAGACCGCGCACAGATTGATGGTTTCTTGCTGGAACGCGTTCCGGATTTTGGCACACGACAGTTTTTGTTAAAAAACATAACCCGGGAAGAGGATGGTCATTTTGCCTGGAAAATGAATCTGCCAGTGCTTTGGAAACATTTTCCGGATGTACTGGCGGAAGTAAGTGGCCCGCACCCGTTTGAAAAACCTGCCCTTTTTGTACGCGGCGGCAACTCCAACTACATCAAAGATGAAGATTGGCCGCATACCAAAGCGCTTTTCCCAAACGCCGAACTCGTCACCATCCCCGGCGCCGGCCATTGGGTTCATGCCGATAAACCCAAGGAATTATTGGAAATTTTGAAGGCTTTTTTGTAGAAAAAAAAGAAGGCGCCACCCCTACCCCGCCTTTGCGCCTTTGCGTCTTCGCGTCTTTGTGCTTTCGCGCCACGCTTAGCGCCTTATCCCAGGCATTTCCCTGCCGCCTTGAAACAGCACCATTTTATTCACCATGCCGTTTTCACCGGGGTAAAACTCAATTTCTGCCTCTACCACTTTCAGGAAAAAGCGGGTAGGAGATGAGGGGTACACCTCAAAACGTTCTTGTCCGGTGGCCTGGCAGAACAATTGTGTTCCTTCGCGGGTCACCTTGATATTGAAACCCTGCGCCAGCTCGTATTCCCCCTCAAAAGGTTTGAGCTGAGCTTCCGAAAGTTTTATTTCCATTCGGGCAGCCGGCAAGGGCTTGTCGGTTTTGGTCCAGGCCATGTGGTTGTATTCGCGGTCTGTCATATGGGCCTGCACCACTTTTCCGGATTTATCCTTTTCAAAACGCACGCGCGCAAAGGAGTTTTCAAAGTAAAACTGATCCGGGCCGTAAGCAAACAGGTTGTATTTGGAGCCGCCACTGCGCTGGGAGGTCAGCTGGCCGTTTTCTAATCGAATGACGCGCTGCTCTTTGGCATCGTTTTCATACACGCCCACGTATTGTTCGAGTTGTTTGGCATCTACCGCTATTTTCTCCGGCTGGTAAGGTTTTCCGGTGACCAATGCTGCCACCTTGCCCGTCAGATTTGACGGCGGTTCGCAGTCGCAGTTGGTGAGAATGGCCACACAGAGTTCCTCTTTGGGCAGGTAAAGCATGTCGGAAAGGAACCCGTGAATGCCCCCGCTGTGTTCGATGCAGGTGCTACCCAGCAGGTTTTTGATGGTCAAACCATAGGCGTAGTTATTGGAAGCACCGCCGGGCAATTTATAGGGCGTGATCATGGCCTGGTAAGATGCCGGCTTCAGCACCTTGCCGCTGTGCAGAGCCTGACTCCAGATGTTCAGATCTTC
>JAEUUS010000223.1 GCA_016787545.1 Saprospiraceae bacterium
TCACGCTCAATAGTGCAGCGGATTTGAATAGTGTCGGTAAAGGCATAATCGGAATATTCATCGTCTACCAATTCATACCCAAGAGCGCCAGGTTTTTTGCATCCGGTCCACAAGGCGATTGCTGCCAGCAGGATGCCGGCAAGTACCGGAAGTTTTTGCTTCATCTTAAAAGTCATGTAGATGTAAAGTGGTTTTGAGGAATCATCCTTGAATATACAGTATAAACAGGTGCAGTGATATTGAGCTTTATTCAGGCTAAGAGGTTGCCTAAGAACACTACACCTGTTTATTGAACTGCGACGGAAGGATGGACATCGAAAAGCCAGGTTGCTCTGGCATCAGGCGGCCACGTTTTCCGTCAGGCTTTTCAGGAATTCCAGGTAAGCTGGCAAAGCTTCTTCAGCAGGCTGCCAGGGGAAAACAGGTTTTTCGCCTGTTCCATTCAGATGAGGAACGGAGGTGTCGAGCGATTCGCTGCCTACGATGACTGCATCAGCATAAAATGCTGCGCCTTTATGCATGCAGACTCCGTCTCCGTCGCGAAATGGTTCCAAATGTTTTTTAGTCAGGTTATTGATCGCCGCCTTTTGAAAGAAGCGTTCTCCTCCTTCTTTTTCCCTGGGGGTGTCAAAAGCGCCATAAATGATTTGCGCATTGGCGAAAATAGGCTCGGTTTTGTAAGCCGTACGGAGGTATAGCGGCAATAGACTGGTCATCCAGCCGGTGCAAAGCACGTAATCCGGTGGCCAACCAAATTTTTTCACGGTTTCGATGGCTCCCTTACAGAAAAATGCTGCGCGATCCGCATTGTCCTCAAAAGGCTGGCCTTTTTCGTCTTCAAAAACCAATTTGCGTTTGAAGAACTCCTCATTATCTAGAAAATAAACTTGAAGCCTGGAACCAGGAAGGGACGCAACCTTGATGAGCAGCGGATAATCGTCGTCATCTACAATAATATTCATGCCGCTTAGCCGTACTACTTCGTGTAATCGGTGCCGTCGTTCATTTACAACCCCGTAACGAGGCATTAATATCCGCAATTCATAGCCCTGGTCGGCAAAGAATTTGGGAAGTTTTCCCACCAGTTCGGAAATGTCGGTGCCCTCTGTATAGGGCGCGAGTTCTTGTGTGATCAGGAGCAAACGCTTCTTTTCCATGTGTCAAAAAACCAGTCTGGATTGGTGTGTGTAAGCACGATTTGAAGAAAAACCGGGGTTCGCGAAGAGCGCGCAGACTATTTGCTCCGCGAAATTCGGGTGCAAAAGTATAAAAAAAAGCCCGTTTTTTTTTCAAAGACTTTGGGGCGAAAATTTTCTGTCAATCAAAAAACAAATTTGTTTCGCTATTCAATCCTCTGATACTTGTCGTTCAAGTACATAAAAAGTGTACGAATGTTCATTTTTTTCATCTGCCTCATGCCTTTCCTGCCAGGTTTCTTTCCATTCTGATGAATCAATTTCAGGAAAAAAAACGTCACCTTCTGCTGCGAGGTCCACTTTGGTCAGGTAAATTTTATCCCACAAATCAGCCGTCTCCCTGTAAATTTCGCCACCTCCAATGATGAATACCTCCTCTTCTCCGCCATCATAAGCCAGCCCCAATGCCTCTTCCACAGAATGCGCCACCAGCACGCCATCAGCAGAAAAAAACAAATCCCGGGTTACCACAATATTGGTCCGTTTGGGTAATGGGCGGCCAATGCTGTGAAAACTATTGCGGCCCATGATTATGTGGTGCCCTAATGTGGTTTTTTTGAAATAGGACAAATCCGCCGGCAAATACCAAGGAATCTGGTTGTCTTTACCGATTACATTGTTTTGGGCAGTGGCTACTATGGCAGAAATTAGCATGGAAATGGAGGGGAGTCGCGAACAGGCTTACAATTGTAGAAGGGGGAACAGAGAAAAGATTATGGAACCACAAAGTCACAAAGGGCACAAATTATTATGTTTTGTGTCTTTTGTGACTTTGTGGTTCATTTTTATGGTTTGTGTTTATGATTGCAATTTACTGTGGTTACGACTATAGCCGAAATACACGAGTAACCCAAGAATCATCCAGGCGAAAGCCGCTTTGAGCGTGAATGGATCAATCGCCACGATCATACCCAGACAGATTAATGCACCCAGAATAGGAACGATTGGTACCAACGGTGTTTTGAACGGACGAGGTTGTTCCGGATTGGATTTCCGCATAAACAATACGCCCAGGCTTACAAGTACAAACGCCAGCAAGGTGCCGAAAGAGGTCAAATCACCAGCCATGCTACCTGGAACAAAGGCTGCAAAAGCGCCAACGAACAGGAACAGGATCCAGTTGGATTTGTATGGAGTCCGGTGCTTAGGATGCAGTTCTGCGAATACGCCCGGGATCAATCCATCGTTCGCCATTGAGTAGAAAACACGGCTTTGTCCCAGCAACATCACGAGAATTACAGATGAAAAGCCCGCCAAAATAGCTACCGTAACGGCAGTGGCCAACCATTCATAGCCTGGCATGTGGTTCTGGATCGCATAGGCTACAGAAGCTTCTTTACCCGCTGTTTTGAATTCCTGCCAGTTGGCAACGCCAGTCAATACGTGCGAGAAAAGGATGTACAAAATGGTACAAACCGCCAACGAACCCAATATACCGATAGGCATATCACGCTCCGGCTTTTTGGCTTCCTGTGCTGCTGTTGACACTGCATCAAATCCAATAAAGGCAAAGAAAACAATGGCTGCACCGCCGAGTACGCCGCCCCATCCGTGTTTGAACAAACCTTCATGCCCAGGTGTACCCTCCGGAATCATGTACGGAACATGGTTGGCAGGGTTGACATAACTCCAACCTACAGCGATGAAAATTAGTACAATGGATACTTTGATGGCCACAATAACCGCATTCAGCATGGCTGATTCCTGTGTGCCTTTGATCAGTACTAATGTCAGAATCAAAAGAATAATCAATGCAGGGGCATTCATGATGCCGCCTTCCATTGGACTATGACACCATTCAAAGGGTATGGCCCCGCCTAATAATTTGTTCAGGTATTCGCTCCAGGCAATGGAAACGGTGGCTGCGCCAAGGGCGTATTCCATTACCAGCGCCCAGCCAATAATCCAGGCTACCAATTCGCCCATGGTAGCATAGGCATACGTGTACGCGCTACCTGCAATGGGAATCATGGCAGCAAATTCAGCATAACACAAACCTGCAAATGCACACCCAATGGCGGCTACAATAAAGGAAAGCGTAACGGATGGTCCGGCCGCTTCTGCAGCTGCGGCTGCGGTGCGAACAAACAAGCCGGCGCCAATGATAGCGCCTATGCCCAGCGCCACTAAGTTCCAGGCGCCTAATGTGCGTTTAAGACCCTTTTCAGAGTCTCCGGCTTGCGCCAAAAGTTGGGAAAGTGGTTTACGTACCCAAAGATTTGCCATACAAGGAAGAGTTTTAGTTTTTAAATCTTGGGCCGAAAGATAGAGCGCTTTTTGAACCGTCAAGATTTTGACTTGCCTTTTTTGAACTATATGCCCAGTTTTTGCCGGATTGCTTTCGGAATGGCGTCTTTATGAACCATGATTGCCATGGTTTTAAACCGGAAATAGGCCTGCGAAACGTACAGGTAACCGGCCATTTCCTTTTTAACTGTTCCCCAGGAGTTTTTAACTGTAAAATATTTGGCGCCTGTTTGATCTGTTACCAGACCGGTGATGTGCATACCATGGTCGTCGGTAGTGCTTAATTCATCAAAAGCCTGCTGTCTTTCTTCCTGGGTTACCCATTTTTCTTTTCCTGGTGCTTTCCAGAGCGAATCGCGAGCGCCTTGTGATAAGTCATCCCAGGCTTTTTCCGGTATAATGGCTAATCCTTCCTTTGCAGAGAAGGTTTTTTCGCTCACATCAGTCGCCCAGGCGATAGAGAATCCATTGGTAACCGCATGTTCAGCCGTTTGTATCAGTTCATCAATGGTCAGATTGTAAAACATGCCGTTCGACCAGTTATCCGAAACTTCCAATACGAATGGTTTGTGGAAAGGGTGGTGATTGTAGGAGGTAAGTGCAATGTAATCCTCCGGTTTAATACCCAGACTTTGAAAATAGGTTTGGGGCGTGTAGGTTTTGCCTTCCCATTGAAAACTGGCAGGTGGTGTGCCCATATAACCATCCAGGGCGCCAATGAAGGCAGATTTCCATTGTTTGCTCAGTTTGCCATCGGGCATTTTATGAACAGCCTCCACAATGCCTTTCAATACAGCCTCCATTTCACCGTGAACAGGTTTGTCCTGTCCGGCCGGCATCCCGCTATAGACGGCATGAGGTACAATGCCATATTCACGAACGAGGTTCATAACGTCGTGATTTTCAGCACCCTCACTGAATGCTGCAGCTCCCTGGCGACGAATGTAATTTTCGGCCTTTTTGATATAAGCAGCGCGTACCACGTACATTTCGCTGAGGTCAACAGGTGTTTTACCTAAACGGATCAGTTCGCTTTCTAAGAATGAATTAGTGGAATAAACCCAACAGGTGCTGGATTTGAACTGGTTTTGCACCGGCATGGCTTCCATTTTTTTTACCTGTGTAAAATGATAGCCGTTGATATCCGTGGGAAGGTCCTGACTTGTGGCCAGAGTAATAATTGTGGCCGTTAAAAACAGTGAAAAAGCGATTTTTTTCATGAAACATCATTGAATTTAGTAACGAAGGCCAAGGTAATTCGTCAGCTCATCCCGAGCGCATGACATAGACTACCGACCATTTCCAGGGTTTAAAAGCCATGTTGCCAAACCTGAGTGACCATATTTGGAAAGATTTTACCTGAAGATTGCAGGATTTGGCAGACTTTCGCCGTTAAATTTGATTCCACTATGCAAAATGAAATACTCGATCGCCCATTTGACACTCCAGAAGAACCGGAATACCTCGACCTGGCTGATTCCGGGAAGCGATTTATCAACTATCTCATTGACCGGATTTTGTCGCAAGTGCTGGCGGCTGTAATGGCTGGTGGGCTTGAAGCAATGTTCGCAGAAGAAGGAGAGGTCAATGGAGGCCTGGATATTCTTTCGTTTTTGTTGATTTATGCCACTATTTTTGGTTATTATACCATAATGGAGGGCGCCTTTAATGGGAAAACACTTGGAAAATTCATTACCAAAACGCGCGCTGTAACCATTGAAGGAGAGCAACTCAATTGGAATAAGGCTGCGCTGCGTTCCGTATGCCGTTTAATTCCTTTTGAACCATTCTCCTTTCTGGCAGATAAAGGTTGGCACGACAGTATTTCCAAGACTTGTGTGATCAATGACCGGTAATTTGAAAAAAAGAGATTGATATGAATAATGAATCAACACCCCGCAAAATCTCGCAGGCTGAACTTGAGGAATTATGGCGTGAAAATTTTGCCATTGAAAAGTCCTCCAAAGCAGCCATCGTGAAGGACTGGCTTCCAAGATATACTGGTATGCCACTTACTGAATTTGGCGAGTACATATTACTGGTAAACTTTTCCGGTTATGTTAAAGACTTTGCGGAGCAACATCAGGTAAATATTTACGGATTAGACCGCCCGATGCAGGCAGCTACCGCTGACGGCATTACCATCGTTAATTTTGGTATTGGTAGTCCAAATGCCGGCTTGGTAATCGATTTGCTGGAAGCGATCAAAGTGAAGGCCGTCTTGTTTCTGGGTAAATGTGGTGGTCTGAAAACCGGAAAAAACCATGTTGGAGACCTGATATTGCCTATTGCCGCCATTCGTGGAGAAGGTACAAGTAATGACTATTTGCCACCGGAAGTACCTGCATTACCCGCTTTTGCGTTGCAAAAAGCAGTTTCCACAACGATTCGTGATTACGAAAAGGATTATTGGACCGGCGTGGTTTATACCACCAATAAACGGGTTTGGGAACACCGTGAAGACTTCAAACAAAAACTCCGGGATTTACGGTGTATAGCCATTGATATGGAAACAGCGACCATATTTGTAGCAGCATTCAAAAATCAGATGCCTGCCGGCGCTTTGTTATTGGTCAGCGATATGCCTATGACCAACGATGGGGTCAAAACAGAAGCCAGCGATAGGGTAGTGACGGCAAATTTTGCCAAAGCCCACCTCGCTATCGGAGTAGATTCACTGAAGCAATTAATGAACCACGGCACCACCGTGAAACATCTTAGGTTCGAGATGTAATTGACCTGCCCGGAAAGCCACAAGACAATTTGCAGCATGAAATTTGAATTGGTAATTGCGTCAGTTATACTCCTTGGCGCCGGAGTGAAAGCCCAAATGACCTCAGAAGTTCGGCCATTGGGACTTGGTGAAAGTCTCGAACTTGCCCTGGCAAACAGTGCCCAGGTGAAAAAGTCCAAAATTGACCGGCAGATATTAGAGCGAAAGGTAAAGGAGGCCAGAAGTGAAGGATTTCCTCAAATTACTGCCAATATTGGCCTGGATTATTGGCCATTATTGCCTACTCAATTAATGCCTGGCGAAGTTGTGAACCTCGCTGAAGGAACGTATGTTCCAGTTCAGTTTGGCAGGCCATGGCAGTTAGGAGGCACCGTTACTTTACAGCAAAATTTGGTAAATGAAGCTGCCCGCAGGAGTGTTCCGGCACTTAAAACCAGCCGGGGAATCAGCGATTTACTCATTGAGCGCTCTGAAGACGACGTGATCTTCAATACCGCAACTGTTTTTTACCAAACGTTACAAACAGAGCAACTTCTTAGAGCGGTGAATGCAAATTTAGGCAAACTGGAGGCTTTGCAAGGAATGGCACAGTTGCAATTGGATAATGGATATGCGGTGCCCACAGATGTTAAACGAATCAGGGTTGCCAGAACAAACCTCGAAACTCAGCGTCAAAATCTGCTAACCGGCATCAGTGCACTCAGGCAGACACTGCTTTTCCTTTGTGGATTACCTCATGACCAAATGTTGGATTTAAGCGGGGAAATAAATGCACCGGCTGCCGACTCTTCCCGGTGGAATAGTTTGAGTCTTGACCCCAAGAACACCACAGAAAGCAGGTTGATTGCCAATCAGCGTGAGTTGCTGCATATTCAGCGTCGCAGCGCTATTGCTGAAGCGCTGCCAAGTTTGAATGCCTTCGCGGTTATTTCTGCACAAGGATTTAGACAGGATATCAACTTTTTTGATGTAGACAGGCGCTGGTATGGGGGTGCGGGCGCAGGAGTTCGGTTAAAAATTCCTATTTTTGATGGGTTTCGTGTCCACAATAAAGCATGGTTGTTTAAACTGGAAGAGCAAAAATTGGAGGAAGATCATCGGCAGCTAAATGACGCCAAAGCCTTAGAGTTCCGCCAAGCCAAGGAACAATTGGCCACCAGTTTGAAAGCATTGCGCACTCAAACAGAAAATGTTGCCCTGGCCAGGGAGATCACTGAAAAATTGGTATTGCAATATAAAGAAGGGGTGGCGTCGCTAACAGACTTGCTGAATGCGCAAACAGCCCTTTCAGAAGCGGAAACCAATTACTGGCAACAGGTATTCAGTTATAAGTTAGCCGTGCTTAAACTATTGAAAACAGCCGGGAAGCTGAAGGAATTGAAATAATCAGAGTTCTTGGAGCCTGTTTTTAGTTCAGTATACTTGGGTCGATTAATTTGAATTCAGGAATACTTACGTGGAATAATATATCATCCTCCTGACGGTTCATGATATAATAACCATGCATTTTGCCTATTTCTGTAGTAATTTCACAATAGGATTGATATTCAAAGGTTTCACCCGGCGCAATCACGGGCTGTTCGCCAATTACACCATCTCCTTTCACTTCTCGTAATGGGTGTGCGCCATCCTGAATATACCAATGTCTGCCCATGAGTTGCACGGTGTAAGGGCTGCCATTTTCAATGTGAATGAAATAGGCAAAGAGGAAGCGATCCTCTCTTGGAGAAGAATGTTCATCCAGGTAAGCAACCTCAACAGCTACTGTAATTCCATTCGTTACGGCTATTTCCATGCCGTAAAAATACACCTGTCTGTATTTTGTTCAAGGATTTGCTTACAAAATCTTGTTGTTCATCAAATTATGCGGAAATGTTGGACCTGGCGGTTCCGGCACACCTTGGTGCCCACGCCTGCGCTTTAATGCTAACTCCAGGCTCACCAGCCCTTTTTTCATTGCCCAATGGTGGTTTGCAGCAAACAAGGGTTTAAGTAACCAACTCAGTTTTTTCAAAAGCGGTTTTTCTGCCTGGATACGCCAATCATACTTGACTAGGCAATACTGGCCGTCCTGTTCAAATTGCCACACACCGGTACCCGCAAAATCGCCAATGGCTTGCAGGGAAAATCCGGTAGGAAACCGGGTTTGTGTTACAATAAAAGACCAGCGCAAGGTATAAGGCAACCAACCTTTTGTATACAGTTCCACTACTTTCCCAACACCTCCTGGTTGACCTTTCTCTTTTGTTTTTACATCCAGGTAAACAGATGGCCACCATTCTGCCAGCGCGTTTACATCTTCCAGGATTCGATAGATTTCTTCGCAGGTGGCTTGGAAACGCCAATGAGTGATGAAATGATACGCTGTTTGAGGGTCGGATGAGCTTAAGGATTCAATTTGTGACATGAGCTGAATGGTTGTGTTCAGGTCAGACTAGCCAATGATCAGGCATCCTCAAAGCCTGCGCCGATATGACTGCCGTCGCAGAAAGGTTTGTTTTTAGATTGGCCGCAACGGCAAAAGGCGGTCACTTTGCTTCGGTTTTCCGTATTGCCGTCTCTGAGCTGAACGTTTAGGTTGCCATATACGAGTAACGGGCCATTTGGGATCACTTCAATCTTAGTTTCTGAAGAAATTTCTTCCGGCGGATTTTCAGCCTCATGTAAAAAGTAGCTAAGCGCACCGCTTGGGCACCTGGATACCTGTTCCATGATTTTCTCTGTAGTGGCGCCTTCCATGTTTACCCAGGGTCTGTTTCGCGGATCAAATACTTCGCGTAGTTGGGTCCAGCAGAGTCGGGAATGGATGCAGATGTCGGGTTTCCAAATTACAGTGATTTCGCCGTTGGTGTATTTTTTGGTTGTTTCGCTCATAAGGACGTATCAATATAAGGGATTTGGATGGCCGAGGCCTGGATTTTATTGCACAGTATCGTTAAAACTGAGGAGAATCCGGAATGATGGCTTCGATCGCCATACGGGTTCTCGGTGTAGTCTCTCTCGTTTTGAATGGCTCATCCAGTTGTTCCGGATCACCCAGAAATCCGAGCGCGATGAGGCAAACAGGGGTTTCATCCTCTGCCAGTTGGAAGGTTTCCTGAAGTTTTTCTTTGTTAAATCCTGCCATGATATGGCCATAAATGCCCATTTCCGTTGCTTGTAAAATCAAGAAAGCATTGGCCATACCTGCATCATGCATGGCGTAATAATTGGGTTGGCCATTGCGGGTGTAATTCTTTTTGGCCGTACAAAGCACGAGTGCGGCGGCTTTCCTGGTCCAAGGCTGATTGCCCGGCAGCAAACACTCCCACATGTGCTGAAAGCCAGGTGATTCTTTTAGTGCATAACGGTATCTCCAGGGCTGTTCGTTATTAGCGGATGGCGCCCAGGATGCAGCCTCGATGAGTGTTAAGATTTGTTCGTCGGTGATGTTTTTTTCTGAAAAAGCCCTTGCGCTCCAGCGGTTCCTGATCAGATCTAATACTGGCAGCCGGGTCTGTGCGGTTTTAACCATGATGCTATTCCTGCAGTTTGAAATGAGGCTGACTTATAAGTCGAGTTACTGTTTTCACCATATAAGCGCTTGAAGTGAGTCACATAGTGAGAGTCTCATTCAAAGTGAGACTCTCACTATGTGACTCACTTCAAGCGCTTATATGGTGAACATTACTTTTGAGAAACCCTCGTGTTGGGCATTATATAACACGGATTCAGCCGAACTGTTTTCAAACGCTCATAGGAACTTCCATCAACAAGACCCGGGCCTGTGAATCCGCTTTCAAGGTGAAATGTTCAACATTCCAAATACCAAAGCCATCGCGTTTGCCCAGTTTTTGGTCTTCCACGGTAACCTCTCCGTCCAGCACAAAAACATAGACTCCATTACCGGCGCCTCCTTTCAATTGATAGGTTGTTTCAAAACCGGCATTCAGGTTGCCCATGTGAAACCAGGCATTTTGATGGATCCATACACCTTCATCATCGGCATTTGGAGAGAGAATTTGAATCAACTTGTTTTTTTCGTTGGCAGACTCCAGGGTAATCTGATCATATCTGGGGGTTACACCGCGTTTGTTGGGAAATACCCAGATTTGCAGGAATTTGACTTTTTGGTCTTTATTTCTGTTGTATTCCGAGTGGTAGATCCCGGTTCCGGCGCTCATTACCTGCACATCTCCCTGGCGGATGGTGGCAATGTTGCCCATGCTGTCTTTGTGTTCCAGATCGCCTTCCAACGGGATACTGATGATTTCCATATTATCGTGCGGGTGGGTGCCAAAGCCCATTCCTGCTTCTACGGTATCGTCGTTCAACACTCGCAGCACACCAAAGTGCATGCGCTCTGGATTGTAGTAATTGGCGAAGCTAAAGGTATGGTGCGAGTTGAGCCAGCCGTGGTTGGCATGTCCACGGGATTCGGCTTTATGCAAAACGGTATTGGCCATAATATTTGAATTTGTGTTGGGAATGTGGTTGAATCCAAGGATTTTCAGGGGTTTCAATTCGTCAATGTCGTTGTCGATCACCGCTTTTGCGACTCCGGAAGTGGCGAGCGCTCCTGCGCCGAGCAGACTGTTGCGAAGGAATTGTTTTCTGTTCATGACTGACAAAGGATTGTTTTGTGATGGTACAAAGGTGGGGGTGTTGAATACCTACTTCCAATAAACTAGATTAAGAAAATCCCCAACATGCTCTAACCTTTGGCTTTGTTTCGGATACTCCTCAATTTACTTAAGAACTCCGGTGTAACGCCTATGTAAGCCGCAATTTGCTTTTGCGGGATGCTGTTGATGAGGGTAGGGTAGCGTTGGCAGAATTGTTCGTAACGCTCCCGGGCGGTCAGACTCATCGCATCAATAACTCTTTGCCGGTTGGCTACCAGGGAGTTTTCGGTAATGATGCGGAAGAATCGCTCAAACTTTGGGATATCTTTATACAGTTGTTCCTGATCTGATTTGGCGAGCAGCATTATCCGTGTTGGCTCCAGTGCGTCTATCATCAGTTGCCCCGGGTTGCCGGTTAGCAAACTGTACATATCGGAAATCCACCAGTTGGGCGGGGCAAACTGAAGGATGTGTTCAAAACCATTGGCATCAACGGTGTATCCGCGCAAACAACCCTCAAAGACAAATGCCGAGTGCCGGCAAATTTCGCCCTCTTTTAACCAGAACTGTTTTTTGGACACATTTTGAACCGTGAGTAGGGACAAAAAATGCGATGCCTCAGCTTCAGTGAGGGTTATGTGCCTGGCAATATTTTGCAGGATGATGTTTTGCGCTTCTGTAACCATGCGGGTAAAGATAGTTTAGCCAGTTAATACCTCCACCGCACCGGCTACTTCCAAACCGGCATTTCGACCAGTGCCCTCAAAAATACGCACCCCTTTGTCCAAAAGCTCCACCTGAAGGGTGGCTTGCAGGCTTTCCTGGATCTTGCCGGTCATTTCTCCGGAAAGCGGCGAAACCAGTGCTGTACCTGGTGCTTGTTGGGCCAATATGCGCAACTCTTTGCCAGATTGTTGCAGTATCAGGGTTAGTTGCTGACCGGACAATTCCAGGTGTTTTTTGGCGCCCGTGTAAGTGGCAAACTTGATTAAACGCCCATCGAGCCAGAATCCGCTGATAAAACCAATGAAGTAACTGCCAAGCCAGGGAATATGCGCCACAGATGCCATCAGGGAGGTTTTCCCGTCAGAATCAAAATGATTGCTTTGCATCCAAACGTAGGCGCGCGGGAACGATTGCCCCCAATCTTTTTCAATATAACCCCGACCTCCGGTAAAATCAACATCTTTTCCGCCTAATTGCAACACGCCTTCCAACTGATGA
>JAEUUS010000410.1 GCA_016787545.1 Saprospiraceae bacterium
ATTTGATCTGCTGATGGTGGAACCTCCCACCCAGCCGGGTGATTACCGGTTTTCTGTGCAGCTGACCTTCGACTCGCTTTTTGTTCCCGTAAACCGCGATACCCTGTTCGCATTACCAACCATTACCCTGCAATGAACACAAGAATATGCTTATGTCTGCTGACTGGTCTGTTCACCCTCCAGGCAGGAATGGCACAAAAAGAGCAAAAAAAATGGGCGTCGGGCCTGTTCGGCAGCGTATCCGCCCATTATAGCGCATTTCAACAACCCTTGCGCAAACAAGTATCGCCTTATGTAGGAGCACCCGGAAAGGGACCCGGCTTTCAGCTTGAAGGAGGAATTGCATTCCGAAATCACCTGGGCTTGAAACTCCTCATTGGCGGAATCCCTTCAACTGATCTGGAACCGGCATTTGAAAAAGAACTGGAAGCCCAAAATCCGGGCTATTATGCAGATTATATTCCCAACGATGATGTCAATGATCCAATGGACTTTCAGGTGGCTTTTGGACTTACTTATGCTTTTCCCATAAAAAAAGGCTGGCTGGAACCGGAAATCATGTATGGCGGCTCCCAAATTTCATCAGGTAATGCACATGTCCGACTAAAAAAAGCCGGAAATCACGACATCATGGTGGTGCAATACAGGCCAGTTAATTCACCGCCATTGGCGCCAACCTTGTTTTTGGGCGGACGAGTGAGCCGGTACATCTCACCCTGGTTTGGTGTTTTTGCCCATGTCAGGGGCATGGCCGTTTGGTATAACCTGGACTACCTGTCTGGCGAAGAATTAGCCATATTCCCTACTTCGGAAGACTACTTTACCGTAAAAAAAACGGCCCTCGGCATACAAGCCGGGGCCGGAATATTTTTACAAATTGGACGCTGGGGTGATGGACGATGATTTCTAAAGTGAGAGTCTCACTCAGAGTGAGACTCTCACTTTATCCCTACCTATCTTAAAAACGAATACTCCTTCCCGTAACGGAGCATTTGTTTCACAAAATCCAGTTCACGCTCCACTTTTACATCGGTGATGTTGCCGTTGGCATCTTTTACAGCCACTAAACGTGGTTGAACAAAACCTGAATAGGCTTTGGTGGGAAGTGCTGCGTAACGTGCTTTAACTTCCTTGCCAGTGGCAGCGTCTGTTTTTACACCATAGGTTTCAACCAGTGCTTCAGCGGATTTGAAATCGCCTTCAGATTTAATACGCTGAATTTCGGCCAATAACTGACCGAACAATACGCGCAATTTGGCATAATCACGGATATCGTAATACGTTTTGCCATTGCGCACTTCTTTGACAATGACATTGTCTGCTTTTCCTTTTTCTACTGCCCAGGCTGCCACCAATTGGCGGTTACGCATGTGGTCTTCCTCAATATCCGCTCCGGCTGGCAGGCGGCGCAGTTGCTGGAGCAATCCGTTACGAATGTATTGATCATATTCTGATTTATAGGCATTGGCATCCGGCATCAACCCCATCTCAATCAACTTAGGATCCGGCATAAAGTAGAGCGCAACGAGGTCGGCACGAGCCTCTTCAAGGGTGCTGGAGTAATGTTTCAGGGTTACGTTTGGCTCCGCTACGCCGGGGTTTAACTGACCGCTGGCATGGCCTATCACTTCATGAAGCGCGGTGTGCATCTTGCCACAGGCCTCGCCGTATTTATTGGCATTTTCTATTTCTTCTGCGTCGTTGGCAAACTCCTTTAAAGCAAGCGCACCGCCAACTTTGTTGTAGGCGTTTTCAATATTATTCAAGCTCACGGATTTGGAACCAAAATCTTCCCGAATCCAGTTGGAATTGGGCAAGTTGATACCAATCGGGGTGG
The DNA here is from genome assembly GCA_016787545.1 of Saprospiraceae bacterium. Taxonomy (GTDB): domain Bacteria; phylum Bacteroidota; class Bacteroidia; order Chitinophagales; family Saprospiraceae; genus M3007. The sequence goes on from JAEUUS010000410.1 coordinate 1,838, forward strand.
TCGGCGCACAATCGCCACCTTCCATGGCTACATTAATTACGCGATAGGAAACACCCTTCACCTCTTTCTTTTTGTGGGCTGCAGCAATGGTTGAATTGTCTTCAAAATACTGGGCGTTTTTGCTCACAATGGCCATTTTTTCCGTTGCTTCGGGGTCGTTGTACTGAACAGCCGCTTCAAAACCGGCCTTGTATCCTTTCGGATCATGGTACACTTCAATAAAGCCATTGATCACGTCGATGGTGCTTTCGGTGTCCTTTACCCAGGCAATATTATATTCATCAAACTTTTTCAAATCGCCACTGCGGTAGTATTCCACAAGTAGTCCGAGCGCTTTTTTTTGCTGCTCGTTTTCGGAAAAAGGCATGGCTTTTTCGAGGTTTTCAATGATTTTGTCAATAGCCGGGCCGTACATGCCACCGGATTTCCAGACAATTTCTTTAATCACACCGTTTTCCTTCACCAGTTTGGAATTGAGGCCAAACAAAGGAGCTTTGGCGCCGGCGGCCTTGATTTTGGCGTGGTAATACTGGTCTACTTCATCGGCCGTTAAGCCTTCATAAAAATTCACGGAAGAGTTCTTAACAATATCCGGACCGTCTTTGCTGGTGCGTTTGGGCATAACGGCCGGATCGAAAATGACCGGCAGCAGGGTGCTTTGGATATCAGCCACCGGCATGGGCAACGCGGTCGCATCAGAACCTTGAACGAGCGTCAGGAAATACGCTGAGGAACATTCCGGCAGGATTTTCACCTCGTTGTAATGGTGGTGTATGCCATTGGAGAACCAAACGCGCTTGGCATATACCTCAAAGGCTTTCCAGTCGGCGCCGGATTTATCGCCTTTGTAGGTGTTAAAAATGGCTTCGATGGTTTTGCGCACAGCCAGGTTGTATTTGCCATGCTGGTCGTAAATAATATCGCGACCGGCCAGTGCGGCTTCCGACAGGTAATAAATGAATGTTTTTTGCTGAATACTCAGTTTGTCAAAACCGGGCAGGTCGTACCAAAGGATTTGCAGGTCTGCAAAGGTGTCCAGCAGTACCTGGTCCTTTTGAATGGGCGTTGGGGCGGGCGGTAGTTGTTCGGATTGGTTGCCACCACAGGCAGCTGCCAGCATGGCCAATGCGAGGGATAAAAACAAAGGAAACTTCATAATAGATGGATGATTTACGCGTAATTGCAGGTTTTTAGACCTCGTAGGTTTTAGACCTCGTAGGTTTTAAAAACCTACGAGGTCTAAAACCTACGAGGTCTAAAAACCTGCAATTACGTAGATGATTTGGCTTAGTAAACAACGCAGGATTCGCTCCGGCGGCGCAAAATTACAACGAACGGCGTCCAGGTGTTTGTCTGTGCCCCCTTTCCAATAGATAGTGGTTTGGCGGAATTGGTCGGAAAAATGCCGGTTTCAGGCCTCCTTTTTGGGGCGACCCCAGAAATCACGCTCTTTTTCCGGGTGCCAGCGACAAAGATGCTGATAAAGAAATTCTGTGTCAAAAGCCTGAAAGACTTGTTTGTCGCCGGTACTCCAATACATGGTCAGTGTATTGGGGCTTCTTCCTACCCTGACATAACGAAAGCCCTCCAATTGGTCCCATGGGTAAAAATTGGAGCCAATGGGTGCACCAAGACCCTTTCTAACAACCTGGATGGTGATGCCGGTGTCGTTGGTGCTGATGGTAGATTCGGCATTGATATACAGCATCATGATGCGGCTTAACGCAAATGCCACCAGGAGAAAAGCAACCAATAGCCCAATAATGCCCAAAAAA
>JAEUUS010000287.1 GCA_016787545.1 Saprospiraceae bacterium
GGCGCCATGAACAAATGGGTGAAGTTTTACCAGGATGTGATGGGCTTTAAACTGTTGATCACTTTTGACGACAACGATATTTCCACAGAATACACTGCTTTGATGTCGAAAGTGGTGAGCAATGGCAATGGCTACATCAAATTCCCGATCAATGAGCCTGCTAAAGGGTTGAAAAAGAGCCAGATAGAAGAATATCTGGACTTTTACCGAGGCGCTGGAGTGCAACACATAGCGGTGGCTACCGACAATATTCTGGAAACGGTGAGCATGATGCGCGCTAATGGCGTGGATTTCCTGTACGTTCCGGAGAATTACTACGAGGATGTATTGGACCGCGTAGGACAAATAGACGAAAAGATTGAAGACTTGAAAGCGCTAAATATCCTGGTGGACCGGGATGAAGATGGCTATTTGCTTCAGATTTTCACCAAGCCAATTCAGGACCGCCCAACGGTATTCTTTGAGATCATTCAGCGCAGAGGCGCTAAGTCTTTCGGCAAAGGCAATTTCAAAGCGCTTTTTGAAGCCATTGAGCGTGAGCAAGCTTTGCGGGGGACTTTATAAAGTCATTTAGGGGTCATTTTAGAGTCATTTAGGGGGTATTTTAATGTCGTTTTTGGAATAAAGGCCTTGTTTCTCTTGCTAATTAACCAAAAAATGACCCCTTAATGACCCCTTAATGACCCCTTAATGACCCCTAAAATGACCTCTAAACACACCCCACTACCTCGGTTTCCAAATCACCTCCTCGGCTCCCAGAATATGCGCCAGATACCTGGCAAGCATAAAGAAGTAATCAGATAAGCGGTTCAGGTATTGTAAAGCCAACTCTTCCACCAGTTCGCCGGAATAGGCTAATGCAACCGCCAATCGCTCTGCTCGCCGACAAACAGTTCGGCAGACATGGCAAGCCGACACGGCTGGGTGACCTCCGGGCAGGATGAAATGCTTCAATGGCGGGAGTTGCTCATCCATTCGATCCATTTCCTTTTCCAGCAGGGTTATATCTTCCGGCAATAAATCCGGAGTAGGCGGATGCTTGGCCGGATCAGAGGCGAGGTGCGCGCCTAAGGTGAACAAACGATGCTGTGTATGGGCCAAAAGCTCCCTAACCTGTTCGTCATTAACCAAATCACGGAGCCATCCAACAAAGGAATTCAGCTCATCCACCGTTCCATAGGCATCAACCCTTAGATGACTTTTTGGGACCCTTTTTCCACCGAACAAGGCTGTTTCTCCTTTGTCGCCGGTCTTCGTATAGATTCGGAAAGCCATTGGGAAATGATGGTTACATTTTGATGAACTCGTATCCTCCTTTGGTTGCGCCCCAGACTTGTTCGCCTTTTTCGTTGAATCCCTGATCCCAGCTCAACAACATTTTAGGGGTAATCGTAACGATGGAGCTGGCATATTTAGCCCCCCGGAGAGTGCTTTCACAGCCCAATCCTTGGGTAGCCCCAGAGAAGGTTCCATCCTGTTGAAGCTTTAGGAAAACGGTGCACCCATCCCGCAAAGAGATATCTGTGGGTTTCAATGCCTTAAAGGCTTCTGGCGTTTTATACTTGCCAGCCCAGTTTGCCTGTTCTGGCAGGGTATAAACAACGCTTTTGAAACCATCCTTTCCTTCTCTTTCCACTTTATAAATACGTTGCCGGTATGGCTTGGATTCAGCAGCAGCAGTTGCTTGTTCCACGTATAACCAATGATTCTCTTTGTCTTCCAGCCATATTGGCCTGATATGCAGTCGAATATCAAAATAGGCAGAATCCCGCAAGCTTTGATCCTTGCTACTAAAATCGCCTACCATGTATTGAATGAGCAAATCCAGGTTTTTATCCTTGCTTTTTGCACTTTTTTTACCTGCTGTGCATTGAATACAGCAGAAACTTGCTGTTAGCAAGGCAGCTAAAAAGATGGAACTGAATTTGTTCATTGTTTGCCGGTTTCCTTATCACTTTCAACTGGAGCGGTGCTTTCAGCGCCTGGCTTAATGCCAAAGCCAGGTTTAGCTGGCGCCAAACCACCTTCTTGTCTGCAAGAATTACAAACTACCCGTTCGCCGTTCAGGGCTTTCCAGGTTTGTGGAGCCCATTCCTGCATAGGCTTTTGTAAAGCTTCCTTTTTGGTTCTTCCCTGGGCTAAAGGTAATCGGGTAAGCAATACGGATCTCAATTTTGGCTTCATGGCCGCAATAATGGCGCCATATACTTCGTCAGAAACAACGGACAATAATTCAATACAGGTGGTAGCATGTTGCAAGGCTTCCGTGCCGTCAACCGTACCACTAAATTCCAGGAAAGTGCGTATAGATAATTGATCGCCGGTTTTGGCTTTGTTCAATACATCCATATATTTGAAATTTGCCCATTCAGCTGTTTTAAGAACGCCAGGAAACACCTGAATATCGGTGTTTTTGGAATCTTGTGCCTGAACCATCAGCGGGCTTAAAAATAACATGCAAACCAGAGTGCGGAATAAACTTTTCATGTGAATTCTTTTTTAATTGAGCAGCAAAGATAATGCCCAATGACGGCTATTTTACCTTAGAAAATGGTTAAACAAACCCAAATGAACTATTCAGGTAGTATTTCGCTTTGGTTTTTTGTTTTCTTCTGCATTAAATGCCATCTTTTGAAGCGATATTGTCTAATTTTGCGCCGCTTTTTGATTTAAACAAATCAAAGGCAGTGTTCGACATCCGTTTTATCAAAATTTTATACAATCCTAACTATGGGACGCGCGTTTGAATTCCGCAAAGAAAGAAAAATGAAGCGCTGGGCCGGTATGGCCAAAACCTTCACTCGTATTGGCCGGGAAATTGCCCTGGCTGTTAAATCAGGAGGCACTAATCCTGAATATAATTCCAGGCTTCGCGTGGCAATTCAGAATGCCAAATCTGCCAATATGCCAAAAGCCAATGTGGAAAGTGCTATCAAAAAGGCATCCGGAAAGGAGGCAGATAATTTCCAGGAGGTATTGTATGAAGGGAAGGGACCAAGTGGCATTGCCATTATGGTAGAAACCGCCACAGATAATCCCACCCGAACAGTTGCGAATGTTCGGATGTATTTTGACCGTTGTGGAGGGGCACTTGGCACCTCTGGAAGCGTTGGCTTTTTATTTGACCGCAAAGGGGTGTTTAAGGCAAAAAATGAAGGACATGACTGGGATGAACTGGAGCTGGAGCTGATTGATGCAGGATTGGAGGAGCTAAAACGTGAAGAAGATGAAGTAGTGCTAACCTGTGGATTTACCGATTTTGGCGCTTTACAAAAAGCGTTGGAAGACCGCAACATAGAAACCACGAGTGCCGCTCTCGAATACATTCCGAACACCACTAAAAAGCTGGATGATAGTGAAGTAGAAGCCGTTGTTAAGCTTATCGATCGTCTTGAAGAGGACGATGATGTGCTCAACGTATATACCACTATGGATATGTCTGAATAATGTGTGAATTGTGAAGGAATCTGATCCGTTTTGTCCCTGATTGGGGCAAAACGGATTAGTTTTTATAGACCATTTAATCTGGACAACACCTTTTTTGCCCTGCTTTTGAATCCTGCAGATCCATGCTCAAGGTGTTCCTCCAATATTAGGCGTAATTCTGGTTGTAGTTCCGGAATTCGTGTGCAAATCCGTTCCAATATGCTCATAGAGGAGCACCGGATGGCAATGGCCTCCTGAGGATTCATCAGGCTGTTAAAGCACAAATCTGCCAACGACTCATCATACTGTGGAGGGAAATCAATATGTTCGAATACGTTCAACGTATTCCTTTTGATGGCATCATGTAATGGTTCCTTCTCTAAATTACTGATCAACCGATCCAGCCATGGTCTCATCATTTCCGGTGCCTTTTCCGCTACATACCGAACAGCCCATGCACTTCGCTGGGTGTATAGGAATTGGTAACCCCTTCCTTCCGGCAATGGTTTGGAGGGGGGATCATTTAAAAAAATTTCCATAAGCACTTCAAGCCGTTCCGGGTCATGACCCACCCAACGAACCATTCTCATTGTTTGGGCTTTACTATGTTCGGCAAGAATCTGAGCTTCCAGCCATATTCTGGTTTCAGCCTTCGTCGTCGGCATCATTTGTATTACTGTCTGAAATATAACTTTCCTGTAAAACAGGTGAATGAAGCATAAATTCCGGGTCCCATTGCCACAACCCTTGTTCATATTCTTTAGTCATTAAAGCAATGTTGTCCAGGTGATATTTGCGTTGTAGCCTGGGGAAATCATACCTCACCCACAAAGAGCTTTCATCGAACGGAACCTTAGTAGCAATGCTCTCTCTTAAGGCAAAAAGGTAAGCTTGGGCTTCTGTTCTGCGCTGCAACCAATCGCTGATACTTAATGCAGGTTGACCATGTCCGGGTATTAGTCTCGTAAACCAGTTGCGATCATGGATTTTGGGCAACTTTTCCAGGGTTTGTTCATATTCTACACTACTTTGATAAATAAACGGGAATTCACACTGGCACAAATAATCTCCTGCTATACACAATCCTAATTGCCATACGATCACCATCATACTGTCGGCAGTATGTCCTGGAGTGAGGTAGAACGACATTTTTGTGTTTCCATACCGATATTGCACACCATCCCTGAACACCAAAAAATCGCCTTTGGGATATTCAATGGGGTATGGCCGTTTGATATAATACTGCTCGTCGAACTCAAGACATTTTTCTACACATCCTTCTTTATCCGGATTTTCAGCCATTGCCTTTGACATAAATACTTTGTCTGCCTTGAATGCTCCATAACCAATGATATGATCAAAGTCAGAATGGGTAAATATCAAAAAAACATGTTTTTTTCCCCTGATTTTTTCCACATACTGCCGAATGGCCTCCACTTCTTCCGGTAGCCAGGCTGGATCAAATACCAGGACCACATCATCTGTGCAAACCACTGTTGAATTGGTTTGAAAGAGCGCGCTCTGAAAAATCGTGACATTGGGGTCGCGATAAATGATTTGGTGCATAATTCGGGCATTTAGTACGACCTTGGCTTGGGGTACAGGGCAAATATAACAAAAAGTCGATGTCTGAATGCGACAAAAAAGAAGTAGTAGTCACTTTGGCTTGCCAACAAAAAAATGAACCACAAAGTCACAAAGGACACAAAACAAATATTTTGTGCACTTCGTGATTTTGTGGTTCAGAGTTTTGGCCTGAAGTTCCTACTTGGGAAACGGTCTGTTTATTGTACCACTATGTTGAAGGTAGCCTGTTTCCCTTCGGCGAGGATATTCAGCTGGTACACCCCTTTTGGGAGATCAAGGTTCTCAAACGGAACAGTTAATGGACCATGTTTTACCGAAACTTCCTTGTTGGTAATTTTTCTGCCTGCGGCATCAAACAGTAAAAATTGGACAGATCCGGACATTTTGCTGTCCAACGTTACGGCAAAATCGCCGGCTGTTGGGTTGGGCAGTATTTGAATGCCAAGTCTGTTCTCCAACTCATTGATGGCAGTCACCCCAACAGTCCCGGTTTTGATATGGGTTCTGCAAACATTCGTTGCAGATAGTGTTACGGTGTAAGTACCTGGTGCGGAATAGGTATGCACAGGATTCACATCCGTACTGGTCATGCCATCACCAAAATCCCATAAATAGGATGTTGAATTGTTACTGGTGTTGTTAAATGTAACGGTCAGCAGGTTCTGGGTAAAGGTAAAGTTAGCATTTGCTAGCTGACGAACGTTGATGACCTGTAGCTGCGTATCGGCGCCAAATGGATTGGTTACGATTAGGCGCACGTTCTTATTGCCTGCAGTTGGGTAAACCACTGAATGCGGCCCAATGCCAGAAGCAGTACCAGGAATGGCCGCCGATCCAAACGTCCAGGTGTATCCTGAATTGTCGGTTGAGGGTGTAGCCTGAAAGATAACCGTATCCAGTCGGCAAATGGAATCGGGTGCAACAAACTCAGCAATTGGTGGTTCTGGTACAACCAGTCCGACATTATCTAAGTATAAACTATTACCCCATCCATCAATGGAGGCGAATCGTACCACGATTTTTTGCCCGACAAAGGGGGCAAGGTCAATGTTTTCTGAACGCCAGTCTTCTGCTGATCCAGGAATAAAATAGGAGGTTTGGTCGGGGACAGTGCCTAAATCCGGATCAAATTTTTCCCAAACTGTGGTAGGTGTTCCGTTAAGGTCACAATTTTCGTAAATTTCTACCCTCATGCCATCGGTATAAGTTGCATCATACCGTGCATGTGAAATATAAAAATTTAGTGTTGCATTTGACAAAGTGGTCAGGTCAAGAGGAATCATATACACATAATCTTCCTGACCGATCTGACTTGGACCATATTCATAAAAATTCATATGCAGGGAACGTCCAATCAAATCATCCGGGCCAACAACCGGAGTCAATAAGGCATCCGTGGTAACCCAGCCTATCTCACCGTCTGGATTGATGGCGACCCATCCGGGAGGAAAGCTTGAAGATGCTTCAAACGTTTCCGTAAATAATTGATCTGCAGCCTGTGTGATAATCGGGAATGAAAGGGCGATCGTATCATTAAAAGCAACTACATCACTTGGATAGGTGATCCAGGTTCTGAATTGAATATTGCCATTGAAATTAAGGGAAAGTGGGGTTTGGAATGTATAATCCAGGGAAGCCCCAATGCTTAAATCTGGAACTGGTTCGCTGACTGGGGGGTCATTGTTAACCTGGTAATTAATGAATGCGCCAGATATTTCGTTCAAACCATCATTAATCAGCCTAACAGTCACATTGATTTCAGAAGCGCCACAAGAAACAATGGCATCCCCAACCGGCGATATCAGTTGCGCGGCATTTAAATCATGGGATTGCGGGCAGTTAAATAAGCCGCCGGGCCAGTTGACGGCAATGGTTCGCCTGCCTGCAGTTCCGTCCGGATAGGAACTGCGTACTGCCGTCCAGAACTCTTCGAACGGGTTGGAAATCGGAATGCCCACCCAGTTAGTATCGGCGGTACCTTTAAGTTCCATATATTTTTCACCGAGTAGGAAACCGTCATAATGGAGGGAATCATTGACAGCATCGAATGACATGAAGGCTGTGTCCGGACATACTTTCCCAAACGTCAGGTTTTGTGGTATGCCGACGATACTTGATGGAAAATCTGAGGTATCGCGTTTGGCGCCACGGATGGCTAGGACATGCACTTTGCCGCTCACGGTATTTGGTACTGTCCAGTCGTACATGCGCCGATCGCCGGTTACACTGGCAATCGGGAAAAACGTTTGGCCACCATCCGTTGTATATCGGAGTGTAAAGGTGCCGGTGTTGCCAAAGGCATCCCAATGAAGCCTTTCCACCTCACCCGGAACGAAACCTTCACCGCCTGAAGGATACGTTACCTTGATTTCGTCGCGCACAAATTCCCACACAATGTAATAGTGTTGTGGACCCATAGGCACCTCTGTACCTTTTACTTTGATGGTGTAGGTTCCAGCAGCAGGGTCCGTAATCAATACCTGCTCAACATTATTTAAGGAGTCACGACCCTTGCCAGCCGGAGCATCCAGGGTAGTAGCATTTGGTGCAGGATTAAGCAGCCAGGGCAAGTTAACTGTTCCTGCAGCATTTTCAACAGTTAAATCCAGGTCGTTGATCAGGGCGCGGGCGTTGTTTTCCAGGGAAGGTGGTTCTGCCCAATAGATCATTATTTTTGCCTCCTTGGTGCCGGAAGGAATCTGAATAGAGTGGGTGTTTAATCCGTTTTGATCCATATCCGCTTCCAGCCAGCGATTTTGTTCTAATAGTCGAAGTGCGCGCCAGGCGTTGATATGGCCCCACCCGAATTTATAATCGGGACCAACATTGCCCAAATCATTCGCGGTGTTCAGAATAGTGGCTTTGAGTAACGCAGAAGGGGCATCCGCAACATTATGAATGGTGCGGTAGGCGTGGGTCAGTTGTGCCAGACAGCCTGCAATTCCAGGTGCTGCTCCGGAAGTGCCTCCAAATACTTGATATCCATTGTTTGGGTCAAGAGATTCCTGGTCTTGCCCGTTAGCAGCAATATCAGGCTTAAGTCGACCATCGTATGCCGGCCCCCGACTTGAGCTGGTTACCAGGGTGGCATCAGCATAGATATTAGCTGTTGCGATGGCATTTTTCGACATTTTATGGCCTCCGGTAATATTTCCCCATTGAGTTCCGGCGCCATAACCACAATCGCTGCCGTTGGAATTACCTGCTGAAAACACGTGCATGAGGGTAGGGTTTTCAAACAGTTGCTGGTCTACGATTTGGGTAGCCAGGGTATAACCTGTATTACAGCCATCGGAGTAGGAGGAATTGGTAATGGTAACTCCTTCTTCAAAGTGTAGTGGCATGGTCAAATCCTGAAAATCATTGACATAATCCACGGAGTAGAGATCAGCGCCTGCAGCCATCCCTTTTTTGCTGGGGTCCAAATTGCCTGCACCACCAACGATTCCTACCACGCCGTCTCCATGAGTTCCGGAGGTTGGGCTTCCGTCTGCATAGTTATATAGTCGGCCGGTCAAATCAATGTGAGGGCCAAGTTGTCCATCATCCCGTACTAAAACACTAACGCCAGACCCGTCATACTTTTTCCCCATGGGGCCATCACTGGCTACCAGATTGGCGCGATGCAAGGAGCGCCCCCGGGTATCCTCTTTTTGCCCTGGTGCCGGAACCAGTTCCAGATATTGAAGAAATGGCAAGGCTGCCAGAGTGGAGATCTTTTCTTTATGTACCCTAAGCTGGATAAAACCGTTTTGGTTGCCCTCCTTCAAGATATCAACCCCAAGATGGCGGCACCATTCGGCGCCTTCCTGAATGGAAACATGGGGATATACCTGCACATTGATGTCAATGTGTTCGCCTTTTACAGCCCACGATCCAAAGGGTTGTTCCCGGAGACTTTTCGCCAGTTTCCAGCTTGGATCAACAGGCATTACACTTCGAGGTGAAAATATTTCAATGCGCTGATAATCAAAATTTTGAGGGAGTGAAACTAAGTAAGCGCCTGTTTGGACATATCCTAAAATTTGCGCTCCGGTAGCTTCAAAAGCCCGCCGTTCGGTACTATTCATGATGTTATTCAATTGAATGTACCTGACATATTTACCGGCGACAATTTCCCCCGGATCAACTTTAGGGTTTTGTCTGACATTGGCAAAATTTTCCGGAAATAAAACGGTGCCATGCGCAAATCGAACCGGCAGGGTCGTTTGCGCAAAAGCTGTTGACATGTAAGTCAGCAAAAGTAGAAACAGGGTGAAAAGTTTCTTCATGAGCAAAGTAGAAAGTTATTGATTTGACAGAAGAGATGGAATGGTCAGTTTATGGGGATAATTGAGTTTGGGTCAGGCAAAAAAACAAAGAACCCTTAGGCAAATGGGGTTAATGAACATGTGGTTGAAGAGGGTATCGTCCAAATATTCCGGGCCAATATTAAAAAAATATTACAACAGGTATTGCAATACAGTTGGAACAGACTATTTTTGTACAATGAATGGCTCGTGTAATCTTCAAGAACAATCAGATAGCCATCTAAAATAATTCATCTTTTCACCTCTGGGCTTTTCGAAAAAAAACTTGTTTAAAAGTATTGAAAAGTTCAAAAAAACTTCCAACACTTTTGCCATGAGACACTGGGAAAAGAACAACAAAAAAGAACTCCGCCGTACTGATGATCGCGATTTTCGCCAACAAGATCAGGAATCTAAAAAGAAAAAACTAAAACCCGCTGAAAAAACAAAGTACCGTGCCAAGGGGTACTATGAACAGGAAGAAGAATGAACTTTGACATAAAAAAGCCCTCACGAGGTAAATCGTGAGGGCTTTTTTATGTCTTGTTAAGTGCTAATTACTAATTTTTGGCCATTCTTATTTCCAGCTCATAAACGGTACCTCCCTCCAGCAGAATACCGGTTTTTTCCAATGTTTTCAGACCGGTCATTTGAACCCTGACAGTGTAAGATGCCGGGGAAGATTGGAATAAACATTTCCCGTCTGGAGCGGTCACCCGTCCCAACATCTTATCATCCTCCCTTTTGAGTAAAACAGTAGCTCCTTGAACCGGCTCATTTCCAACACCTTTTTCCAAAACCCTGACCCGCAAGGTTGCTTTAGTGGTATCGGCGCCATCGCCGGATTCCCGGAATGAAAGAACGGTGCTTTCCAGCAATTGGCTTGCTTCCAGATTTGCAGTTCCAGACTTTGAAGTCAGGATATTTTGCGTTTGGGCAGGCTTGGCCATCCAAATCAGGATGAAAACCGGCCAAAATCTGTGCGAAGTTAGTCTCATAACAATGGTTTGAAATGTTGTCCGTAGCGGGCTTTGACTACTTTTTAATCCAAAGTGCCGGATTCATCCTTTCTTTTTGTTGCCATACCTCAAAATGCAGCTCGGAAGTGCCAGTAATATTGTTGGTACTCACCAGGCCGATGTTTTGTTTCGCTTTTACATCCTGACCCTTGGCAAGCGGTGTTGAGGCCAGATTTGTATAAACGGTGTAAAAATCACCATGTTGTAAAATCACGGTATAATCATGGCCAGGTACAAACTGAACGCCAGCCACTTTTCCCTCGGCAACACTCCGGACAGAAGCCCCTTCTTCTGTTCGGATATCGACGCCATTGTTGGTGATTTCTATGTTTTTGAGCGTTGGATGTCTTTGTTTGCCATACCCTCTGGATACAAATCCGCTCTCTACCGGCCAGGGAAGTCGCCCTTTGTTTTTCTGAAAATTCAAAGTGTGATTGTCGGCAGAAACAGATGCTGTTTCCGCGACGCTAACATCCGGGTTAGCTTGTTTGACGGGCTTGG
>JAEUUS010000299.1 GCA_016787545.1 Saprospiraceae bacterium
TCCTTAAACCTTCACTCACTCACCTACTCATTTACTTCATGAAATTTGGCGTAATCGTTTTTCCTGGCTCCAATTGTGATGACGATATGGTACATGTCTTAGGCGATGTACTTGGTCAAAATGTGGTTAAAATCTGGCATAAAAGTCAGGAATTACCAGCCGGGTTCACCACTGAAGATTGTATTGTATTGCCTGGTGGATTTTCCTATGGCGATTATGTTCGCGCAGGGGCTATTGCACAATTTTCACCGGTCATGAAGGCCGTGAAAGCACATGCAGCTGCCGGTGGGTATGTTTTTGGTGTTTGTAATGGATTTCAGATTCTTTGCGAATCCGGATTGTTACCAGGGGTGTTGCTCCGCAACAGCGGCCAGCAGTTTATCTGTGATAACATTTGGATCAAAACTGTCACAAATCTTTCACCGATTACGGAAGGACTTGAGATAGGAAAAGCGCTCAAGATTCCAATCGCACATGCGGAAGGCCGCTACTTTGCCGACGAGAAAACGCTGGATGCCTTAGAGCAAAATAATCAGGTGCTCTTCCGGTATTGCGATGCCCAAGGCCATGAGTCTGAAGGTTCCAATCCAAATGGCGCTTCCAGAAATATTGCAGGGATTTGCAATGAAGGCCGAAATGTATTCGGTATGATGCCGCACCCGGAACGCGCCAGTGAAGCGGTTTTGGACAATACCGATGGACGTGGACTCTTCGACTCCCTATTAGCCTCTGCTGGAATAACCGCATAGAGTGTGTCTGAAAAACACTCTGGCCCATGTTGGGATTAGTCTATGAAAAAACTGATTGTGGTTGGGGGCGCCACAGCCACCGGAAAAACTGCATTGGCCATACAACTGGCTCAATGGTTGAAAGCAGAGATACTTTCAGCAGATAGCAGGCAGTTTTATCGGGAAATGACCATTGGTACCGCAAAGCCGTCTTCTGCAGAACTGGCTTTGGTACCTCACCATTTTATAGATTCACACTCCATTGCTGAAAACTACAGCGTTGGTGCGTATGAGAAAGATGCGCTTCGATTGTTGGAAAAGTTGTTTCAGGATCACGATTATGTGATTTTGGCTGGAGGCTCCGGTTTATATATCCGGGCTGTTTGTGAAGGTTTGGATACTTTCCCGGATATTTCAGAAGCCACAAAAAAATGGGTTGAAGAAGGCGAACGAACCGGTGGGCTCACCTGGTTGCAGGAAACCTTACAACAATCTGATCCGCAACATTTTTCACAAGTAGACCAGCAAAATCCTGCCCGACTTCGAAGGGCTGTTGAAGTTTCCTTGGAAACAGGGAAGCCATACTCTTCCTTTCTCAAACAGACTGAAAAAGTTGCCAGGCCATTTGAAATCGACTATCTGTTGCTTGATTTGCCCCGCCAGGATTTATATGAAAGAATTGATTTGCGTGTTGACCAGATGATTCATTCAGGTTTAGCGGAAGAAGCCCGAAATTTGTTGCCTTTTCGCAATCACCCGGCACTAAAAACAGTTGGTTACGAGGAGTATTTCAACTATTTTGATGGAAAATTCAGCCAAATAGAAGCCATCGCAAAAATTAAACAACACTCCAGAAATTACGCAAAACGCCAGATCACCTGGTTCAATAAGCACGGAAACTGGACCAAATTTTTACCCACTGAATGGGATAAAATAAAGGCTTTTTTGTCTGGTCGACTTTGACATGAGGCGCTGACTACCTTTTTCCTTCCACAAAGCCATTATATCCTTTGATCAAAGATTGATATAATAACTTTCCTTGCAGGGCATACCCGTATTTGGTATAATGCACTGAATCTGAGGTTAATAGGCCATTGGATTTCCATAATGTGGATGAGTTTTCCCCTCCTGAAAAATGGAACAGATCCCAAATGGCATAGCCCTTGTCTTTGGCATATTTGCGTATAACCTCACTCATTTCAGCCATATGTGGATTCAGCCCACGGCCCCTTAGGTATGAATCCGCTGGTGTTGTTAGCATGATTCTGGCGGAAGGACTCGATTCAAGAATCTGCGATATCAATAAATCCATGGTTTTACGCATGTACGCAGGTTCTGTGGTACCCTGACTTTCGTTGGTGCCAAAGGATAGAATGACCAAATCTGGCTCAAGGTCTGCAACTTGTCGGGCAAAATATTTTGCACGAGCAAAATCCATGTATTTGGCGCCATTCACACCAATTGAATGGTAAATAATGCCACTTAGCTCATTTTCCAGTGACACGCCATCAAGCGTTAGGGTCCTTTGTTCCGGAGCCGTTTTTTTGGCAGCAATAGTTACAGCTCCTACCGGACGATCGAAGAAAAAGGATCTGGAAAAGTTGTCTTCAATAAACAGTTGGGCAACTTGTTTGGACGCATCATCCCGCACCTCAAGGTCGTACTCAAGGGATGATTTTCGTTGAAAAACGGTAACTTTAGTGAAAAAACGACTTTCTGAAGTGGCAGTATCCCTAAGCCGAAATGTGAGTTCGGCGCCCGGATTGGTGGTTGTCAACTTAAAGCCTGCTGCCCCGAAATTGGTTTCAGCGGATAAATCCCGCTGACAATTAGCCCCCATCCATTTAATATTTGATTCCGCCAAAAAATCCTTTGCCCCATTTGACTGGGCAAGCTTGTATGGGAAAAGTAAACCCCGGCCGGCATCACCGAATTCGCGTTGCAGTCGGTCCCGAACTTCCTGTGTCAAAAAATTGCCCAAAATGTGCGAATCGCCAACATGCACGATGCTGATTTTTTTCCCACCCTGGGTGCGTTGCAAAAACAACTTTTCAAATACAGGTTCTAAGTATGTCCGGTTTTCAATCTCGTTCAAATCCTGTCGAATAAACTGAAATCCCGCCCCAACGGTATCGGCATCAAGAATTTGAACCTGTGGAGGCCTGAATTGAGATTGACATTGTCCGATAAATAGCAACAGGAAAATGCTGCAAATCGCCAAACGCAAACGGGAAAAACGAAGTGGGAGGTAAATCATTTTTTCTGTCTATTTCGGTGAATGGAATTATTGCAAGCCACTTTTAACCTTGTAAGCATGATGTTCCTCGACAAACAAGTGGGCGAACATCAGTCCTACCACTCTGCCGCCATCGTGCGTCAGGTGGGTATAATCAGTATTGGCTAGTCTTGGACGTTGGTGGGCAAATTTAAGCATAGAATCCGGCCCGCCCATTCCCCAGAACAAATCATAAAATAAAAAGCCATGTTTTCGGGCCAGATTACGCTGCATCTGAACAATAGCCGGTACACCCCGCATGGTAGTAACCTGATCTCCTGTCTTACCTCCCCGATCGCCAACACTAACGATCAGTATTGGTTTTCCGGGGAAACAGGCTTTCAAATGCTTGAAAGTGCGTTCCAGTTCAGCTTCATACCAGCGAATATTGTTTAAGCTGTTGGTTACGGCATTTAATCCAACTTGCAATACTACCAGATCATATTGCTGAACAGCATCAAATTGTTGCACAAATTCTGGTGAAATCAACTTGAGTGGGCCGCCGCTATTGCCACGGATAGAAAAATTGTCAATATAAAAACCCGGACCATTTTCCAAGGAAAGACCGTAGGCCAAAAGCCCATCCGGCTGAGGAAATCGCATGGCAAAGGCATCTGTTCCCCACTCAAGTCCCTTCCATCGCCAGGTGCAAAGCCGATCCCCGCGCCCCGGTAGCATTTCCTGTTTAGGAGGCTCATCCTTAATTTGCCATACCACCTGTACGTTTTGAGGAGCAGTATAAAAAAGTTGAACGCGGTTCCAGCGACGGGTGTTTTTGAAGAATTGTGTGCCTTCAAAGTGGACTTTGGCATCCGGCTCTGGCCTGTATGCATAGCCATTCAGCCCTAAAGGCGGACGGAAATTGTCTTTTTTGATAATGGAAAAGGCTGTCCATCCCCGAAAATTGTGCTTTAGGGTTCTCTTAAATTGGGCCACTTCTGAAGTTACCGGTACAAATCCAACACCTGACCCTCCCCATAGGCTTTGCAACGTGTCGCGCAAATCGCCAACCAGAATATCGCCTTCTACAAAGGAGTCGCCATACCAGGCTACCCGAACGGTTCGACCCATGCGAATGGAATCAATTGCCCTGAAAAAAGCGACGAGTCCTTTTTGGTTATAACTGTAGTCTTCAATAATTTTTCCAAAAAAAACGGAGTCTTTTTGGGGAATTACCCGAAGGGAGTCTGGTATTGTCGCGGTATCCGAAATCGCCCATTGTAAAGAATCAGGAACAGGGAAATTAGTGCTGTCAATGGCAACTGTATCTGGATTGGGTATCGTTTGGAGCAGAGATGCGGAATCTCTGATGTCGGAAAATATGTCCATTTTCCGATAGTCGAAAGTGCCCAGAGTGCCGCTCGGCAGTACCGAGAGTCCGGTAAGCAGCAATAATACAAGTGTGGCAAGAGAAAGAGAATGCCCGGTATAGTTCTTTTCCATGAATCGGCGGGCGAAGGTAATAGATGTTCACCAAGCGGGTTAACGATAATACATCAAAATGGCGCCGAATGCGGTAATCAATGCCAGCAGAACGGATGCCATCTTAATGGAATACCGCATGTGCCGCACAAAAGTTTCAATTTCTGTTCGGAATTGAGGGTATTTGGGCAAAATTTCCGTTTCCAGTTTTTCTTTGTTGAAAATATGCGAAGCCCCAAACTCAACCTTATTGCGCACAAGAATGCCGTACACCTTCAGCACTTTTGCCCGGAAATAGACATTGACAAACAACATGGCTAAGAATAGCCCGATCACGATGGTAATTAACATTGTGTACATGTTGCAAAGGTAAGTCCATGAAATGATTTCCTGAATAGCGATCTTTACTGAACTTTTACATGCAAAATCTGGATAAAATGTAGAAATTTGCGGCCGTTATGCGTAAATCTGAAGAACAATCCCGCCAGAAAGTTAGTACAGAGAGTGTCCGTGAAG
>JAEUUS010000328.1 GCA_016787545.1 Saprospiraceae bacterium
GTAAAAATGACCTTTTCCATCGGTGAGCCGGAGCTTGTCGCCCGGTTTTTTGCGCAAAACCGTGCTCAGATGCCTGCCCTCCTCTTCTTCAAAAATAGCGAAACCGTTTTCAATCTTCGGTGTGAAGAACAACTGACTCATTGGGTCACTTGCGGGTCTTCAGTTCTTTGTGCACAAATTCGCCAATTTGCTTGCCGCATTTCAGACCGGCTTCGTTGCCCCTACGGTAGTGAATGCCACCGTACAAACGACTGATTCCCACCTCTGTAGATGCTTCGTAGAAAGATTTGAAAGAGCGGGTTGGCAAACCAAACTCCACCTCTGTGCTGTCGGTAAACGCAAAATTATCACCAAAAATACCGGTCAACACTGCCGCAGATGCCATAGAAATGGTACTGTGGCCGCTGGTATGTTCCGGGAATGGAGGCGTTTGGATCAGCGGTTGCCAGCTTTGATCAATGTATTGGTTGATGTAAGATTCCGGACGAATCAGGTTGGTTTTGTACTTGGTGTCCCAGCTGGAAATGAAAGCATCTGCCAGGGCGCAAGCTACTTTCACATAAGCCTCGGCAGAAACCATGGCATCGGCGTTGGCTTTGCGGCAGGCATGACCAACAATGTTCATCCAGTGGCCGCCGGGGCTGATTTTCTTTTTGGCAAACGCCACGTGGCCGCTTACTTCCATGGCAAACGGGTTGTCGTCCCAATACCAGGCAATGGCTTCCTTTTCCGGGTTTTTCTCGTTCACGATGTCGCGAACTTCCAGTGCCTGCTTATAAAAATCGCTGTTTTTTTCCTTGCTGAATGCCACCGGAGCATCTGCCGGGAACTGACTGGCGGAGTCCATCACCCATGGACGAATTTCTGGCCAGTGAGGCTCCAGAGCATCGCCGTACGCTGGCGGGGTTGGGCGCCAGCGGGAAGGGTTTTCTACATCAATGGTAAACTTAGCTGCGCTGCGGGTTTGCGCGTAGTTGTCGGTTTTAGACCAGGCAATGATGTGTTTGGCCACAGCCTCGCCGTAAGCCATGGAACGATCGTAAACATCCTTCGGGATGTCCATTTTCTTAAAATCTTCGAAGATCTGCTCCTTGAGGTCTTCTACATCGCCCTCAGAAAAAACCAGTGCTTTGCCCACAATCAACTGAGCGTTTACACTGGCCAGCGGGAAACAGTAATCTTTGCCTGCTTCAGGCTGAGGTACCGGCGTAAGCCCATTCAGCTGGCCGGCCAGGCTTTGGTAATTCGAGAAACCCGGCGCCAGCGCTTCGTAAGCAGCTACTGCAGAGTAAGCATATATCCTGGACGAGATCGGAGGCGCGAAAATATCGTGGCGGATAATGTCGGTGATGCGTCGAACGCCGGCGTGAATAAACTCGGCATTGTTAGCTTTTTGTTGGTATTCGGTGCTGCCGTTTTGGCAAGCGGGCAACCACAATAGCACGGCTATTGTAGCAAGCAAGAGTGATTTAACATGCATAATGAACGATTTAAAAAAAACCGGATTTGAATTAATCCGGTACAAAATTCTGTGTAAATGAGGTAATTAGGGCCCGGAACAGGTTTTTTAATTCTTTTCTAATGGGCTAATTTCGGCAAAAATAAAGCAAGAAAAAGCAAAAACAACTGCTACTTTT
>JAEUUS010000366.1 GCA_016787545.1 Saprospiraceae bacterium
ACCTGGTTGAATCTTTCCAGATCGGCGGGTTCCTTTTCAAATTCTACAACCCACTCGTGACCGCCCCTACTTTTTTCAGCTGAGAAATAAACAGGCGCCGCGGTGTATTCTGTAACGGAGGCGTTCAATTGCCGGCAAGCTTCGGCCAGGGCTTTGTCGGCATCGCCAACCATTACTTCTTCTCCAAAAGCATTGATAAACTGTTTGGTTCTGCCGGTAATCTGGAAACAAAACGGATTTCTTCGGGTAAACGTAACCGTATCGCCCAGCAGGTATCGGAACAACCCGTTGTTGGCAGTCATCATCACAGCATAATTTTCCCCTATAACAACATCCTGTAGCAAAACGGTTTTGGGATGATCTTTGTCCCACTGTGAAGAAGGCACAAATTCGTAGAAAACGCCATTGTCTGCCAAAACAAGCAGATCATGTTGATTTAAATCACATTGTACACCAAAAAAGCCTTCTGAGGCATTGTACATTTCCTGGTAGACAAAAGAATCGCTTGGAATTAGTTCTCTGAAAGTTGCCCGGTAAGGTTCAAAGCCTACACCGCCGTGCATGTATGCCTGCAGATGTGGCCAAACTTCAAGCATATTTGCTTTTCCGGTTTTTTCCAGGATCAGGCGAAACAGCACAATCAACCAGGTTGGAACGCCGCCGAATAAACAGATATCCCGTTGTTTACTGGTTATTTCGGCAATTCTTTGCAGTTTTTCTTCGAAATTGGTCAATAAGTTGGTTTGTGTATCGGGGGTATACAGGATACGCGCTATGGTTGGCATGTGTTGCACCAGGATAGCGCTTACATCCCCAATGCGTGTTTTGGGATATTCCGGCAAGGATTGAAAACTACCAGGTACGGCAAGATGGCGATACCGGAAAGCCTCCATGTCAGGTTTATTGTGGTACAGCAGGGTGATGGCATCCCAGGCGCCGGCAATATGACAATTGAACAAGTTGCCATATGGAACGGGAATAAATTTGCTTTTCTCGCTGGTAGTTCCGCTACTTTTGGAATACCAGTTAATTTCGCCGGGCCAGAGTACATTTCTTTCGCCTCGCATCATCCTGGCAATGTCTCCCTTAACGGCTTCGTAATCCTGTGCGGGAACAACCCGTGCGAATTGTTCCGGATTCCGGATGTCTGAAAGTCCCCAGCGGCTTCCTTGCTCAGTTTCACGTGCACGGTCTAAAATTCGCCGAAACCAGCGTTCCTGCGCTTCTTCCGGATGCAGCATGTACCGCTCAACCCGCTTCATGCGTTTTGAGAGGTATTGTTTTACGACCAGATTGAACAGTGCATTCATAAATCCAATGGCGAAGATAATGGCTGGACGTCAAATTTGAAAGCCCGGCGACATTCCTAAAGTCAGAAAAAAGCCAATATCAGTTCTGGAATAGACTTTTGAGGGAATGGCTGGCAAGATTGAAAAACTTGCAGAATATTTGCACATGAAATTGGCCAAACATAAAGATTTTGATTCCTTTCTGGATGACCTAACCCCCGAGGAGCGTTCTATCTGCCTGTATTTGAAAGACTTATTGCAAGGAAATTTCCCAGCATTGAGTGTAACCTGGGCCTACGGCGTACCCTATTTCAGAGGTAGAAAAAGAATATGCTTCTTCTATCCGGCCAGCCTGCCATACAGCGGTATTACAGAAGGCGTAAACCTCGGCCTGGTAAAAGGATATCTGTTATCCAACGATCAGCAACTCATTAATATGGGCCAACGCAAAGAAGTTGGCTACATCCAGATCCGGCGCCCCAATCAAATCCCTTCAGAAACCCTCCTCGAAATCCTCCACGAAGCCATCCTCCTCGACAACACCAAATGACCCATAATTGACCCAAATGACCCATAAATGACCCCCAAATGACCCAAATGACCCCCAAATGACCCAAATGACCCCCAAATGACCCAAAATCCCAACCTCCCTCTCTCATGCAACCCACGATCCTCATCCGCCCAGCCACAGAAGCCGATATCCCAGCCATTCATGCTCTGGTGTACGAACTGGCTGTGTATGAAAAAGAACCAGAAGCAGTTTTTACCACGCCTGAAGAATACCTGGAGGACTTCCGCAAAGGCCTTTTTGAATGTAAAGTAGCCGAAGTGGAAGGCCAGGTGGTGGGTATGACCCTCTTCTTTATGGCTTATTCTTCCTGGAAAGGCAAAATGTTGTACCTCGACGATTTTGTGGTCAATGAAGCCTATCGTGGTTCTGGGGTAGGTCAAAAACTTTACGATGATTTCATCCAGGAAGGACGTCTCCGTGGTTGCCGGTTGGTCAAATGGCAGGTGCTCGACTGGAATGAACCGGCCATTCGTTTCTACAAACGCAACGAAGCCATCATTGAAACCGGCTGGTGGAATGTGAAGAAGTTTTTGTTTGAATAGGATTCTTTTATAAGCACGATAAAAATTTCCACCTTTCCCACGACCTTTGCGCCCATTCCACTCATTACGCCCACATTCCCCACATTAACCACATTAACCACATTCCCCACATTTCCCACATTTCCCACATTAACCACATTCCCTCATTTCATACCGATGTCTGAAAAGATTATTTTTTCCATGTCGGGGGTGAGTAAAACCTTCCCTCCGCAGAAACAGGTGCTGAAAAACATCTGGCTTTCATTCTATTACGGCGCTAAAATTGGCGTTTTG
>JAEUUS010000399.1 GCA_016787545.1 Saprospiraceae bacterium
CTCGTAAGGGCGGTGAAAGAAATTGGAGGCGTACCGCCAATGACTCAGCGCGGGCATGACACTACGTTGCAGGTTGGTCAGTTTGGTATCAGAAATGGTGGGAAATCTTGCGTGTATAACCGTTTCAAAACCCTGAATATACTGAACCATGGCAGGCGTCAGCCAGGGTGTGAGCGGGTTTTTGCGTTGATCAAATTGTTCCCATTGCGGTGACAACCATTCGGATAGATGCTGAGGGAAACGGAATCCAGCCTTTTGAATTTGCGTGTACAAATCAGAGCCCTCTGTAGGCACTGGGGAATACACATACAAGATGATTTCGGTATCCGGGTTTACCTCTTTGATGCGCTTAATGAACTGAATATCCGATTTAATCTGGCGCCAAACGGCCTGTTCATTTTCGGCAGGCAGACCCAATACAAAGGAGTATTCTGGTATTATATCAAACTTTTTCAGTCGTTCCGCAAAAGCCAGGATTTGTGCTCCGGTTTGTTTCCCCCCCTTATCCATTTGCTTTAGCAGCTCATCATTACCGGTTTCCGCTCCGAAAAAAA
Organism: Saprospiraceae bacterium; assembly: GCA_016787545.1. Taxonomy (GTDB): domain Bacteria; phylum Bacteroidota; class Bacteroidia; order Chitinophagales; family Saprospiraceae; genus M3007. The sequence continues at coordinate 555 of JAEUUS010000399.1, forward strand.
TCATTTTACAGCCTGCTTCCCGCATTAAGGCCAAAGACGCGTCGGTATACTGATCTACGGTATCAATTCTGGCCTCTCCCCACCAGTTCATGTTTTTACCCAGCATAAGCTTGGCAAACGCGGTGGTTCGTTTTTCGCTGACAAAAAAGTTGTTATCGTGAAATTCGATGCTGTCTGCGCCCCATTTTTCACGCACATACATAATGTCGCGGAAGATTTTTTCTGCGGATTTTCCTCTCCAGCGTGCTTCATAAATAGGCACTACCGCACAGAACGAGCATTTAAACGGGCATCCCATACTGCTATGGTAGGCCAGTGTTTTTTTACCTAAAAACGTAGGGTTCAGGTATTTATCCAGGGAATAAAACTGATCCAGCGTTTCGTATGGCAATTCAGGAAGGCTGTCCTGATCCAGCAAAGCCTCCTTACTATTTTTAATAACATCTCCCTCCTGAGTCTTCCAGATGAGGTTGGGAATGAATTCGAACGGCGTTTGGTACTCCAGTGCCTGAAGTAATGACGGAAAAGCGCGGTCGCCGGGGCCATCCACCACGAAATCAATCCATCCGCTGCGCATTACTGCCTGATATTGATTGGAGGCAAAATAACCGCCCCAAATCTGTATGAGGTGAGGAAACTGTTCTTTTAGTTTTTGCGCAAAAGGAATAGCCTGACGCAACTGAGGTCCGGGCATTACCGTAAATCCTACATATTTGAAAGAAGTATCCTGCAGGTAGCCCTGAATGATAGCCCAGGGGTCTGCCTCCAGATTGCCATCCACCAATACATACTCGAATATGCCATGAATACTGGCAGCCACCTGAAGGATGCTGTTCGGTACGCGATGTTTGGCGTTGGCACTGCGCGGATTGAAAAGCAGGACTTTGTGTTTCACCGCTGCAAGTTAGGCAGAAGGAACAGGATCTGAGAGGCCTGCAAGATTTTCAAACAAAATTCAAAAAAATACAGGCTTTTTGGGGTAAAAATGTCAACAAAATTCAACTAACCGCCTTTTTGGCGCCTATTTGTTAATGCGCTTTAAAATATACATAAAATGGTAAATATCGGATGTGACCCGGGTACAGGCTTGGCGTATAAATTGCAGACTTGTGAACGAACAAGTACTGACAACAAACAAACACTTAGTGCCGGTTTATACACCGGCACCCCACTTTAGGAAGATTGTTTTCATTTGGTTTTTTAGGGTTTGGTCGTCGGGGCGAAAGCTCCGACGACTTTTAAAAAACCAATCTGGAAACTCCACCATACAAAGACTTAAGGAGAGCCTTTGCAAACGAGCGAGGGCAATAAGGCAAATAAGGAAGATTGTTTTCATTTGGTTTTTAGGGTTTGGCCGTCGACGCGAAATGCTTCGACGGCTTTTTTATTTTTAA
>JAEUUS010000402.1 GCA_016787545.1 Saprospiraceae bacterium
AGACCTGAGCACGCGCGCGCAAAGGCTGCATGGCTTGTGTGCCTGCAGTCACCTGTTGGGCGATTTGTACGATCGGACAGGCCAGCCCGACAGCGCTGCATATTATGTACAAAACGCGCTGGCGCTGGCCGAAAAGGCGCCCAATATCCCTGGTATTGTCCCGCTGTACCTGACCATGGCCCGATTGGCTGAACGGAAACAACAATATGCCGAAGAAAAATCCTGGCTACTCAAGGCGGAAGAAGCTTTCCGGAAATACCCCGACATGGCCACCGCTGAAACCGAAATAAACCTGTTGCTGGCCATGAGTCGCTGCCTGATTCAGCTGGGAGATTGGCCAAACGCTGCAGCCTGGTTAGCCCGATCAGGGGCGTTGATTCCACAGGTGAAGGATAAAAGTTACCATGAACGGTACTATCTGGATATGAGTCGGTTGGCCGAACATCAAAACAACCCGGCAAAAGCCCTTGAGTATTTTAAATGGCATATCAGCGCCCGTGACAGCGTACAAAACCTGGAAAACACCCGGCGCATGACGGAGATTCAGGTTAAACACGCCTTTGAGCAAAAACGAGCCCTCGAGGCTGCCGAACAGGCTCGTCAATTAGCGCTGAAGGATGCGGAAACGAGGCAGCAATGGTGGATATTCAGCGCCATTTTGGTGTCATTGCTGGCGGGAAGCGGGTTTGGGTTTTACACCTACAAACAGAAACAGGAACGCCGCAGAACCGAACTGGAACTGGCCAGCCTGCGGGCTCAAATCAATCCACATTTCATTTTCAACTGCCTGAACAGCATTTACAGGTACACCAAAGAACGGGATACCGACACCGCAGCCAAATACCTGCAAAAATTCAGTCAGCTGCTTCGTCTGGTGCTGGAAAACAGTCGCACCGAAAAAATAACCCTGGCCCGGGATTTGGAAGCCCTGCAACTGTATGTCGACATTGAATCGCTGCGGTTCAAGGACAAATTGCACTATCAATTGCATATGGATCCGGACATAGATCCAAGTTTCCTGCAAGTGCCGGGCATGCTCATTCAGCCACATGTGGAGAATGCCATCTGGCACGGGCTCATGCATAAAAAGGAAGGCGGCAACATCTCGGTGCGGATCAGTCAGCCTGCCGAGCATGTACTCAGGGTTGAAATTGAAGACAATGGGGTTGGACGGGCTGCGGCAGAAGCACTGGAAAGCAAAAGCGCGCTGCGCCAAAAAGGGCTCGGACAAAAAATTACGGCAGAACGGCTTAAGGCCACCGGAAGATTATCGTTTAGCGAAACCCGGGATCTGTTTGATGAACGCGGACAAGCGGCGGGAACGCTGGTGATCATGGAGCTCTACCTCGGCTGAAGAACGCGGGTGGAACGCGGGTGGAACGCGGATTTTTTGGAACGCGGATGACGCGGATGACGCGGATTTTTTTTGGAACGCGGATGACCGGATGACGCGGATTTTTTTGGAACGCGGATGACGCAGAGGACGCGGATTTTTTTAGGAACGCGGATGACGCAGAGGACGCAGATTTTTTTTAGGAACGCGGATGACGCAGAGGACGCGGATTTTTTTTGGCTGCCTTCGGCATCCATGTACCATGGAGTATCAAGCCGAACGCTTCTGCGGAAATCTGCGGTTCATTTGCGGAAATCTGCGGGAAACAAACCGCGAGCACCTAAGCCGAACGCCAACTCAAACACTCAGGCACTCAAAAACTCAGGCACTCAAAAACTCAAACACTCGACCATGAAATCCATTCTGATTGACGATGAAACAGATGCCCTTGAAGCCCTGCATTTGTTGTTGATGGAAACCTGCCCGGAGGTGGTAGTCGCTGGCAAGTTTACCGATCCTGAGAAAGGACTGGCAGCTATTCAAAGTGTAAAACCGGATTTGGTATTTCTGGATATTGAAATGCCTGTGATGAATGGTTTCCAGTTGTTAGAAGCCTTGGAAACCCTAGATTTTGCCTTGATTTTTGTGACTGCCTATGATCAGTTTGCCGTGAAAGCATTCCGGTATAGCGCCGTTGATTACTTGCTGAAACCTGTGAACCCGGAGGATTTACGCAATGCTGTGGACAAAGCAGCCGATAAAAATCGACTTGGCAGAACGCAACTGGAATTGCTAAAACATCATATAAACCCCCAGGGCTCCCAACGTTTCGACAGAATAGCGCTGCCTTCCGCACATGGGTACACTTTTGTAGATCTTGCTGATGTGATGTACTGTGAGTCGGATAGTAGTTACACCAAATTTTTTCTGGAAAATGGCGATACGTACCTCATTTCTAAAACTTTAGGCGACGTGGAAGAGATGCTTGCCGGCACGGATTTTTTCCGTATTCACAAGCAGTTCCTGGTCAACATGCGCCATATCCGCAGTTATATCCGCGGCGACGGTGGTTATGTGGTAATGCCAAACAAAGTGAATATTCCGGTTTCACGCATTAAAAAAGAAGAGTTTACGGAGCGGTTTACCCGGTTTTAATATCCTCCCGAATCTTCGCCCACAACCACGTATCTATCAGCTTTTCCTGTTTTTTAATGGCTTTGCGCATGAGTCCCTCCCGCTCAAATCCGGCTTTCTCCAGCACCCGGTTGGATGATTTATTAAAGGCATAAACGCGGGCCTCTATACGTACCAGCGCCGGTCGTACCTCAAACAACCAACGCGTGAAAGCCTTGACCCCATCCGGCACTATGCCCTGCCCCCGAAATGGCGATGCCAGCCAATACCCTATCTCATCGCTGTGGCCCTCCAGTCCGGTGCGCAAAAATGCGCCCATGCCGCCAATAACCCCGTGCTGGTCATGACGAATGGCCAGGTTATAGTGCCCACCATGCTGCTGAAACAGATCTCTGGTATGCTGCAACCATTCGTCTGCCTCCTTTTGCAGGTATGGCGCCGGGATATTGGAGGTGTTATCCTGAATCACCGGATCATTCAGGTACTGTATCAAATTGGCCTGGTCGCCCGATTCAAACGGGGTAAGTTGTATGCCTGGACGGATGGGAATGATGTTGTTCATAAGGGTATAACCTTGATTTACCTGGAGTAAGTTCCCGGGTAAACAATTTCTGCCATCAACAAGCAGAATGCAGAAATATGCCGGAAAAATCAGGGAATTGCCCTACACTTGCTTTTGAATCCAACCCGCTCTTTATGAACAAGTTCGCAACCTTTTTTCTCGCTTTTTTTTGTTTTTCCCTGCAAGCGCAGGTGCGCCTGACGGAAATTGCCCCCACCAATCTCGGTCCTCTGGTAGATGATGACGGAGATTTATCTGATTGGATTGAAATTCGAAATGGCAGTACACAGATGGTTAATTTCCTGAATTGGGGCATTACTGATGGCGCCTCCGACAACAGATGGTTACTGCCAAATGTGGATTTGGATCCTGGAGAACGAATTGTCGTATTTGCCTCCGGGAAAAACCGTGGCTCCAGTCAGGGCAACAATGGGGTAGATCACTGGGAAACGGCTGTAAACGAGGGCGATAACTGGCACTATTTCATCGGCACCACAAACCCGCCTGCCAATTGGGCCAGTCCCGGATTCGACGACAGTGCCTGGCCATCCGGTCCGGGTGGATTTGGGTATGGCGACAGCGACGATGCAACCATATTGCCAACAGGTACGCTTTCTGTGTATTATCGGCAGGTTTTTCAGGTAACGGATGTGGCCCAAATCAAACAATTAGTGCTGAGTATGGATTACGACGATGGGTTCATTGCTTACCTGAACGGACAGGAAATTGCCCGGAGCAGCACCGTGAGCGGTCAGCCCAACTGGAATACCCTGGTGGGCGACCATGAGGCAACTTTTTACAATCTGACCGCTTATCCGGAACCATTCACGATTTCGCCTACGCTTATTGCCAATTTCCTGCAAAACGGCCCCAATGTGCTGGCCGTACAGGTGCATAATGCACTTACCAATTCCAGCGACCTCACCGGGCGTACCTGGTTGCATGCCGGAATTGGCTCTTCCAATCAATTATTTGGGACTAATCCTTTTTGGTTTGTGCCACCGGATCAAGGATTTACCGGCGTATTGCACACCGATTTCACCTTGCAACAAGGAGAACGCGTACGACTCTACGATGCCCTGGGCAATTTGGCAGACTCTGTTACCCTGCAACATTTGCAACCCGGACATTCGTACATGCGCATCAATGATGATGGTTTCTGGTGCATAACCTCAAGTCCGACACCAAATGAATACAACAGTTTTATCTGTGAGAACAGTTACTCAGCCACCCCAACCTTTAGTTTACCGGCAGGTTTTTACAATGGCAATCAATTTGTTACCATCAACGGTCCAGGAGTAATACGGTACACTACTAACGGTAATGAACCGGATGCAACTTCGCCCATATACGTTAACCCAATTCCCATCACGCAAAATACGGTTTTACGCGCCCGTTGCTACGAAAACTTCAAACTACCCGGCACAGCAGCTACCGCCACCTATTTTATAGATGAAAATGTAACACTCCCGGTGGTAGCCATTACATTACCTCCGGAAGATTTTAATGAGGTGTACACCAATTACAGTCGAAAAGGCCAGGTTTCGTTGGAGTTTTTTGATAAAAACAAACAAAAACAGTTCAGTGACAACTACGCTGCTTATGTGGTAGGCAATTGGTCGGTAGGCTTTCCGCAAAAGAGTCTGCAATTTGATGTGGATGAAGATTTTGGCTCCCAGGGAGAAATCAAATACCAGCTTTTCCCGGATAAAGGCACCAACTCCTACCATTCATTCCGTATCCGGAACGAAGACGACGACTGGACGCAGGCGCGCATGCGCGACCGGATTGTGAACGAGCTGGCGGCGCCTACCCATGCGGGTCATGCCGCGTACCTAAATGTAATTGCCTTCATAAACGGCCAATATTGGGGCCACTATGTAGCAAGGGAGCGCCTGGATAACTATTTCTGTCGGGATAACTACGGCGCTGATCCGGATTCCGTTAACCTGATAAAAACCTATTTCAACCTGAACCAAGGCACTACTCTGGATGAGGCAGAACACGGCACGCTGGATGACTTTTATGCCATGTCGGATTTTATTTCCGGGCAAAACATGGCAGACCCTGACCAGTACGCGCAAGCCGGAAAATTGCTGGACCTGAACAATTTCACCGATTACCTGGCTACCGAGATTTTTGTAGCCAGCACCGACTGGTTGCAGGATTATTACAACAACATCCGTCTGTTTAAATCAGACTGGAACGATCCCTGGAAATTC
>JAEUUS010000403.1 GCA_016787545.1 Saprospiraceae bacterium
AATTTGCAACCTTGTCAAAGAACTATCTTGGAAATAAAGCCTAAAAAGAACCAAATGGATCAATTTAAAACAGTTTTTCTTTAACTTTTGAGTGGAGGGTTTTTACTCCAATTTTGTCAAGTTTTTTCGGGCGGCTCCAATGCAAAATAAGGCAATAAATCTGTAACCAATGAAAGCTAATCAGGCCCCACATCGTTCATCGTTCATCGTGCCATCGTCCCATTTTGCTTTTTCGAAAAAAATCTGCACCTTTGCATTATGGCTTTACACAATCAATTAATTCAACAATCGCGGGAGTACCTGGCGAAAGGCGATTTGGAAAAAGCGCTTAAGTACCTGCTGTTTGTCGCCAAAACTTTCGAGCGCACGCGTGCGTACCGGCAGTTGGTGGTTTTGTACAGAAGTCATGAAGGACTGGAAGTTCATTTGAGCGCCGGCACCATAGATCCTGATTTTGCCGCTTTGCAAAACAGTCGCACCCGACAAAAACTGCAAAAAATGGCCGATGAGATGGAAGCAGAACTCAGGCTGGAAAATTTTGAGGTAAAAGTTAAAATCACCGGCGGTTCTGTAGACAAAAAAGTGTCAGACTGGGTACAGAGTCTTTTTGTATAAGAGATGGCCGACTCCAAGGAAATCATCATTGAACTCCGCGTACGCCTGGCGGAGGAACTTTCCGACAAGTTTTTTTCTTCCAAAGAAGAAGCAGTCAAAATGCTTCTGGAATCTGCCGTATCTGAACTGGTAGTTTCCGAGGATAAATCGCTGGTTGCTTTCAAAACGGAAACGAAACGACTGATTGCCAAAGACTTAAGCGAGGCCATTGAGTTTTTAAAAAATGGCATTCACCAGCATTGTAATGAGCACGATGATCTGGTAGGTTTATCCTCCAAATTCAACCGAACCAACGAATTCCTGCACAAAGGGTTAATTGATTTTTCTACCGCAGAACAGGAATTTGTGCGTATTGGCAATGCACTTTTGCAACTTCTCAAAGGCTTGAGCCGGGAAAACATCAAGAAATGACAGCCGACGAAATACTGCGCGACATCAAGGCCGGCAAGTTTGCGCCCGTGTACTTCCTGCACGGTGAGGAACCGTTTTATATTGATCAAATTGCCGATGCCGTGGAGGCCAATGCCTTGCCGGAAGCCGAACGCGGGTTCAACCAAACCATTTTGTACGGCAAAGAAATAGACCATCTCACCTTGCTGGATTACCTGCGCCGCTACCCGATGATGAGCGAGCGCCAGGTGGTTATTCTGCGGGAAGCTCAGGAGATGAAAAGCCTCGGTGAACTCACCAGTTACCTGGAAAACCCCATGGGTAGTACCGTTTTTGTGGCTTGCCATAAGCACAAAAAAGTGGATACACGCACCAAGTTTGGCAAAGCGCTGGGGGGCAAACACGTGGTTAACTTTGAAAGCAAAAAGCTGTACGACAATCAGGTACCCGACTGGATAGCCTCGGTTTGCAAATCGCGGAAACAAGGTATCGAGCCGGCTGCTACTGCTCTGATGGCCGAGTATCTGGGTACCGATCTGGCACGTATCAACAATGAACTGGACAAACTGACCCTAAACCTGCCGCCCGGTAGCACCATTACCGTGGCACACGTGCAAGACAATATTGGCATCAGCAAGGAATACAACGTTTTTGAACTGCAAAAAGCATTGGCAACCCGGGATCAGGCAAAAGTAGCCCGCATTCAACAGCATTTTTCCGCCAATATCAAGAAAAATCCGCTGATTGTCACCATCTCCAGTTTGTACACCTACTTTTCCAAAGTATTCATGCTGCACGCCCTCAAAGGGCAGCCGGATGCGGAAGTGCTCAAAGCGCTGGACCTCCGTTCCGACTGGTTTTTAAAGGAATATCGAGCCGCCGCCAACCACTACAATGCTGCACAATGCGCTCAGGTGATTGGTTATCTCAAAGATTACGACCTGCGCTCCAAAGGAGTCAACAATGATGGTGTGGAAGAGGAAGATTTGATGAAGGAGCTCTTCTGGAAAATCATGTACGGAAGTTCCTCACTCGTTTGATTCTCCGCCGGCAGCTCCGTAAAAGATCACCCAAGTTTTAAAATCCGGAGAAAAATCCAAAAATCGGTGCTCCACCCCGGCTGGCACAAAAATCAGATCGCCCGGCTGAAAAGAGTGTAAGTCTGTGCCATTCTGAAATCTGCCCGTTCCGGAAATAATCACGTAAATCTCATCCTGCAGGTGAGGTTGTTGCAGGTCTGCCTCCCTGGGCTCATAAATTTCTACCGACATGCTTCCATGCCGGAGCAATTGAACAAAGGTGCTACCTTCGTTGGTATGAAGCCTGTTGACGGCTTCTTCGATGCTGATTTTCATGTCTGACTCTTTGATTTCTGCGCCAAAACTACAGCGTTTACCGCTTGCATTTTACCTCCGTACAGATGTTGTTCAGGTAGCGCAGGATTTATTGGGCAAAACACTGGTTACCCGGTTTAACGGCATCCGAACAACCGGCAGAATCACAGAAACCGAAGCCTACCGTGCGCCCGACGACCGGGCTTGCCACGCCTATGGCAACCGGCGCACTGCCCGCACCGAAGTAATGTTTCAGGAAGGTGGCCGGGCATATATTTACCTGTGTTATGGCATACATCACCTGTTTAATGTGGTGACAGGGCCGGCTGATACGGCACACGCAGTGCTAATCAGAGCGGTAGAACCGCTGGAAGGCTTGGAATATATGTATGAACGCAGGGGGCTGAAATACCGTCCTGAGAAGTCAATCCCGACAAAACTCACAACCGGTCCGGGGGTGCTGGCACAGGCACTGGGATTGCATACCCGGCAAACCGGCGCCAGTTTGATATTGCCGGAAAGCGAGGTGTGGATTGAAGACAGCCACACGCCTGTTTTGCCGGATGAGATGGCCAGCGGTCCGCGCATCGGAGTAGATTATGCAGGGCCCTGTGCGGCCCGGCCATGGCGGTTCTGGGTCAAAAACACGCCGTTCGTCAAAAAATGACGCCACTTGTTTTCATATCCCTACCAAAGAATACTATATTTGAACGTTTAAAATACGAAGCCGACTACCGAAGTGCAATCGCTATTTCTACTCATTCCTGAATTTCACCGATACAGCCTGGAGCATATCCTCTGGTTGCTGGTTGGGGTAGCGAGTACTGTATTCTGGATCAAATTGGGCAAAAAACAGTCTGATGAAGCCGGTCAACGCCGGATTGGTTTGATACAAAGTTTGATTTCGGTTGGGTTTTGGTTTTTCATTACGGTTTATTTAGCCATTACCGAACAGCCTGTAGATCTGAATCTGGTTCTACCTTTTCATATCAGTTATTTCATGAACCTGCTTCTGCCCATTATGCTGTGGCGGCGGTCGTTCTTTCTCTTTGAAATAACCTATTATATGGTGATGGGCGGCTGCATCCAATCCCTGCTTACTCCTGCCTTGGATCATGGTTTTCCGCATTACCTGAATTTCAGGTTTTTCGTGGTACACCTGGGTTTGCTGCAAAGCATTTTCTACGCCATTTTCGTGTACGATTTTAAACCAACCTGGCAAAGTTTTGGACGAGCATTTCTCTGGACCAATATTTATTGCGGGTTCGTATTTGGCGTAAATTATCTGCTTGGCACCAATTTCCTTTATCTCAGCAAAAAGCCCAACGTACCCACCTTGCTGGATCTTTTTGGTCCCTGGCCCTGGTACATTCTTGGCGCCGAATTCCTGTGCCTGATGATGTACACTGTTGTCATGCTACCTTTTGCGTTTAGCAAACAACCGGAACAATCTCCTGCTACAAAAGCCTGATCCGGGCATTTGCAAAATAACATTCCGCTTTTAAGATTTTTTTCAGGGAAAACAATCCGGATTATTGTCGGATTGAAAAACATCCTATATTGGCCCTGAAAATCCATCAAACACGCTGTGGAATCTACTTTATTATTTGTCAATTACAGTCTGGAGCACCTGATATGGGTGCTGCTTGGATTAGCCAGTTCCATTTTCTGGATCTGGTTGGGAAGAAAGCAACCCACCGAAATTGGCCAGCAACGCATTGGCCTGATCCAAAGTCTGATACCCGCAACACTTTGGGTAACCCTGTCCTTATACATGTTGTTTTTTGAAGAGCCTGTGAACTGGGGATTGGTACTGCCTTTTCATGTGTGTTACTTCATCAATTTGTTGCTGCCATTCATGTTATGGCAACGCTCTTTTTTCCTGTTTGAAATCACATACTATATGGTAATGGGTGGTTGCGCCCAGGCATTGATCACACCTGATTTGAAACATTCCTTTCCGCATTTTATCAATTTCAGGTACTTTATTGTCCACATGGGCCTGGTACAAAGCATTCTATATGCCGTTTTTGTATACCGCTTCCGTCCAACCTGGAAGAGTTTTGGCCGGGCATTTATGTGGACCAACATCTATTTTGTCTTCATTCTTGGCGTGAATTACCTGTTGGGCACCAATTTTATGTACCTCAGTAAAAAACCTCCTACTCCTACCCTACTCGATCTTTTTGGTGAGTGGCCCTGGTATATAGTTGGCGGCGAGTTCCTCTGCCTCATCATGTTCACCCTGGTCATGCTCCCGTTTACTGGAATGTCACGGCTACGCCGTTCGGAGGATTCGGCTGCGCCGTATTGAGGGCGGCTGCACCGCGTGATTGATGCGGCTGCGCCGCGGTGGGTGTTGCCTCTACTGGCAATACCCATTATTAACACCCCGTTCGGGTGTTGGTGGAACAATGAGCGCTGGCATGCCCAACCGCACGCCAACTCACACACGCAAACACTCCCCAACTCAAGCACTCACCCCGTGGTCAGGAAAAAATGACATTGCCCCTGTAGGCGACACCCATACCTTTGTTGCATATTAGCTTCCCGTTCGGGTGTTGGTGGAACAATGCGCGCTGAAATGCCCAACCGCACGCCAACTCACACACGCAAACACCCAAACACTCAAACACTCTATTATGCTTCGCCGTCCACGTCGTAACCGCCAGTCAGCCGCTATTCGTGGCATGGCTACTGAAACCCATCTGAGTACTGAACACCTGATTTTTCCGCTGTTTGTGCTGAATGGAACGAATATCCGCTCGGAAATACATTCTTTGCCAGGCATCTACCGTTTTTCGCCGGAAAACCTGTTGCAGGAAATTGAGTCCTGCATGAATCTGGGTCTTACCAACTTCATCCTGTTTCCTGCCATTTCAGAACATCTGAAAGATACTACCGCCAGCCATAGCTGGTCGGAAGACAACTTTTACCTGAAAGTGGCCCGCGACATCAAGCAACGCTTCCCGGAATGTTGCCTGATCAGTGATGTAGCCATGGATCCCTATTCCAGTGATGGTCACGATGGATTGGTCCGAAATGGCGAAATTGTGAACGACGATACCCTGCCCATCCTCGCGCGCATGTCGCTCGCGCAGGCGGAGGCTGGTTTTGATATGCTTGGCCCATCCGATATGATGGATGGCCGCGTGGGGTACATCCGGGAAGCACTGGATGCACAGGGGTTTACAAAAACGGGCATTCTGGCTTATACGGCCAAATATGCGAGCGCTATGTACGGCCCGTTCCGTGATGCGCTGGATTCCGCGCCTAAAAGCGGGGATAAAAAAAGCTATCAGATGAACCCGGCCAATAAGCGGGAGGCGTTGATTGAAGCGGAACTCGACACCATGGAAGGCGCCGATATGCTCATGGTTAAGCCTGCCTTGCATTACCTGGACGTGATTCATCTATTGAAAGAAAACTCCGATTTACCCATTGCAGCCTACCATGTGAGTGGCGAATGTGCCATGTTGCGGGCTGCCTGCAACAATGGCTGGCTGGACTTTGAACGCGCAATGCCGGAGGCCTTGTTGAGTATCCGCCGTGCTGGCGCGGATGTTATTTTAACCTATTTTGCTAAAGAGTGGGCACAACGTTTTGGGAAGAACCTTGTTTAATTGCCGGCAAAATTCTCGCTAACCCCTACCTTTGCGGCTGTTAATACATCCTCACCCAAAACTGCATTTCAAGGAATAACCCATGAAAAAACATAATTTTTCCGCGGGACCGGCCATATTACCTGCCAGTGTATTGAAAGAAGCCGGTAAGGCTGCTGTGAACTACCAGGGTATGGGACTCAGCCTGATGGAACTGTCTCACCGCGGACCGGAGTTTACCGCCATTATTGAAGAGGCCAATGCGCTGATGCGCGAGATCATTGGTTTGCCGGAAAATTACCAGGTACTTTGGCTGACAGGCGGCGCCAGCACCCAGTTTTTCATGGCGCCCATGAACTTGTTGAATGAAGGAGAAACTGCACAATATGTAGACACGGGTGTATGGGCCAGCAAAGCCATTAAAGAGGCAAAAGCTTTCGGAAATGTAGAGGTAATAGCCTCGTCCAAGGATCAGAACTACACGTTTATTCCGAAAGACTATAAGATTTCCAAAAACGCCAGATACCTGCACATTACGAGCAATAACACCATTTACGGCACCCAACTACGCAAATTCCCGAAATCACCGGTACCACTGGTTTGCGACATGTCGTCTGATTTTCTCAGCCGCCCTTTTAATCCGGAGCCATTCGGGCTGATATATGCCGGAGCACAGAAAAACCTCGGGCCTGCCGGCGCTACCGTAGTGATAGTTCGGGAGGATATGCTGGGCAAAGTGCAGCGTTATATGCCTGCCATGCTGGATTACCGGACCTTTATCAAGGAAAACTCCCTGTACAACACGCCTCCGGTTTTCCCGATTTATGTCAGCATGTTAACCCTTCGCTGGATCAAAAAAAGCGGTGGATTGAAAGCATTGCAGCGGAAAAACAAGTCGAAGGCGCTGCTATTGTACGATGAAATTGATCGCAATCCATTGTTCCGGGGCACGGTAGTTCCGGAAGACCGCTCGTATATGAACATCTGTTTTGTGATGAACGATGCTTATACTTCCCTGGAAAAAGAGTTTTTACAAGTTTGTGAGGCGAACGGCTTGGTAGGACTAAAGGGACACCGCTCCGTAGGCGGCTTCCGCGCCAGCACCTACAATGCATTGCCGCAAAAAAGCGTGCAGGCGCTGGTGGATGTGATGCGGGATTTTGCGGAAAGGAAGGGGTGAATGGGTTTGATGGGTTTGATGGGTTTGATGAATTTGAGGGGTTTGATGAGTTTGATGGGTTTGAGGGGTTTGATGGGTTTGATGGGTTTGAAGCGCCTTTAGGGGCGAAACATTTGTTGCCTAATGTTTTTTCCAAAAAAGAGAACCTTAAAAGGCCTGATCCATATTGATGGTGTGGCATTGCCGGTCCGGGTGGTATTAGACCTGGCCCATGGACATTATTACAGTTTAACGACCCGGCGTATTACACTTCGATTGCCTGTGACTGCCGGTGAGCCTTTAATTCGTGAATACCTGCATGTCGTTCAGGAATGGGTCATTGCGCAATTTGAGAAGCAACCTGCCTATCGGGAGGCGTACTTTGGCAAACAATTTAAACACGGAGAGTTACTGACTGTTGGAGAACGAAAATATATGCTTTCTCTGGAATTTAAAGACCGGGTTACCAGTTCTGCAAAACTGGTGGGCGATACCATTTGTTTGGAACTCAATGAAAACCTGAATTCCTGGCAACGCACGAAAACGGCAAAGACATTGCTTTCCCGTATTGTTGCCAAGGATTTTCAAAAAGAGATTGCACACCGGGTAACAGAAATGAATGCCCGCACCTTTCGGCAGCCTATCAGAAGTATAAACCTGAAATACAACCACTCCAATTGGGGGAGTTGTTCAAGTGCCGGAAATGTCAATTTGTCTACCCGATTGCTGTTTGCTCCAAGGTCTGTACAAGACTATGTGATCCTGCATGAATTGGCGCATTTGATAGAGATGAACCATTCTGACCGTTTTTGGGCTTTAGTAGAACAACACATGCCTCAGTACGAACAAGCTGAAAAATGGCTTAAAGCCAATCGGGCTTCCTGCGATTTTTAACTCCCCGCCGTATATGCCTACCGAATACAAACCAGACATTCAATCCGCTGCCGATATCCGGCTATTGATCGATACCTTTTATGAAAAGGTAAAATCCGATGAGGTCATTGGGTACATTTTTAATGATATCGCGCAGGTAGACTGGGCGCATCATTTGCCCATTATGTATTCGTTTTGGGAGTTTTTGTTGCTGGATACTCCGGATGCGTATCGGGGCAATCCAATTCAAAAGCATTTGGATTTACACCAAAAAGTGCGGTTAAAAGCGGAGCATTTTGATCGATGGCTCCTGTTGTTTCAGTCTACGGTAGACGAGTTGTTTGCCGGGCCTGCAGCCGACAATGCCAAGTTTCGGGCATTTGCGATTTCGGAGACCTGGAAGCCTAAGTTTGACGGGCCGTTTGCGGTGTAGTTCACCGCGAAGAGCGCCAAGTACGCTAACGCTCCTCGCGGTAATCAAACGTTATGGCTCGAAGAATCCTGCGCTGGATCCCACCCATTCTTTGCCTTTGTTGTAGCGCACACCCACCATTTCGCCTTTGCTCATGCGGATCAGGTTGTTTACCAGACGCGGGGCAGGCCATCCTTTATCCCAGACCAGCATCATACGAATTTCGCATTTGGATGGTTCGTTTGGATCAGGTGTTTGCACCCCTGCCACATATTCCACCTTGCGCTGAAGGATAAAATTGGACGGATCGTCCACAGATTCCACATCTTCCCGTGTGATATTAATCTTAACCCCCTGGCCAGAGAAGGAGAACAATGGCTTGAGCACCCAATTCTCCAGGTCAGCAGGAATTTCTTTTAACTCATTGACAAACAATGTTTTGGGCACAAAATCACTCTGAATAAACGGGAGTGAATGTTTGGAAATCCGGAAAAACCAGTTCGGGTGCCCCACCCATTCGGCGTTGACTTCGGTGGTCATATCCCATTCCCGCGGAAGATCAGCCCGGCGTTCCAGCTCATCGAATATGATGCGGTTGTAGATGCGCTCCACTCCTATTTTTCGACCGTTTTCATCCAAATAATACAGATCACGACCTTCTTTTTTGAGCTTCGATAAACACAAGACCTTGATACCGAGATATTTGGCCGTTCCCCAAAAATCAATGCGGGTATTTTGTTTTTCAGGTTCTACTTCCAATAGAATAACATTTTCAGGTTTGGCATCTCCCACAATTACCTGGCGCATCAGGTCGATGTATCCCTTTTCATCCAGTCCGCCAAACAAATGGAAAAAATCTGAAGGGATATCAAAGTGTTTCCGGTAACTGGTAGCAAGCAGGTGCTGGAAGAAATACAAAGACGGAAACCCCTGCATTTCAATCAATTGTGGCACAAACTGGCCATTTTCATCCTTACAGATACCAAAATCCAGCTGAAGAAACTGGGTGTGCGCATGTTCGCCGGGCACACGCAGGTGATCCGGCAAAGCCGCTTCACTGCGTTCTTTGAATCCTGGCGCCGTTATGACTGCACAGATATCCTCAACGCCCTTAAGCAACTTGTTTTTTAAGTCTCTGGGCACAAAAATGGGAGTTTCAGAGATCCTGAAAGTGCAGGGCTCACCATAGGAGGTATTCATGGTGTGCAGGAATGCTTCATATTTTTCCTGCGTAAAAGCGGCATTAAAACGTTGACGTAATTCCTGGTGCATTTGCTGAATAATTCGACTGGTTAGTTGAAGGGGGAAGGTAGCAGTTTTTCTATTTTTGACACTGCCAAATTCCGGCTTGGCTGGTTGCAATATTGAATACCTTAAAAAAATCACACCTGAAACGTACCTTTGTCGCCCTTCCCACTCCGACTTATTTCGAAAGTTAGAACATGACAGACCTGAAATCACAAATTGACCCGGATAAAGTACCACAACATATTGCCATCATCATGGATGGGAACGGACGCTGGGCCAAACAAAAGGGTCTTCCCCGGGTTTTAGGGCATCACAGCGGCGTAAAAAGTGTCAGGGAGGTAACTGAAGCTGGCGCGCAACTTGGGGTGAAATATTTGACCCTTTACGCTTTTAGTACCGAAAACTGGAATCGCCCTCCTGCCGAAGTTACGGCTTTGATGAGCCTGTTGGTAGAAACCATTAAAGGTGAGATCAGGGATTTGAATAAAAATGGCGTACGTTTAACTGCAATAGGCGATATCGAGGCATTACCACCAGCCACCTTAAAAACCCTTAAAGAAGGTATCGAAAAAACCAAAGACAACCAGCGGATTACTCTGGTTCTGGCATTGAACTATTCTGCGAAATGGGAAATTCTTCATGCCACCCGAATACTAGCCGAGCGTGTAAAAGCAGGCTTGCTGAATCCTTCCGATATCACACAGGATCTATTTGAGCAGGAATTAAGTACGCACGGTATGCCTGATCCGGAATTGTTGATCAGAACCAGCGGAGAAGCGCGACTTTCCAACTTTCTGTTATGGCAAGTAGCTTACGCAGAATTATATTTCACTCCTGTTTTCTGGCCGGATTTTGGGCAACAGGAACTGTATGAAGCCATCTTAAGTTACCAAAATCGGGAACGAAGATTCGGGCGTATCAGCGAACAGCTTTCTTGAATCACTATTGGATCCGGGCATCAAAGGGCAACAAGTCTATCTTTTTTATCCCCATCTCTTTCAAGGAGTCAGGCATCCCAATCGAATAAACCTGCAAGTTAAAGGTGCGCTCCTCCTTCGGCTTTAAGGCTCCTTCACGATCCCAGGTAAAGATTTTTCTCATGTTCATATCCTCTGGATTGAAAACCGTTGCAAACCAAAGTTTTTGGTCCATGCCATACACCAATACCTCTATACGCGGGTGAGCAGCTATCATATTCAACGGGTTACTCAAACTGCCCGTCATTTGCCAGGCCACTTCAGGTTTTAGATCTTGTCCTGTTTGTTGTGGTACCGACATCTGGATAGCGCTTGTCATAGGAATAGCCAGAATCGGACCGGGCTTTTGCACGACTGCCCAAGCTTTAATCGTGAAAGTATTGGGTATTGCTGAAAAATTTCCCACTGGCCAGGAAGCAAAAAATGAGGTACGCCCTGAAGGCGGTACCGCATCTGAATGTGGAATCACTACAACTCCTGAATGGCCGGAAAACGCAAGCGATCTTCCAGATTGATCTACTGGTGTGGCTTCTAACCAAAATCGATACCATTCTGCCGACAAATTCGAAACCACTCCAGCAAGGCATACATTTCCCTTATCTACCCAAACATGGATTGAATGTATATTGGTATTCACCTCTGTGGCAGAACCAGGTATTAATTCTTTACCTAAAGGAACAGGATTTGACACTGCATTCTGCATCACATTTACCGGAGCCGATGCAGTATTTGGCGCATTGGGCGCAACATTATCATTTTGGCAATTACTTGCGATAATTGCGATATTAAACAGGCAAAACAGTCGAAATTTCATGAAAATCCTGGTTAGCATGGATGAGGCACAAAGTTAAAGCTTTCAAATGAAATGCTTAACTCATTCACCGCTAAGCCACCAGGGCACAAAAAAAGCGTTCGGCTGGAGAACCCTCCAGCCGAACGCTAACTAAAACACTAAAACACTTTATCTCACCACCGTCACATCGCCTTTCATCAGGATGACTACACCATCGATGAGTTCCACCTCTGCCCACCAGACGAATACGCCCGGGTTCATTGGCTCTCCTTTGTAGTCGCCACCCCAACCCAGACTCGGATCATCAGGCAGGAAATTGCGGTTTACCCACAACTGCTCTCCCCAACGATCGTACACCTGCAGGCTCAGAATCTGACGCACAGACCCCGGACGAGTGAACAGCGTGAATGCGTTGTTGTCGGAATCCGGATCTTCCGGCCAAATCACATTCGGTGCATAAATATCAATATCGCGGTCTACCCGGATGATCGTACGGGATTCTGCCTTGCAACCTTCCTTAGTCAGGATCGTTACTTTGTATTCCGTGGTCACAAACGGCATCGCCACCGGACTCAACATCTCCTGGATGGTAGGATTATCTTCAAAGGTCAGACTCGTTGTTGGCGTCCAGATCACCTGATCAATCAGCTGCAACGGGAAGGCATTTGGAATCTGTGCCTGCAATTGCTGGTTCTCACCCAACACAATCTCAAACGATGGCGGCAGGGCCACTGC
>JAEUUS010000436.1 GCA_016787545.1 Saprospiraceae bacterium
AGCGTGAAAATCCTATCACCATTGGTAAAAACTAATTGCAGTTTTTGCGGAGGCGCATTTTCCTTGATTTCAAGGGTAACAAACAGGTAGTTGGGGCTTTCAACAGTTAGTGTTTTGAGCAATTTAACCCCTTTCGCATGGTGTAATGTTACCTGAAAAGAGGCAATATCCTTTTGGTGAAGTAAAACTTCTACCTGATTCCATTTCATTCCTGTCCACCAGTTGCCAGGCTCTACTCGAATATCTGTTGGCTTCACCGACGCGATTCTGGGTAATGCAGCCCTTTTGTGGGGATTTCCCATGTAATGGGTGCATTGGATGCCAGAAAGGCAACACAACACCAGTGCTAATATTTGCAGTCTTTTCATTTTCAGGATCATGATTAACATAAAAACCCCCGCCCTGTACCATTGCCAGAACGGGGGTCTTTCAAACTTTAACTTCATTTTTTGCGAATCAACCCAATCAAAAATAACAAGACCAATGCGCCAATAACAGAAGTAGCAATGGTACTTATTAATCCACTGCCTAATGAAACGTGAAGCACGGATCTAAATAGCCAGTTTCCTACAAAAGCTCCGAGGATACCAACAACAATATTGCCAAGTAATCCAAACCCAAACCCTTGACGGATCTGGCCAGCCAGCCAACCGGAGACAGCGCCAACCAGTAAGGTGAAAATCAAATCATTCATTTCCATAAGCGTTGTAGTTTATAGGTGAACAAAAAGTGGAAAATCAACGGTATACCACATCGTCCTTATCTTCCACAAATCGAACGGAAAGTGCAGCCAAAAGGAAAAAGACGCCCCCTACTACAATAGCCCAGATGGCATTGTTTCCATAAATATATTTCACGATGGGGCGGTTAATGACTCCACTCACAATCTGTGGTATGGTGATAAAAAAATTGAAAATGCCCATGTAAACCCCCATCTTATGTGCCGGAAGCGAACCTGCCAGCATTGCATATGGCATAGCTAAGATACTTGCCCATGCGATACCTACACCAATCATGGAGAGAATCAGAAATTCCGGGGAGCCTGCAAAATAAATGGATATCAGGCCTAATCCGCCACAGGTAAGTGCCATTGCATGTGTTTTCTTCCGGCCCAATCTCGATGCAATAGTAGGCAGCAATAAGGCAAAAACAGCAGAAACGCCATTGTAAACACCAAAAATAATCCCAGTCCAGTTGCTGGCATCGCTGTATGCCTGAGAACTGTTATCGTCTATCGCACATCCATAAACGTGATGGGCAATAGCCGGGGTGGTAAACACCCACATGGAAAACAGCGCAAACCAGGAAAAAAACTGTACCCATCCTAATTGGCGCATTGCTGCTGGCATGTTGGCTAAATCAGAAAAAATGGTAGCCAAAGCGCCTTTTCCTGAAGAAGATTCGGTTTCGCCCGCATATTTTGCCTGCTCTTCAGGCGGATATTCTTTTGTGGTAAACAGGGTCCAAAGAATGGCCACAAGCAGCAAAATCCCACCAATATAAAATGACCATTTGACATTATCAGGCACCAGGCCTTCAGGCGCTGTGTCGGCTACCGAAAGTTTTTTGGCAAGAAACCAGGGCAGCCATGACCCTATTACAGCACCAATGCCAATCAGTGCAGTTTGTGCAGAAAACCCTTGAGTACGCTGTGCTGAAGGCAGTTTATCAGCAACCAAGGCTCTAAAAGGCTCCATTGCTACGTTGAATGCAGCATCCATAATCATTAACATTCCCGCACCCATAAGTACCAATGGAAGCGCCGCAGCAAGAATTCCAGCATTCGGCATCAACATCATTCCAAAACAGGCTGCAATGGCGCCAGCCAGAAAATACGGTTTGCGTCGTCCTAACCGATTCCAGGTCTTGTCGGAGTAAAAGCCGATAATCGGTTGAACTATCATGCCAATGATGGGTGCAACCAGCCAGAAATTGGGTAATTCATGAACATCAGCGCCATATCGTTGCAGAATACTGCTTGCATTGCCATTCTGCAGGGCAAATCCAGCTTGAATACCTAAAAAGCCTACGCTCATATTCCAAATACTTAGCGAGGAAAGCAGTGGCTTGCGATCAGTTTGTGCAGTGTTAGTAGTAGTTACAGCCATATTATTTTGTTCGTGAAGCAGAAGCAAAGGTTGAAAAAAACACGAACCAAACAAGTAATATACCTTAAAATAAAAAAAAACCTGCCACTTTTCAGCGGCAGGTTTAAATCCATCCTTTATAAAACCTTCTTGCTTTTCAATTTTTGGCAGGGCTTTTTTGAACCTGGCAATGTTGAATGTTAGCCCTTAATTTTAGTATTACTATCAACAAAGATAGAGATAATTTTCATTTACAAATCAACAAATTGTAAAAAATTGCCCCTGAGCATCAACCCTGATCGTATTTTTTATGAAATTTAGCCCAATAAAATACCCAGGCGCCAAACTATACGGTCTTAACCAAATATTTTTTTTCTTTGAAAGCACTGATTATCAAACAGTTGAATGCTGCTCCGGAATTTTCCGATTTTACCCCCCAGGCTACGGCTGAGGGCGAAGCTCAGGTAACCCTTAAAGCTGCAGCGCTCAATCATCGGGATATATTCATCACTCAAGGACTTTATGCCGGTATTAAGGTGCCTTGCGTATTGGGTTCAGATGGTGTTGGAACATGGAATGGCCGGAAGGTGATTCTATACCCTGCATTGGATTGGGGAGAATCAGAAGTCCACCAAGGCAAAGATTTCCGAGTATTGGGTATGCCAGAAAACGGCACGTTTGCGGATGCTATTACCCTGCCCATTGCCAACCTTTTTGATCTGCCGAATCACCTTACCTGGGAGCAAGGAGCTGCCCTTCCGTTGGCTGGATTAACCGCCTGGCGTACCCTGTTTACCCGTTGTAAACTTCAAAAAGGAGAACGGATTTTGATTACCGGTATAGGTGGCGGGGTGGCTTTGATGGTCTTGCAATTTGCCGTAGCCGCAGGAGCCGAGGTATATGTAAGTTCAAGCAGTTCGGAAAAGATACAAAAAGCGGTTTCTCTGGGTGCAAAAGGAGGTGTTAGTTATAGGGAAAGTGGCTGGGAGAAAGCGCTCAAATTGAAAGCAGGAGGATTCGATGTTATTATTGACTCAGCAGGCGGTGAAAATTTTGCCCTGTTTCCGGGAATTTGTAACCCTGGCGCAAGAATTGGTTTTTACGGAGGTACCTTAGGTAAAGTGAACGGACTAAGTTTACAGCCCCTATTTTGGAAACAAATCAGCTTATTGGGCAGTACCATGGGCAGTCCGCAGGAATTCAAAGCGATGCTGGAATTTGTTCAAAAACACCAGATAATTCCGATAATAGACAGTCAGTTTGCATTGCAAGAAGGGCAAAAAGCCTTTGAAAAAATGGAAAGCGGCGCACAATTTGGAAAAATAGTGCTACACATCAGTCAATAAGTATCTCATTCAGCAGACTACTGGACATTTTGACATTAGACGTTGGACTTGAACTCTAAAGCCTTGAAAATCATTCATTTGCTGAACGGCGTCTAATGTCCAAGGTCAAAATGTCCAGTAGTCTGCTTATTCAGTCTCAAAATCGGCATATATGCAATTCCATCAATACACTGAGGCGGCCATTCTGGAAATGCAACAAACTTCCAGGCAGGGACTAACCATGGAAGATGTCCAGAAACGACGACAGAAATATGGTCCTAATGAGCTGCAAGAGAAAAAAAAGGTGCCAACATGGCTGCTTTTTTTACAGCAGTTTAAGGACTTTATGATTCTGATTCTGGCCATTGCCGCCGTTTTATC
>JAEUUS010000478.1 GCA_016787545.1 Saprospiraceae bacterium
GTTAGACGCTAAGGTTCTGACCGAATCATTTGAAGATACCATTGAGGAATTTCCACCACAGCCGATAGATACCCTTCAAAACGTCTGGCTGTTCCACCTCATGCTGGGAGAAGAAGACATGATGGATGTACACATAGTACAGACGGTCACTACCATGCAGGAGTAGAGACATGCTGTAAACCTGTGGGGTCTCACCCATTGGGTAATTTCCAACACCATTCTGTCATTACAACTGACAATTTACCCAGACGTTGGGGTAAGTCAGGAAAATGCCCCTGTTTTACATAACAATATACTTACGGATAGTCCAACTTTTAGGTAAAAAGAACACACCAAACTGCTTTGAATGTCTGGGGTCAGACCTCCTGCACCCAAAGGTTCAGCCACTGTGTACACCTATAATATAAGGTGTAAAGTATGCCTCTGAACAGTGTCGGAAATAATGACTGTTGGCACGAAGGTGATGGAGACAGGGGGGAGACTCAAAGGTTCACCACTGTTGAGTGAAGGAATGACTACATATAATATGGGGGGGGTGGTGAATGTATTGTTATGTAGGTTGTGCCTCAAGGTTGTACAGTGAATAATGTTAGTGCCTCGAAAGGTAGGGGTAAACGTAGGGTCGAGGAGGGGTACCCACCCCCCATATATTTGGGTCAAACCGTGGAAAAGGTTGGGGTCTATTCAATAGTCTGATGCGCTTTCAAATCGAGTTTCATTTTTCTGCCAAAAACTAAATGTATCTTTGGTTAGGTCAAAACGGCCTGAAAGTTCATTCAAATCGGCAGTTTACTTGCAAATTACGTGCAAACTGGATTAGGACAAAAATTAATTGATTGATTATCAGTTAATTACACACACTTTTCCCCCAATTTATACACGTCTGGGGGGCGTGTGGTCGCAGGTTCGAATCCTGTCATCCCGACATTGTAAATTAAGGAGTTGTGCGAAAGTGCAGCTCCTTTTTTATTAGCAAATGTGCCTTTATACGGCTTTCTACTTGCAAATCGTTTCAGGCCTCTGATAGCCTGTTTACAAGTGTTACCCGGATAACCAAAGTAGTCAAGCCCACCCCGCCTTCTCTCTCCTTGTTCGACAATGGATTTACCTGGATGGACGGGCTGAGCAAGTAAAGAAACTTTGTTTTTATCAGTCCTTAATTTAATCCGGAAAATACCTATTCATCAACACTCTGTACCGCTCCGTTCCTCGCAGCCGCTCCCAGCGGGTATCTGCCACGATGCCGTCCAGATAATCGTAGCCCAGTTCCAGCGCCTTTTGCAGATGCTCCAGCGCAGCCTCGTTTTTGCCCAGGCGAGCGTAGGCGGCGGCGAGGTGGTAGTGCGCCGGGGCGTGGCTGCCCTTGTCCCGGCGCACCGCCTGCTCCAGCAAGGGCACGCCTTTTTCGTAGTCGTTCTTTTGCTCGATGTAGAGGCGGGCGAGGTGGTAGGGGAAGTTGGCATGGTCAGGGTAGTGCTTTGCGGCTTTTTCCAGGCAGAAAATGGAATAGTCGAACAGACCATAAGTTGAAGCCAGGAAAATGATCTCGCTCAAAACCAAAGTTGGGTCAATTTGCCGATTTTGATAAGCAAGTTCCAACAAGCTATCGGCTGCAGTCGTTTGGCCGCGGGAAAAGGCTATCCAGGCCCACCAGCTATAGCGGCCAATTTCAGTGTCTAACGTATCCCTTTTCGACCACCAGGATTCGGCCTCTTTCCAGTTGCCCTGTATTAACTTTATGGAGGCCAACTGGCCGTAGGGGCCGAATTCTCTTTTCAGCCCCCTGATTTTTGCCGTATCGCCCAATGCCTCGATTTGACGGATGTGTTCCTTATAGGCTACTTCCGCTTTGTAGAGGAACCCGTACCACCAGTATTGGTTCCCTTTTGTGAACAAGTCGTCATCGTACACCTTTGTGGCCTCCATGATCTCCACATACCGACTGCAGGTTGTTTTGTAGGCCGAAAACTGGTGATCTTGCTTTTGCAAGAACCAGAAACCATCTAATGCCGTTAAGTTCGTTGTATCCCTTTTATAGAGTTGCCAGGCAAGTTTCGTGGCCTTTTGGATTTTTCCGCAGTTGACTAAAAAAGTATATGCTTCTATATGGTTCGGCATCAAATCGCTGAACTTGTCGAAGCACCGACACATATCGGCATGTCGTCCTTGCGCGCTATACACATACCCTAGGAGTTGATAATAAAGCGGGTCTTCCCAATTGGTCATCTCTGCGCCTTTCAACAGGTATTTTTCGGCTTCCTTGTTTCGCCCCAACCCCAAGAATGTAAACCCCATATAGCGCATGTAAACGGGAGGGATACCTTCGGGGTCCCGCTCCTCCCACTGTTTGTAGCGGCGGACGTATTCGTTGCGCCAGTAAATTTGCTCAGAACCACTTGTATAATAACCAAGGCGCTCGTAACTGGGTAAAAAAGTGGAATCAATTCGCACGGCCTCTTTCAAGTAACGCACTGCCGTAGGCTGGTTTTCCTGGCTTATTGCACGTGCATAGTAATACATAGCCAATACCCATGTGGGGGACAAGCTGAGGGCATCATCAAACGACTTGGCAGCCATTCCGAACCGTCTGTCCCAATAAAATGATATAACACCCTTTGCCAGATGAATATACGCGGCTTCAGGGTCATACTCGAGGCCTTTGTTCAAAGCTGCCATGCTCAATTTGGATAAGGAATCCGGCGACAGCCCTGGATATTGCGCCTTCGTGTACATTTTTGCTTCAAAAAAATACTGCTTGGCCTTCAGGTAGCGGTACATATAATGCCCTTCGCCCAGGATTTCGGAAGCGCGGCCGAGGCAGGCTGGAAGGTGCGCGTAGCGCACACGGCCGGGGAAGGCATCATCGGCCACGGCGGGATCGGTGCGCAGGAGTTTATTGACGACCTGCTGCGCCTCATCCTGCAAGGCGGCGGCAAAATTGCGCTTTACAATCCCTTGCAAGTCTTCGATTCCCGGCTGCTGCATCAGGCGTTCATAAAAGTCATTGGCCGAGCGGCCTTCTGGCTGGAGCAGTTCCCCTTTTTCTATGGCGGTCACGAAAGCGTCGTATATCTCCCGCACCGAGCTGTCTGAACGTGCCGGAAGCAGGTCGTCTATGCCTTTCAGTTTCGTTGCCATCAGACTGGGATTTTCCTGCTCTTTTCTTTTTATCAGGTCGTCCAGAGAGGACTTGTCGACCTGTGCCAGCGGGGTGTACGGGCTACCCACTGTCATGGGTAACTGACGGTGGGGTTCGACCTCCGCCGCTACCCGATCTTGCAGGTATCGTCCAATTTCCCGCAGTTCCACCCTAAGGTTGGCATCGCCGTCGGCCAGCCCGGTTAGCCCCTCGGTGAGGTGGTAGGAAAAGCAGCCACGGCCTCCTCCCCACTGTTCGCCTTCGAGAGAAAGCTCCTCTGGCTGACAGGAGAGGATTTTTATTTCACTGGCAAATTGCTTTGCCAGTTCAGCGGTGGTTGTGTGCGTGCCACCAGTTTCAGAACCGGCCAATTTTCCCGCACGGCAGGCGTCAGAAATCATTACCACCTGTACTCCGTTCTCGGAGAGGGTGGAAATGATGTCTTGCAAGTCTCTCAAATTGACAGCGCCACCAGCCATATATGTGGTACCCGGTGCATCGTGCGCAAGTAAGTACCCCCTGTTGAACATGGTTAGCTTTTCCACATCACCGTGTCCGGAAAAATAAATAATGGCGCGATCGCCTGTCTTGCTCTTGGAGAGCAGCCAGTCAAAAGCGGCGACTATATTTCCAAGGGTCGCCTTTGAATTGGTTAACAGATTGATTTGCTCCTCAGGCAAAACCCCTCCTGCGGGTGAGTGCAACCATTCGGCAAAGGCCTGGGCATCGCGGTGGGCGTACTGAAGGTTGGTGATGCGCTCATCCTGGTAATCGGAAATGCCGATCACTACAGCCCGTGCCGTACCGGTCGGGGTAGCCGGAGCGTCAAGTGGGGCGATGCCTTTGTTTTGCGCAGACAGGGTATATGCAAGGGCAAGGGCACAGAAGAGAAACAAGTATTTCATGGTGAAGTGATCTTTTGATACCCGGCAAACAGGGGCTGTCATACCAGCTGGAAGTACAACAATTTCTGGCAGATCTGGCAAATTATCTCAGAAACAACTTTGCATATCTGCGGAATAACTAATGTCCGGAAATATACGGCGAAGTCAGACCTGGAGTCACACTTGCAGTAATTTTTACCGTAAAAAAGGTCTACTCTGTTCAAATATTATTCCTTTAAATACTGCCTGAGCAAGGCCTGGTATGCGGCCGTATTCGCTGGCTACCCGCCCTGATGTAGACCAGTTAGTTCCAGTTCCAGCGCCTTTTGCAGGTGTTCCAGCACCATCTCGTTTTTACTCAGGCGGGTGTAGGCGGCGGCGAGGTGGTAGCGGAAGTTGACATGGCCAGGGTAGTGCTTAACGAGTTTTTCCAGAAAGAAAATGGAATAATCGAACAGGTCATAGGTAGAAAGCCGGCGTTTGTTTTGACAGATGAAACCCTTATGGATACAATGACTTTGGAGCGGAAAATAAAAAATATGGGCGCCAAACGATTCCTTACTTCCCTGGAAAAGTAATTCCCTAAACCTTGGGACGTAGCTCAGCCCGGTAGCGTATCCTGACGCTTGCGGTCAGGATGGTCGCAGGTTCGAATCCTGTCATCCCGACATCATTTTAAAGCGCCATTTTCTGAGGTTCAGAAAGTGGCGCTTTTTGTTATCACCCCCACAAATGCCTCTCGCCCGACATAAGCCGCATTTCCCCACTAAACCGGTAGATCGCTGGTTATATTTGTAGCCACAAAAACTACTGCTACTCATGCCGAAATCCCTTGCCGCCGCCATTTCCTTCTTTATCAGCCTGTTATGCACGACTAACGCACAGATCACTTTCCAAAAATCTTACGGATTGCCCGACCTGAGCAGCGAGGCTTACGACGTACTCGAGATACCCGGCGGCTACCTGCTGGCGGGCAGTGCCCAACATCCTGTCACCGGACTGGATGGGTTGCTGATGCAATTAGACGCCAGCGGGAATGTGGTTTGGGAAAAAATCTACGACCTGGAAGGGGGCGAGAAATTCAAATCCGTCATTGCTTCCAACGACGGCGGTTTTGTGGTGCTGGGTGAGTCACAAACCTCGGCGGATCTGTGGGTGCTGCAAGTAGATGCCAATGGCAATATTCAATGGCAATTTCGCATAGACCGGCCCAATGGCGGTTCCTCTGGCAACAGGATTATGTCGGCTCCGGGAGGCTTTGTGCTTTCAGGCATAACCGGGCCCAACAACGGTATATCGCATGGATATCTGGCCCGTATTGGCGGCAATAATCAAATCGTTTGGGCCACTACCTACCAAACCAGCTTCAACAACCTGCTCACCCTGGGCTTGCTCACCGATTCGTTGTGGTATGCCAGCGGCATAGTGGGCCAGGATGCTTCCGTTATTGGGGTAAATCCTGTCAACGGCGCCCTGGTAAAAAACATGAATTTTGGCGCGCCTGGCGCTGAAACCCTCAACTATATGGCGGCCACCCCGGACGGAAATTTTATCGCGTCGGGGCTAAATCAACCCGACTGGCCATTGAGTGCTAATTATGCGCCCTGGGTACAGAAAATGACGCCTTCCGGCCAGGTGCTTTGGTCGTATAATTACTTCATTCAGGGTCAAACCAATGTGAGTGGCCCCTTGATTGCTATCCCAACCGGCGGTTATCTGGTGTCCCCCGGATCTGGCACAAATGCGCCAACTCAGGATGCTTTTCTGATGAAAATAACAGAAAACGGGCAGGTCGACTGGTGTCATAGCTATGGAAACCCTAACAGGCACGACTGGTTTTTGAATGTCTTGTCAACCTCAGATGGCGGGTTTATTGCTGTTGGTGTAACGGGAGCAACCACACCAGGCCGGTCGAATATCTATGTGGTGAAATTAAATGCCGAGGGCGCTCTGGAGGGCTGTTGCCATGAAAACATACCGGTAACAGTAGAAAACTTTGCTACTAATCCCTTTAATAACACTTTTACGCCCGGACCGTTTTTCAACCGTTCGGCGGCAACGGGCGTGGCTGCGGTTGGCAACAACCCGGCCCAAACCATGCTTTGCTCCGATACCGCCCCGGAGATAGACGTTCAATGTCCGGCTAATCAGGTGCAAATCCTGCCTTTGGGCGCATCCGCGGTGCAGGTGGGTTATGCTCAGCCAACGGCCTTTACCAATTGCAATTGCGACGGGCTTGTGGTGGAAAACCTGTCGGGAGGGCTCAGTGGAAGTTTGTTTGCTTTGGGCAGCCATGAGGTGTGCTGGCAGGCTAGCGATGCCTGCGGCAATACCCAAAGCTGTTGTTTTCAAATCACCATCACGGAGGCAGACAATGCCTGCGATGAAAAATCGAGCGCTTGTTTTACCTGGGAATTGCTGGATCGTACGCAGACCGCCAGCGATGAGGTAGCCTACCGTTTTCGGGTAACCAACCACTGTGCGTCTGCGCTGAAATATGCGTGGTTTGAACTTCCATCGGGCATTTCGGCTGTGGATCCACCTCAGAACAGCGTTTATGCGCCAACGCCGGCCCGGCAGTATCAGGTGCGCAATCCACATTTTTCGCCGTTTTTCAGTGTGCGTTTTCAGGCGCTTTCCACGGCTTTGCACAGCGGCCAATCCGAGATTTTCCGGGTAGTGCTTCCCAAACAGAGTCAGCCGGATTACCTGCTTGCCGCTGCCAAACTGGAGAACGGAAGCTACGCTGAAGCGCACCTTAATACCTTCGGGTGCCCGATTGGGCAGGAGAGAAGCGGCTTAGATCGCAGCTTGGGTTTTGCGGAGTTGATTTTGTGGCCCAATCCGGCAATGGATGCTGCCTGGCTTGAATTTGCCTTGCAAGAGCCAGGCATGGTGAGCCTGGAGCTTCGTGATATGCAGGGAGTTCCGGTTAACCCTGAAATTGTAAAAACCTTGGACGCGGGTCAGCACCGCCATATGCTGGAGTTGGATCATTTGCCTGCCGGCATTTACCTGATTGTGCTGCAAAGTCAAGGCAACCGTACGTGCCGGAAGGTAATAGTGCAACGGTAGTGTAGATGGTTTCAGATCTATAAGGTTTCAAAAGGCCTATGGTATGTACATAAGTTATATCTGGATGTTAAGGCAATCTGGTAACACATCTAGCATCTTGTAACCACTCGTTTCAACGAGTGGCCAGGAATACCCCCCATCACATCTAGCATCTTTACAAAACATCAGCATCAGCCCAAAATTTGAAAAAGGCCATACTGGAAATCATATCCTTCACCTGGGTATTTGATGTTGATGTTTTGTAAAGATGCTAGATGTGATGGGGAGGGCGGCTTTTGCCCGCCGTTAAAACAGCGGGTTACAAGATGCTAGATGTTATTAGTGGGATAATCTCAGAAATTGATTCTCTATTTAACTTGTGTACATGCCCTCGGTTTTTTGAAGCCTTACAGGTCTTAAACCAAACAATAGAGAAGGAATAGCATCAGGAAACCCCCTACCCCCTGCTCACGAGCTCGCCCTCTGCCTGCCCTAATTCCCGCCCCCACTTAGCAATAGCCTCCACTACAGGCCTGAGGGTCCGACCAAAATCAGTGAGTTCATATTCCACCCGGGGAGGCACCTCGGCGTACACCGTACGTTTTACAATCCCGTCTTCTTCCAGAGATTTCAACTGCAGGCTCAGCATTTTCTCCGTGATGTCCGGAATCTGTTTTTTCAGCTCCGAGAAGCGTTTTTTGTCGTTCCGAAGGTACCAAAGCACAATGGTTTTCCATTTGCCTCCTATGTAGTGCATGGTCAGATCCAGGGCGCAATGGAAGAGTTCTCCCCGGATCATGATCGATTTTTCTTCTCCGTTGATAATCATTTTAAAAAATATTTTCGGCTAAATATATTGATAATCAATGTGTTTGTCAACATTGACACCAGCTATCCTTTTTGACAGCCTATTGCTTTTTGATGGTGGGTAACCATACTTTTGCCATGGCTATAAAAAATACAGTAGCCCACAAAATTACAGTTAATTACATTAAAACAGTAAAAAATGAAAATCGGAATTCTTGGCACAGGTTCAGTTGGTCAGGCCCTTGCAGGTCGCCTGGCAGGTTTGGGACATGAAGTAGTTATCGGCACGCGTGATGTGGCCGCCTCGCTTGCCCGTACGGAGCCCGATGGCAGGGGTAATCCCGCCATCGGCGGCTGGATAAAAAACAATCCCGCTGTGCGGCTGGTCACCTTTGCAGAGGCGGCGGCTTTTTCTGACGGCATTATTATTCACGCCATGAACGGTTATGCGGCCATCGACAGCCTGAAAATGGCCGGGGAGGCCAACCTGAATGGAAAAATCCTGCTGGACATCACCAATCCGCTCGATTTCTCCAAAGGTTTTCCTCCGAGCCTTTTTGTGAGCAACACCGATTCGCTGGGCGAGCAAATACAGGCAGCGTTCCCGGCTTTGAAGGTGGTAAAATCGCTGAACACCATGAGCAACCCGGTGATGATCAATCCCAAAGCAATTGCAGGCGACCACAGTGTTTTCATGAGC
This sequence comes from Saprospiraceae bacterium, assembly GCA_016787545.1. Taxonomy (GTDB): domain Bacteria; phylum Bacteroidota; class Bacteroidia; order Chitinophagales; family Saprospiraceae; genus M3007. The sequence goes on from JAEUUS010000478.1 coordinate 8,585, forward strand.
GGCAACGATGCCGACGCGAAAGCAGCCGTGGCAGGGCTGCTGAAAAGTTTTGGATGGGACGACCGCAACATCATTGACCTGGGCGACATCTCCACGGCGCGCGGCACCGAGCAGATTTTGCCCATTTGGGTGCGGCTGTACGGGAAATTGCAGACGCCGATGTTTAATTTTAATGTGAACGTGGCAGGGTGACTATAACGAGCAAGCATGCTCTTACAGCAAAACACGCTCCATCCATGACCATACCTCCAGCGGATAGTCAGGGTAGGTTTCGGCAAACCTGGTATACTTACGTGCTCTGAATTCAGCGCGACT